>JABGWD010000043.1 GCA_018645725.1 Opitutia bacterium
ATGGAAAAGTTCGCATAATTGGATTATGCTTGTCTTTCCGGAGCAATTTTCAATTTCACGAGAATTAAGATTTTTTTCTATCTCTCGGCATATCTCTGAATCTTTTGAGGTGCCGATCAGTTTGAAGTTACATGCAGGGTGCTTTTCTACCATTATATTAATAAGTTCAATCCAGTTTTCGACAGGCCATCTCTT
The DNA here is from genome assembly GCA_018645725.1 of Opitutia bacterium. Classification (GTDB taxonomy): domain Bacteria; phylum Verrucomicrobiota; class Verrucomicrobiia; order Opitutales; family Seribacteraceae; genus Seribacter. The sequence continues at coordinate 196 of JABGWD010000043.1, forward strand.
TTCGGGAGTATTTGAGGACCCCGGTGCAAAACAAATTGTTTGTTTATTATGCTTTGCTCGCTTGGACTGATCATTCAATGGCGAGAAATCGATCAATTCCCTTAATCCAAAATGCCTGACAAGGCCTCCCCAGATCTTGGTCTGATGCCAAGAGTCAGCTTTCTTTGGGACTTTCCAAATCGCGTTTAGAAGTGGTCGCCAGTATTCCCTTACCATTCCAATCCGTAATTTTGCTCCAATCAGAAAGGCTTCCAGGTCACCTCTCAAAGAATTCGTCAAGACGAGCATGGTATCCGGATAATTCTTTCTCCATTTAAGAGCAGAACTGAAATATCCAAACCCTTTTTCTTTGGGCAAGCAAAGGACTGTCTCGGACAAACCCAAGGATTCCAGGAAGTCGACATATTGCTTTTTACAAAGAAGGGTGATGGATGCATCCGGACGCCCTGAACGAATTGCCCGAACCAAGGGAAGAGCCATAACGATGTCTCCGAGCCAGTTCGGCATTCTGATCCAGATCTTTGTTTTCCGGGGGATGCGTGATTGGGCGATTTTCGACCTATTGCCTTTTTGCAAATGAAAAAACTCGTGAGGCATGTCATTTGTTTTCCATTTTCCGTGCGACCACAACCACTCGGGAAGCCCGTCGGGGCATCCCCTTAGGTCTTCTTCGAGAATTCCGTGCGCGTCAGCCGAAAAACCTTTCGGGCTCGGGGGAACAGTCCTTAGTTCCAATTGTGATTGAAAAAATGCAGTCCGTCTGGGAAAGGCATAGACACATTTCGCCCCCGGGGTTTTTCCTAGCAGATCGGGCAAGGGGGAAATCGAGCAGAGGCGGTCCAAAAAAACTCCCTTCGCCCCCATTGTTCCGGCATTTTGGTCGAACAAAACCACCAGCCAATTCCCCTGGCGCAAATGATCCCTTGCTTTGAGGAGTCCGGATTTGCGGGCAAAAGTCTTGAGGCCCATTTTCAATCTCGCTCGATTGATCCAACGATCGAGCACGGGGTTCCGGTTCGGACGGTAAATCGCGCCAAGCCGCTTTCCCCGATGAGGCCGGAAATACGGTGAAGTGGCAATGGTCTCGAAAAGGCATATATGTGGCAAAAGAATGATCGATGGCTTGCCATCGCTTCTGTATTCCTCGAGCTGACCTTCGACTTCCCTCGAATAGAGAATCGTCCTTTTGAGTTTGTCTTTCGACAGAAAGGGGTAAGTCAGCGAGAAAAACCCCATTTCGAACATCCTTGCCGAAGATTGCCGGGCAACGGATTTGACTTTTGCGTGACTCCAGTCGGGAAAGGAATGCTTCAGGTTGGAGAAGAGCAAGCGACGACGACCACTTGGGATCGAAACGAAGACAGAACCAAGAAGTTCGGTGGCAAACTCGAGAAACGAGTAAGGCAACAGGGAGAAAATGAACCCCAGCGACTTGATAAGGAGACTCGTCAACATCGGTAGTGAAAGGTAAACAGGAAAGTCTCCTTGGTGTAAATATCAGATAACTTCAAGACGAGAACGAACGTTGGGTCGGGTTGTTTGCCAAACGAGGAAAAATGCTCTCCTCATGAAGACAGTGCCTCCAGGGCTTGATCAATCTTCCGAATGACTTCATCGGCATCAATGAGGGACATGGCGTCAGGATGATGAACCCGCAGGTGATAATCTTTTGCTTTTGAGTCAGGCAAGTACTTGTTGACGGCTTCGTCGTATTTGTTCACGCAATAGCCTTGATCCCGGTAAGGCCCCGTCAAGGAAGGGTTTGCCACTGCGTAAAGACCTACCACCGGAGTCCCCAAGGCTCTTGCCACGTGAACGCAACCGGTGTCCGGGGCAACAAGCAAGTTGATTTCGCTTATAAGGGCACTCCATTGAGGGAGGGTGGTTTTGCCGGTCAAGTTTATGATCTTGCCGGAAAAACAAGAAGCGAGCTTGGCATTGAAGGAGACTTCTTCTTTGCCGTTGCTTCCGAAAAGGAAAACGAAAATGTTTCTGGCAACAAGATACTCGATGACTTGCTTGTAACCCTCTTCGGACCATCTTCTTTCGTTCTTGCTAGGAGTCGTTGCGATACCAACGCGAGGGAAACCTTCGGGCAGTTCCCGATTAGCCCAGTCGACGTCCATACTGGCAAAAACTCCTGCCCATGAAACCTTGTGTTCGACAACTCCGATTTTTCGGGCAAACGCCAGATAGGCATCAACGAAATGCTGATCTTCACAAGGAATTGATTCGTCGATGAAAAAACGATGGAAATCCTTGCCCCTCCTTCGGTCAAAACCTATTTTGCGCTTGGCTGAGATTTGCATGCTTACCAAATGGGCGGAGAAGCTGGCTTGCAGAAGCAATAGTGTATCGAACCGCAATTCCCGAAGAGTCTTTCGGTTATTCGAGATTGAGCGCAAAGATTTCGGCTTCTCCACAACCACCCAATTGACTCGCTTTATCGGGCCAAGCAAGTCCACGGTTGGCTTGGTCGTGATCCATGAAATCTCCGCATCAGGGAAAGCCTTGAGCAGGGCATTGACGAGTGGTACCACGAGCACGACGTCACCGAGGGCGGATAATCGCAACAAGCCGATCTTCTTCATCTTTCAACTGATTTTTCAGTATTCACATTGAATGGTTGAACATTGTCCGAAAGATGAATACTTAAATTCCTTTTGCAGAACGAGGCTTAAGTTGCTAAACCAACGGCTTTCAAGTAGCGAACAAATCATCATGATCGACATATCTCACTTAAGACAGGAAGTTACCGAACTCAAGACGGCAATCGCCCGCAAGAAGTTTGAATGCGATTTGGACTCGATTGCAGAACTCGATCGCGAGCGAAGGGAATGCATTGCCAGCGCCGAGAAGGCGAGGGGAGGGCAAAAGGCCGCCAACGACGAAATGTCGAAACTGCAAAAGGGATCACTCGAATTCCTTGAAAAGGTGTCTCGAATGAAAGAAGTCGCCGCCGAAGTGAAGGAACTTGAAGCAGTCGCCAAGCAGGCGGACGACCGCTTTCAGGAGGCCTTTCTTTCCATTCCCAATATCCCCCACGAATCCGTGCCGGATGGTAACTCGGAGGCCGACAATCAAGTGGTCTCCACATGGGGGGAAGTCGAGGGAGATTTCCCTCATGCCATACCCCATTACGATATTCCCTGGTTCGGCAAGATGATCGATTTTCCCCGTGGCGTAAAGGTTGCCGGAGCCGGCTTCCCTTTTTACGTAGGCGAAATGTCTCAGCTCGTGCGAGCCTTGATCAATTTTTTCCTGGAAGAAGCAGGAACCAACGGCTACCAGGAGGTGCACTCTCCGATCGTGGTAAATGCAGCGAGCGCCACCGCGACCGGTCAATTGCCGGACAAGGAAGGCCAGATGTACGTCGATACGAATGAGGATATCTACCTGATTCCAACGGCTGAAGTACCCGTAACTAATTTTTTCCGCGATGAAATTCTTCCCGCCGAAGATTTGCCTCTCAAGCGGGTTGCCTATACGCCCTGTTTTCGAAGGGAAGCGGGAAGCTGGGGCAAGGACGTTCGCGGGCTCAACCGCCTGCACCAATTCGACAAGGTCGAGCTAGTCAAGTGGGTACACCCGGATCACAGCTTTGAAGAACTCGAATCCCTCCGGATTGATGCCGAAGGGTTGCTTCAAAAGCTCGAACTTCCCTACCGGGTCCTGTTGATTTGCTCCGGCGACATAGGCTTTCCGCACTCCAAGCAGTTTGATCTCGAGGTGTGGGCTGCTGGTCAGAAAAGATGGCTTGAGGTTTCCAGTTGCAGTAATTTTACGGACTTCCAAGCCCGCAGGGCGAACATCCGTTTCCGTGGACCCGATGGCAAACCGCAACCCGTCCACACCCTTAACGGTTCGGCTTTGGCTATCCCCCGTGTCTTGGCCGGCATTCTTGAAAATCACTTGCAAGCGGATGGTCGCGTAAAGATCCCGGAATGTTTGCGCAAATGGTTCCCCCAGGAATTCATTGGGCCCTGAGGAGCCCTTTTTTCAAGTGACCGAACAGTTGCCTTCAGAGGCAGAATTACGTGCCCTCTCCAATAAGCTGCTCGCAAGTTTTCCGCTGGAACGTTGGCATGGCAGAGCCAGTCGCGCCATAAAAGATACGGGGGATGGGAAAATTGCCGTAGCCTGTTCGGGTGGCGCTGATTCGACCTTTGCCCTATTGATGATCCATGCCGCATTCGCTCAATGCCGCGAAAGCATCCATGTTCTTCATTTCAACCACCGGTTAAGACCGGATTCCGATGACGATGAGAATTTCGTCGCCCAGTTGGCGGAACGACTTGATTTGCAGTGCTCGACCTATCGCTCTGCGGGTTCGCTCTCGAAGAAAGACGAAGGCACCCTCAGAAACGAGAGGTTAAACTCATTCATCGAGTTTTGCCAACGGAGCAAAACAGACCTGATGATCCAAGGCCACAACCAGGATGACGTGGCGGAAACCATCATTTGGAGACTTTCTCGGGGATCAAGCCCGCAGGGGCTTTGCGCTCCACGCCCCGTCCATAAACATGGCGAAGTTCATATCGTCAGGCCATTCATTACCATCAATCGAGAGGATATCCGCTCCAGTCTTGCTGAGGTCAAGATGCCTTGGCGGGAGGACTGCACCAATCAGTCCTCCGCTTATCTTCGCAACCGCATTCGAATGAACGGACTCAGGTTGCTCAAGGATGACGTGGACAGGGACTTGCTCGGAGGCATGAGCAGAAGCAGAGATTTGCTGGAAGAGCAGGAAGATGCCGTAGACGAGTGGGCCAAGCGCGCTCAAATTGACTGCATCAAGGATGGGGGCATCGACGCAATCGAGCTAAGCAAAGTTCCCGTGGCGATAAGGAGAAGGATCATTTACGATTGGCTTTCCGGCGAATCGATCGCCGCTGCGATTACCTCCAACCAAATGGAGGAAATCCTCGAATGCATCGATTCCGGAGGGAAATTGAATTTGTCAATCTCCCCCAATGCAAAAATCGGAAGGCGCAAAGGGCTTCTCGTCTTGGAGAATGACAAGCCGAAAGCTTCCGGGTGGCCTCTTTGCGCATTTCCGCAAAACCAGCCGTTGTACCTGCCGGACAAGAATTTCATCCGATTCACTACCTTGAAAACAACACCTGACCTGATCAGCCGGATTCTTTCCGGTCAAGTCGATGCCTCACGGGAAGCCTTCTTCGCGACGCAAGGAAGTCCGCCTCTTGTTTTCTTTGCCCGAACCAGGCATCCTGGCGATGCTTATAGACCGATCGGGGCACCCGGAAAGAAAAAAGTGAAAAACTGGATGATCGACAGAAAGCTCGATTCGGCCAACAGGGACTCAATTCCATTGATCATGAATTCAGCGGGGGAAATAATTTGGATTCCCGGTCTTCCGCCGGCCGAAAGTCATCGTGTTCAAGGTAGTGAGAAGATGGTAATCCATTTGACTTACGGGCACTCTGCGACATTATTGTAGGTTGTGGAAAACAAGCCCCCGACTCCCCCTGAGGAACCAACGCGAAGCTTCCAGCCAAAGATCCTGCTTATTTGGTTGGCGATACTAGCTGCAATCGTTGGCTTGGTCGTTTCTCAGTCCGGCACTCAAACAACTGCCGTAGGCGGCCTTGACACGATAGATCAACTGCTCACGGCAGCGGAGGAAGACCGCATCGAGTTGGCAACGATTCAAAGCAATCCCAAAGGGGGCGAAGAATGGTACGTGATCAGCGGTGAATTTACCAACCCTTCCTTCGATCCACAATCCGGCGACGATTACAAAACGCTGACTTTCGTAGTGGAAGGCAGGGTAACCGAATCAGAGTACAAGGAACTGAGGGATATCCTCGGAGATCGTCTCAACGAATCCCCATCCAGCACGATCTGGACGGATCTGCTCTTCAGTCTTCTCCCGTTTCTTCTCATTATCGGATTGCTTTATTTTCTTTTCGTCCGCCAACTCAGAATGGCGGGAAAGGGTGCCCTGAACTTCGGGAAGAGCAAAGCCAAAATGCTCACCCGCGAGAACGAGAAAATCTTGTTCTCCGACGTCGCCGGTTGCGACGAAGCCAAGGAAGAAGTATCGGAAATCGTAGACTTCCTCAGAGAACCCAAGAGATTTCGCAAAATTGGGGGCAAAATCCCCAAAGGAGTACTCATGGTTGGCCCCCCGGGTACCGGCAAAACCCTTTTGGCCAAAGCAGTTGCCGGGGAAGCGGACGTGCCGTTTTTCAGCATAAGCGGATCGGATTTCGTCGAGATGTTCGTTGGGGTAGGGGCTGCCCGCGTAAGGGACATGTTTGAGCAAGGAAGGAAAAGCGCACCCTGTCTTATATTCATAGACGAGATAGATGCCGTTGGCCGTCAGCGGGGAGCCGGACTTGGCGGAGGAAACGACGAGCGGGAGCAAACGCTCAACTCGCTTTTGGTGGAGATGGACGGCTTTGACGGACACGAGGGGGTAATTATTATCGCAGCAACAAACAGGCCCGACGTTTTGGACAATGCTCTTTTGCGCCCGGGCCGGTTCGACCGCCAAGTCATGATCGACTTGCCGGACCTTGAAGGACGGGAAGCTATCCTCAAGGTTCATGCCAAGAAAATAAAGCTCAGCGAAGACGTCGAGCTCAGTTCGCTCGCCCGGGCCACCGCAGGCTTTTCAGGCGCGGACTTGGCGAATCTCCTCAACGAAGGCGCCCTCATGGCCGCCCGAAGAAGAAAGAAAGTAGTCGAAAGAATAGATCTGGACGACGCTCGCGAAAAAATTTCCTTTGGCCGAGAAAGAAGAAGGGTGATGGACGATGAAGATCGCAAGATCATTGCCTATCATGAGTCCGGCCATGCAATCGTCCAAGCCGTCATTGACGACGGACTGCTACCGATACACAAGGTTACCATTATTCCACGCGGACAAAGTTTGGGCAGCACCATGTTCACCCCGAAGAAGGATATCCTGAATCACAGCAAGGCAAGAGTCCTCAACCAAATCTGCTGTGCCATGGGAGGTCGTGCCGCCGAAGAAATCGAAATTGGCGACGTCACCAGCGGAGCGGCAGGTGACATAAGGATGGCGACGAGCATTGCAAGGAGCATGGTCTGCGACTGGGGGATGAGTGACCTCGGAATGATTTCATTCGGTGACAAGCAGGATCAGGTATTTTTGGGCAAAGAGCTTGGACGGGCTCAGAATTACAGTGAAGAAACCGCTCAAAAAATAGATTTGGCCATCAAGAACGTCATCGACGAACAATTCACCCGGGCAAAAAACATTTTGGAAGAACACGCTTCGGCTCTCCATGCCTCTGCCGAAGCCTTGCTCGAATACGAAACAATCGAGGGCAAGCACATCCATGAAATCCTTGAGCACGGCAAAATACTCTCCCCGATCATCAACTCCAAGCCCGACGAGGGCAAGGATGTCGAAACCGGTGAATCTTCGACCCCCAAGGATACCGAGGAGGAAAAAGGTGACGACGTAAACCCTGGCGGTGAGCCTGCAGGTGCCCCTGCCTGAGCAACCTCCTCGCTTTGAACTTGCCTAAATCTTTCGAATCCTTCATTTTTCATTCCGATTATGAGCAGACATCCAAGTTTCAAGCCACCAGGTGGTCTCAGTAAAAAACGCAACGTTTTGAAGCGGTTTGAACGCGTAGAACTTCTCAAGAAGCGCGGTCAATGGAAGGAAGGGGATCGGGTGGTCTCCCTAGTCAAGACGAAACCCGAGGATTAATTCTCCTCGTCCCGCGGATTCGGGTTGTGTACCCAACCATGGTATCCATCGCCCGCAGTAGCTTCCCAATTCGTCCATTGCGGTATTTCGTAAGGATGTAGGTTCATAAGCTCCCTCTCCAGTTGCTGGGTTTTCTTCGGGGCGAATTTCATCAGGATCCTCCACTCGGGTTCCTTGGTCAGCTTTCCGTTCCAAATGTACGTTGATTCAATCGGACCCTCGATTTGCCCACAGGCAATCAATCCATCAGCCAAAAGAGATTCGACTATGTTCGAAGCCGTTTTCTTGTCCGGACAGGTTGTTGTGGCTATACCGATTACTTGTTTCATGATCTAAAAATAAATTGCAATTAAGAGCATAATCTCTATTGTTACGAATCTTTCATTCTACGCGACACTCAAAAAACCAAGCCTGTGAGAGACGAATACCTAAAAGAAGCCCAAGCTATCATTCCCGACCCGAACGCGTTGATCAACGTGGTTTCCCGTCGTTCCAAACAGCTGAAGTTTGGGAACAAACCTTTGGTTGAATCTCTCGAGAAACTCGAGCCCGAAGATATCGCCCTGCGCGAGATCATCGAAGGAAAGATTTCCTATCAGGAATGGGAAGATGACGACGCGGATGAGTGATTTTTTTGATCGTCCCCCCAAAAGCTAAGTTTTCACGTCCGGTTTTGGGATACACAATCCCATAGCCGTGTCATCCAAAAGAAAAAAGCAAGATTCCCTGCCCGTCCTTACAAACTCCAAGGCACGGCACAAATACCTTTTGGGCGAGAAATTTGAAGCGGGTATCGTCCTGAGTGGAACTGAGGTAAAGTCCATCCGTTCAGGCAACGCCCAAATATCCGAATCATTCGCCAGGTTCGTGAAGGAAGAGCTTTTTCTCTTCAATGCCCATATCGCAGAATACGAACATGGCGGGGAGGACAACCACCCACCGCAACGCCCGAGGAAACTCCTCCTTAAGCGAAGGGAACTGTCAAAGCTCAAAACTGAAGTTGAAGCTGCAGGAAAAGCCTTGGTTCCTTTGAGGATCTACTTCAAGGATGCCCTGATAAAATGCCAGATCGCCGTGGGAACGGGAAAAAACCAACGGGACAAAAGACAGGATCTGAAGAAACGGGTGGCTCAACGGGAAGCAGACCAAGCATTGAAGAATTCAATGAAGCGATGATCGAAATCATCCTGTATTGTCCGGAGATACCGCAAAACACCGGAAACATTGGCAGGATATGCGCCTTTGCCGATTGCCGACTCCACTTGATTCACCCCTTGGGTTTCGAGATTTCGGACAAAAACCTCAGGCGCGCAGGGATGGATTATTGGAAATCTCTGGATTTGGTCGAACACGAGGACTGGTCGAGTTTCATCCGTTCCGAAGACCGCCCCCAAAACATATATCTCTTCACAACGCACGCGGACAAATCCTTTTGGGATGCTTCATTCCGTACAGGAGACGGATTGCTGTTCGGCAACGAAGGGAAAGGCATCCCGCAAGAAGTTCATGATTGGGCGGGCGGGCGAAGGTTGATGATTCCAAAAAGAAACAACGGTTTGCGGTCACTTAACCTAGCGGTCTCGGTGGGAATCGCATCCTACGAAGCAATCCGGCAAATTTCGGCAAACGACTGAAGGTCAGGCGGAAAGGATGACTGCCTCCGCATCAATCGTACTTCCTTACCGTGATTCCGGAGAGACTCTTGACGAATGCCTGAAGTCCATTCAAGGACAGTACCTCAAAGACTGGGAACTGCTAGCCGTAAACGACCATTCTTCGGACAACTCGGAAAAGATAGTTCGCGGATATGCGTCCAAAGACAGTCGCATTAAGCCAATGAAATCCATCCCCAAAGGGCTTGTCCCGGCATTGAACCTAGGAACAATGCATTCGGTGGCGCCCTTTGTCGCAAGAATGGATGCCGACGACCGAATGCTCCCGGAACGTCTTCGTGCTCAAGTCGGCTTCATGGAGAAAAACCCCGAAGTGGGTCTTGTTTCCTGCAAGGTTGAATATTTC
>JABGWD010000363.1 GCA_018645725.1 Opitutia bacterium
ATCCGTTCCCGACGACATGGGTGTCCTGACCTACAAGGCAATCGGTGGAACGGGCAAGATTTCCGATGGCGAGGAGGGCTACCTGCCCGTTCTTTCTCGCCGGATCTTCGTGACCGAGTCGATGCCCCTGCCCATTCGCGGGGCCCAGACCAAGAAGTTCACCTTCGCCAAGTTGTTGGCCTCGGGCAATTCCAAGACCCTTCAGCACAAGAACTTTACCGTCCAGATGGTTTCCAATCCATCCTGGTATGCGGTGATGGCTTTGCCCTACCTAATGGAGTTTCCTCATGAATGTTCCGAGCAAACCTTCAACCGTCTCTATGCCAACTCTCTAGCCCGCGAGATCGCCAATTCCGACCCCAAGATCCGCCGGGTGTTCGATCAGTGGAAGGGAACCAAGACTTTGGACAGTCCCTTGGAAAAGAACGAGGACTTGAAGTCGGTCGCTCTGATGGAAACGCCTTGGATTCGCCAGGCCAAGGACGAGAGCGAGGCCCGCCGCAACGTCGGGATTCTCTTTGATGACAACCGCCTTAACGACGAGGAACGACGGACCTTCGAGAAGCTCAAGCAAATGCAACTGGGCGATGGTTCCTGGCCGTGGTTCCCGGGCGGCCGGGGGAACGACTACATCACCCTTTACATCACGACGGGCTTCGGCCGGTTGGGGCATCTTGGGGTGGATATCGATCCTTCCCTTGCCATCAAATCCCTCAACCGTTTGGACAACTGGATCAACAAGTCCTACCGCAACGTTCTCAAGCACGGGAAGAAGGAGGATAATCACATGTCCTCCACCATTGCCCTCTATCTTTACGGGCGCAGTTTCTTCCTCAAGCAACAGAAGATCAACCCCAATGCCCGGGAAGCCGTGGACTACTATTTGGGACAGGCCAAGAAATATTGGCTCGAACTAGGCAACCGTCAGTCGCAGGGGCACGTGGCTCTTGCGCTCCAGCGCTTTGGCAAGGACAAGGATACCCCCAAGGCCATCATGCGCTCGCTTAAAGAACGTTCGGTGAGTCATGAGGAGATGGGCATGTTCTGGAGGGACGAGGAGTTGTCCTGGTGGTGGCACCGGGCTCCCATCGAGACCCAGGCCGTTATGATCGAAGCCTTTGACGAGGTAATGAACGATCAGAAGTCTGTCGAGGACTGCAAGGTCTGGTTGCTCAAGCAGAAGCAGACTCAGGACTGGAAGACCACCAAGGCGACCGCTGATGCGGTTTATGCCCTCGTTCTACGGGGGAGCGACCTGCTCGCATCCGACGAGTTGGTCAAGGTCTCCCTTGCTGGCATGGCTCCGATTAAGCCCGAGAAGGTGGAAGCCGGAACCGGTTTCTACGAAAAACGCTTCGTTGGTCCCGAGATCAAGCCGGACTTTGGAAAGGTGACCGTGACCAAGGTGGACGAGGGAGTGGCTTGGGGAAGCGTCCATTGGCAATACATGGAGGACATTTCCAAGATTACGCCCCACGAGGGCACCCCCTTGAAGATCAAGAAAGCCCTCTATGTCAAGGAATACACCAAGAAGGGTCCTGTCATCTCACCAGTCCGCGGACCGGTTGCGGTGGGGGACGAACTGGTCGTCCGGATCGAGCTGCGCACCGACCGGGACATGGAGTACGTTCACATGAAGGATCACCGTGGAAGCGGTACCGAACCGGTGAACGTTCTTTCCCGTTACAAGTATCAGGACGGGCTGGGGTATTACGAGTCTACCCGAGACACGGCCTCGCACTTCTACTTGGATTACTTGCCCAAGGGAACCTACGTCTTCGAATATTCGGTGCGGGTCCAGCACCGCGGAGAGTACCAGACCGGCATGACCAACGTGCAGTGCATGTACGCCCCCGAGTTCAACAGCCATTCGCAAAGCATCGGACTGAAGGTCGAGTAAGCTTCTTGGTCATCGAAACAGACGATACCCTCCGAGTTCACATAAAAACATTTGATCGGACCAAGACTTGGAGAAGCTGTTTTCATACGGGACCTTGCAACTGCCCCAAGTGCAGGAATCCCTTTTCGGAAGGATTCTTGCCGGGACGAAGGAGGGACTGCCCGGGTACAAGGTCGAAAAACTCAAGATCACGGATCAAGCCGTGATCGAGAAGAGCGGTACCGACATGCACCCCATTCTTGTTCGGACAGGAGAACCTGCGGACGTCGTGGCGGGCATGGTCTTTGAGATTACGCAAGTCGAGCTTGAAAAAGCCGACGAATACGAAGTCGATGACTACCGGAGAACCTTGGCCACCATGCGCTCGGGGATCCAAGCGTGGATTTATTGCTCTGCCAGCGGGTAATCTTGGATACCTCCACTGGGGATTCCGTTTTATCCGTCGTTTTGTAATAGCCTTTCCCTGCGAATCTTTGATAGGATGGATCTTAATGCCAATTTTTTTGACCAAGCTTTCTCAATGATTGAAATCTCAGAACTGACCGAAGCGGACGAGGAAACTCTTTCCTCGGTCAACCATTTGTTGCCCCAGTTGTCCGGTTCGGCTCAATTGATTGCACTCGATCGCCTGCAGGCGCTTGCTGCATCCGAATGCACCCGTCTCTATTTGGCCAAGGAGGGTGACCATATCCATGGCATGCTCAGCCTAGTTGTCTTTGGCATACCGACCGGGACCAAGGCCTGGGTGGAGGACGTCGTGGTTGATGACGGAGCCCGTGGCAAGGGGGTGGGTAAGGCTCTCATGCGTCATGCCATGGAACAGGCCCGAAAACTGGGTGCCAAGGCAGTGGACTTGACCTCCCGCCCATCCAGGGAAGCCGCCAACAAGCTTTACCAGTCTCTCGGCTTCGAAACTCGCGAAACCAACGTGTACAGGTACTTGGGTTGACAAGCACCAGCAATTTCTTTCCCTCGTTAACTAGTTCTCTACAAAAAAGACGTAACCTCACGAAGTTGCTTGTTGTAGATAGCAATACCCCCCAAGGAATTTAACTCAAAGCATAGAATCTATCTCCATAACCAACCAACCCATCCAATCATGAACTCGCGCTACCTATCCCTACTCCTTCTGTGCCTGACTCCCTTTGCCTTTCTTTTCGGTCAGCCTCCCGAGGATTTTTCTTTTCGAGTTGATATAAGCTCAATCCGCGAGAGCGGATTCATGAAACTTCTCGAGAAAAAATTCCCCCAAGCCCAGATGCTTATGGATCAAGCTGGCGAGGATGAGGATTTTCAGGAGTTTACCAAGCTCACCGGACTCAAGATCGAGGATTTGGAAAGCATCGAAATTTCGGCCAGTGGTGTCGAAAAAGTAATGGCGGCCCAGGCTCAGGGGCGCGACCCAAAGATGGGGTCCGAGGTTGGCTTTGTGGTCGTTGCCAAGGCAAAGAGCAAAGTTAATTTCGATGCCTTGATCAACCTCATGATGAAAGAACTCGAGGAAGGGGAAGGACCCGAGGCGAGAAAGAAGGTCGAAGCTACCCGCAAAAGCAAGGACGGGACGACTTACCTGACCGTACCGAAAGAGCTCATGGACGATCCCAGTTTCGATTCCGACATGCTTCTATCCATGAGCGCTCAATCGGGAGACAAGGGTTCTGTTTTGGCTTTTGGCATACCTTCCCAAGTCATGGCATATCATAAAGAGGGAAAGCTAGATCCGGCCTTTGCTTGTTTGAACGTATTGGCCAAGGACAGGCAGGTCACTTTTGCAGTCAAGGTGCCACCTTCAGTTTGGACGCAACCGGGTATGAATTTCGACCAACAAAACCCACTGATGGCTGGTTTGGCTAATGCGGTCAAGGGAATCAGAGAGCTTGGTATTGCAATCAGTTTCCGTAAGGAGACGTTGGGTTTGGAGATTTGCGTGAACTGTGTGGATGCGCAATCCGCCCTCGGGTTGTGGACCGTTGCCCAAGGCGGTCTGGGCATGGCCCAACTGGCGGCATCTCAAGAGGGGCAGGCGCCTGCCATTCTCAATCGGATCAAGACTCAGGCGTTGGAAAAGAACGTCGTGGTCAAGGTAGAGGTTCTTTCCTCGGATTTGGATGAATTTGCCGGAATGGCAGGCCTTGGCGAACCTGAAAGTTCTGAGTCTCCCGTTCCTGAGAAAGATTCGGATTCTTTGGTCGGTTTGCCTGCTCCATCGGTCAAGGCAAAGCTTTTGGACGGAGCGGATTTCGACCTGTCCAAGCATAAGGGAAAAGTGGTTGTCCTGGACTTTTGGGCGACTTGGTGTGGGCCCTGCGTGCGGGCCTTGCCGGAATTGATGAAGGCGACTTCCTCCTTTCCCAAGAACAAGGTTGCTTTCGTTGCCGTGAACCAAGGCGAGAAACCCAAGCAAATCAAGAAATTCCTGAAGCAAAAGAAATGGGAAAGCCTTTCCGTGGCCCTCGACCCGCGGTCGGTTGCGGGGAAAAACTTTAACGTCGAAGGTATTCCGCAAACCGTGATTATCGACAAGGAAGGAAAGGTCCGCCACGTGCACGTCGGATTCTCCCCGGATATCGGTAGTCGCTTGAAAAAGGAGATTCAGGCACTTGTTTCAGAATAAAGCGAAAGGCATTTAAGTTGTTATCTTGAAGTTGGATATGTAAATGTTCGAGTAAAAAGTAATCTTTCGTTGTCCTAAGGGTGCGAATGCGGGCTATTTGGGTTATGAACCTTGTTTTAATCCATTAACGCCCGAAAGGAGATCCAGCCATGATGAAAGTCAACGACTTCCTAAAGTATGAAATCAGCCTTAGCATTTCATACGAAGATTACTTCCGCCTTATTTACGATAACAAATACCTCATAGAGGCTAGGTTAGGCCCCGACAGAACGTTCATCGCAAAGAAATCAATTTATGGGAACAGTCGTAAAAAGGCCGTTCAAAAGGCCGTGCAATGGTTTTGGAAGGACTTCAAGGGAGTATTGGGGGCAGCCCACAAGATAATGACAGTGGATGATCCGCACGAGGAAGTTAGCTATGACGAGGATTTCGCCTGTAATGACTTGGGCCACAAATACCTCGACGATAATACTCTCGAACGCCTTTTGGAAGAAGCCGATGGTGAGTTGGCCAGGGATGACAGTGCGGGATCTGAAAATCATCCGCCCAACAGCGTCAAGCGGATCAAGCGTCGCAGAAAGCAAAACGTTCAACTGACGTCCCGCCTTACTCAATCGCCCGGGGGAACTATTTATTATCGCATGACCGAAATGCCCGAAGGCAATAACGTCCGGGCCAAGTCCAAGTCGATCAGACTCGCCTCGAAAAGTCTCGACAAAGCTTTGAAGGAAGTAACCCGCCGGGGGCTCGACAAATTCGAGCAATTCGAGAAAAAAGAAAAGAAGAAAAAAGTCGCGAGCCGCAAGATAAGGCAAGCCGCTTGATTTCTTCTTTTATGCCTTCATGAACCCTCCATCCACAGATCGATCATCCGAGTTGGTTCAGCTGATGATGACCTATCAGCGGAGGATTTTTGCCTACATCCATACTCTTGTGCCTTCCCGGAGCGATGCCGAGGATATTCTGCAGGAGGCCAGCGTGACGATTTGC
This sequence comes from Opitutia bacterium, assembly GCA_018645725.1. Classification (GTDB taxonomy): domain Bacteria; phylum Verrucomicrobiota; class Verrucomicrobiia; order Opitutales; family Seribacteraceae; genus Seribacter. The sequence goes on from JABGWD010000363.1 coordinate 5,505, forward strand.
GAGAAATTCAAGGATTTTGAGATCGGAACGAATTTTTATTCTTGGGCTTGTCAGATCGCTTATTGGAAGGTTCGGGCCGCGCGAAAGAAATTTGCCACTTCCAAAGTGGTTTTCAATCAGGAGGTCGTGGACGTTATATCAGAAACCCGGGGAGAAATGGAAGAGGAGCTCGATCATCGGCACGGCGCTCTCACCCGTTGTCTTGAAAAACTCAATGATCGGGACCGCAGGATGGTTTTGACTAGGTACGAGTCGGGGAAAAACGTTACCGCCGCCGCCCAAGCGTGCGGAAGAACCATTCAGGGGGCCTACAAAGCTCTTACTCGGATACGCAAGGCACTTTTTGATTGCGTGTCCTTTGAAGTTTCAGCGGAGCAAGTAAGATGAGCCTGACGGACGAGGAAACCTTGGAGTTGCACGAGCTGTTGGATGGCTTGGTCGAAAATAACCTGTCACCCTCCAGGAAGGCCAAACTTGAGAAGTGGATAGCGGAATCCGAGGAAGTGAGGA
>JABGWD010000364.1 GCA_018645725.1 Opitutia bacterium
CTCAGGGACCGGGCATATTCCATCTGCTCTTCTTGGGTGGGTGCATCCATGAGAAGGGCGATTCCTTTTTCAGCGACGGAAGGCGCTTCCAGAAAAGAAAGCGTTTCGCAAAGCAACCAGTTCATTTCGAAACGTTCGTCAGGAAATCGTGGATCCAGTTGGCTGATGATCTTTTGAGCGGATTGCTTTTCGGGTTTTCCAAATCGGACCATGGCAACCTGGTAGGCTCTGACCAAGGCGAGTTGCTCTTCGCCATTGAGTTTGTCCCATTTGATTTGCAGGAGAGAATTTATGATTTTTTTGCCCATCTTCGAATCTACCGGTGGATCCGTCGGCTTGCGGTGAAAGGGATCGATTCCGGAAGCCTTGGCCAACGAGAGGAGCAGATTTACCCGTTTGCCGTTATCTTTTTCCTTGAGGGCTCTCGAAGACCATTGCTTGACTGGCAAGCGTTGAACTGCCATTAGGGCGGCCCATCGGACGAACCTGTCGGCATGATCGACATGGGGCCAAGCCAAGTCCAGGGCCTTGGGGTTTGAGTCGACGTGCAACTTCTCCAGTTGGCGTCGCAGAACGGTCAGGTCGTTTGCCTTCGTTTTGTGGACATAAGGTTTTGTGGACTCCTTTCCGGAGTAGGTTACTCGATATAGCCCGGACTGGACCTTGCGCCCTCCGATGACAAAGTACATGGCTCCGTCACCCGGGTGAATGATGGCATCGGCAACCGGCAGGGGACTTCCCGTTATGAAAGTTTCCTTGGTGCCCTTGTAGCTCGATCCGTCGCGCTGCATGTGTACGGCGTAAATTTTCCCCCAACTCCAATCGAGAAGGTAGATTGCCTTTTGATACTTGTGGGGAAACTTGGCTCCGTACCCAAAGGTCACGCCGGTGGGAGATCCCGGCCCTACGTTGATCACGGCCGGCAGGGTGTCAGGATAAAACTCCGGCCGCTTGCCGGTTCCGTTCCGCCAACCGTACATCGAGCCACTTGTGACGTGACAGATCCGGGTGGGCCGGTACCATGGGGTGTTGATATCGTATTCCATATCGGCGTCGTAGGTGAATAACTCACCGTCGAGGTTGAAGCCGCCGTCGAAGATGTTGCGATAGCCCGAAGATACGATCTCCCAGTCTTTGCCGTCAGGCGACATCTTGTAAATGATCCCTGCGGGAGCCAGTCTTCCCCGGTTGTGTCCACGCCCGTCGGGCATGCGGGGGAGGAGGTGGTCTTCTCCCCAATCTCTCGGGACGCGGGAGGTTTGGGCTTCCGTCGGTGTGGTGTTGTTCCCGGTGATCAAATAAATTGATTTCTTGTCCGGGCTCAGAATGAGAGCGTGCACGCCGTGGTCGCCCCGGGCTTCCATGCCCCGAAGCTTCTCGACCTTGTCCAGTTTGTCGTCCCCATTTGAATCGGTCAGTTTGTAAACCCCGCTTTCCATCTTTCTTTCGTAATCGTTCACCGCGACGTAAAGGGCGCCGAATGCCCAAAGGAGACCGTTGGCCGCCCGGATATCAGCGGGAACTTTTTCGATCGTTGATTCATCCAAGTTCTTTCCTTGCTTGGGGACAGGGAACCGGTAAAGCCCACCGAATTGATCGCTTGCGATGATGCGGTTCTTGTCGTCCACGCAAAGGTTGACCCAGGATCCTAGCTTTTCCTTGGGAACGGTGTGGAGAAGTTCGACCTTGAAACCATCCTTTGCGGAAATGTTTTCGATCGAGGTTGCTTCGTTCTGAATTTGGGCAGTTGAACGGGCCGTGAAGCTTGCAATTAGCAACACGGGGATGAGATATGATTTTTGCATAGCGAAAAACTATTGGTATTTTGTATTTAAATCAACGAGCTTCCCAAGCCTTCGGGAATTTATGAATCAGGCAACCCGAAGATTGATTGGGATGCGTACTTTCAAATGAAAAACGTCGTTTCACGGGTCTTTCTTACGCCGAAACTTTCCTTGGCACTTGCGTTGCCTATTCTTGCCGGGGATAAAATGCCGGTCGTAAAGTTTCTTTGTTATTGATGGAACTCCTCATTGTGTTTCAGCTAGCCTCATGAACAATTTACGAGCTGGCTCCGTTCAGTTTCAACATGTGCCCGGAGACAAGGAGGCGAATCTAGCCACCGTCCGGTCCTTTGTGGCCAAGGCCGTTGCCGAGAAGGTCGACCTGTTGGTGTTCCCCGAGATGTGCATCACCGGATATTGGCACGTCAGGAACTTGTCCCGGGAGGAAATCGATGCCCTTGCCGAACCCGTTCCCGAAGGACCGTCCACCGATTTTTTGCTTTCGCTTGCTTCCGAATACGGAATTTCGATTGGGGCGGGACTCATCGAGCGTGGGAAAGATGGAAAGTTGTACAACACTTATGTCGTGGCCATGCCCGATGGTCGAACCGTCTCCCACCGCAAATTGCATACTTTCATCAGTGAACACATGGACTCGGGTTCCGATTATACCGTTTTCGACCTTCCCGACGGGACCAAGGCCGGTATTCTCATTTGCTATGACTGCAACCTGGGTGAAAACGTACGGGCTACGGCTTTGCTGGGAGCGGAAGTCTTGCTGGCTCCTCATCAGACCGGGGGTTGCGATACTCCGAGTCCACGCTGCATGGGAGCCATCGACCCGGATCTTTGGGAGCGTCGAGCCGAAGATGCAGCAGCAGTCGAGTCGGAGTTCAAGGGGCCCAAGGGTCGCGAGTGGTTGTTGAAGTGGCTTCCCGCCCGTGCTCATGACAATGGAATCTTTCTTGTCTTCAGCAATGGAGTTGGCCTTGACGATGATGAGGTTCGCACGGGCAATGCCATGATTTTGGATCCCTACGGAGACATATTGGCTGAGACTTGGAAGGCGGGGGACGACCTGGTCGTGGCCGACTTGGACCCGGAAGTGCGGAAGATGTGTACGGGCGTTCGTTGGATTCGGAGTCGGCGTCCCGAGCTTTATGGAACACTGGCCGAGAACACGGGCAAGGAACGCGACATCCGTCACGTGCGTTTCACCCGCGAAGATGAGGATTAGATCACTTGGTCGGGTGCAATCCCAGTTTTTCCTCGGACACGGTGCAGAGGAATTCGATCTTGAACGGTCCTTCACGGAAATGCTTTCGACAGGGGTTGCCTTACTTGAAAAATGAACGTAGGAATGAGGAGTGAGGCTTGCAATTGACAAAGCGGGAATAAAGCATAATCCGTGCATCGGCAGAATTTGTTTTTATGTTTCGGGTAAATCAACCTGTGAGAGTCATCGAGGAATTTTTTTGTAACCAATAAACCGTTCGAGACGTATACTTTCATATGAATGAATTTATCCAGTTGTTTCTGCCATGAAGTTCCCCATACCGTTTGTCCTGACTTTCCTTTGCCTCTCTTTTTCTCCCTTTGCTTGGGGTGAGGACACCCAAGAAGCGAGGTTTGCAGCCTTTCGCGATAAAATGAACGGGGTGAGGTTTTCCGGTTTCTTCACCATGTCGGGCAAGGACCGACCTCCGATGGAGGAAACTTATGAAATACAAAGTGTCCAGAAGTTCGGGGACGAAGACCTCTGGATCTTTACTGCCCGGGTAAAGTACGGCAATAAGGACGTTGTTTTACCCATGCCCCTTCCCGTAAAATGGGTCGGAAACGTCCCGGTTATCAGCATGAAGGACTTGAATATCCCGGGTCTCGGGACGTTCAGCGCTCACGTTGTGATTGACGGGGACAAATATGCCGGAACTTGGGCTCACGGGAAAGTGGGCGGTCATCTTTACGGCACGATCGAGAAAATGAAGAAGAAAGGCGCAAAATGAAGAAAGGCAATTCCCTTGGTCTCGTAGTTGGCTGCACCGTCTTGGCATTGATTGCCTTCTCGGGAGGTTACTATTCCGGTTTGTCCCGAAAGTCGGCTGGTTCAAGTGCCGGGAACGAAAGGGTTCTCCTGAAAAAAATCGCCGAGCAGCAGGAGGAAATCCAATCTTTCGGGCAACGGGGCAGGCAAGCTTTGTTCCAGCCTGACTTGCCTCCCGGGAGTTTGACCGAAGAGGGAGAGGAGAATCCGGTTTCAACATTTCGATCCATCCGCGAACTTCTTTTGCAAGCCCGTGCCGAGTCCAATCCAATCGCCCGTTTGTCTGGATTTTCCGAGGCTCTTTCCAACTTGAACGAGGATAACCTGGACGAGGTCCTGGAGGCTTATGAATCCATGCCCTTTGGTTTTGAGCATATGCAGGAGTACCGGATGCTTCTTTACGCATGGGGTCAATTTGATGCGCCTGGAGCAATTGAGTACTGCAATAAGCGCGCTTCCGGGATGGGAGCGGGTTTTGCCACCACTGGGGTCATCGAAGGCTGGGCCAGTCGGGATCCCGTATCCGCAAGCGAGTGGGTTCAGGATCCGAAGAATGCGGGGATGTCGAAATTATACAACATGGGGCTGGTCAAAGGCTGGGCGAGTCGTGATTTGCAAGCCGCTTCCAAGTACGTTGAGAGTCTCGAGCCAGGCGAGGACGTAGGCAAGTTGGTAGGAACCCTTTCCAACGAGTACTCCAAGCAGGGCTTTGGTCCGGCTACCCGGTGGGCTGAGGGTCTTGCTGACGAGAAAATGAAGGAGGCGGCTTTTGCAAACTTAAGCCGCCAAGTTTCCAGAGATAACCCGGAAACCGTTGCCGAATGGCTCCAGGATCACGTCGATCAACCGTATGCCGTCAAGTCCTTCGAGAACTTGGGCAAACGATGGAGTGAGACTGAACCCGAGTCCGCCATGGGGTATTTCGAGGAGTTACCGGAAGGAAAGGCCCGTAACGAGGGCGTGGAAGGAATTATGGGAAATTGGGCCAAGAAAGATCCTCAGGCAGCCGGTGAATGGCTAAACGAAAAAGAGGTAGGCCCTGGATTGGACCCGGTTCTTTCTACCTATGCCCGGGTGGTTTCGAACAAGGATGGGGCTGGAGCCATGGAATGGGCGGTTGCCATTACGGAACCCAAGCTACAGGAAAAGACAGTCCGACAGGTCGGTCAGAACTGGTACCGGCAGGACAAGGAAGCGGTCGATGCGTGGTTGCCCCAAAGCGAACTTTCACCGGAAACCCAAAAGGCCATCCAAAGTCCACCCAAGCAAAATTGGTGGCAAAAGCTTACCAATAGGTAGAGGGATCGAACCTATTCCTTGGACTCTTTGGCCAAGGCCTCGATTTCCTCATTCAAGTCAGCCATATACTGCTCAGGGTTCTTCTCGAACTTGGGCAGGCAGGGCTTGCAACAGAATTTGATCGTCGTTCCCTCGTAGACGTGGACGTAGGGGATCATGTCAGGGTCTTCCCCAAAGTCGTTTCCCGAGATCAGACAAAAATCCAGCGGATAGGGCGAAATTGCAGAACTTGTCTTGTTCGTATCCGCTTCGGTGGTTTTTGTGTCAGAGATATCCGTCTCGGTTGTATTTGCATCCGATGGAGTCTCCGGTTGACTTGAGCAACTCCAAAAGGAGAAGACGGAAGTCAGGAAAAGGATTCCCAATGCGAAGGGAAGGCAGCCAGGTTGTGGATTCATGAACTTATCCTTTGGTATTTGTTCGACTGGGTCAAGCGGGGGAAACGATTATAGCTTGCGGGCCCGCAAGTTTCGGAAGGCGACCGTGCCGCCCTTGCCGTGATGCTGAATTCCGAAATGCCCTTCGAGCGATTGCTTGTGTTCGACTTCGGCCACCAGCTTGCCATTGACGAAAGTCTTGATGCTCGAACCCTTGCAGACGACCCTGAGCTTGTTCCATTCTTTCGGTTTGAAGAGGCCTTTCGAGCGTTCCTTGTATTCGGCTTCCTTGCCCTTTGCCGGGTAGAGCCAACCGCCCATTCCGATGCCGTAAACTCCACCCGGTTTGGACTGGTCGATTTCGCACTGGTAGCCCTTGGGTTTCCCGGTTTTTCCAACTAGCCTGAATCCCAGTCCCGAGTTGAAGCCTTTGTAGTCGAGGGGAATCTTGACCTCCGCCTCGACCTCGAAATCAGCCATCTTCAGATCGGATACGACCCACACGTTGACTTTCGAATTGAGATGAAGTTCTCCCTTGTCGGCTTTGAAGAACTCGACTTTGGCCCGCGGAGTCCAGCCTGCGGTGGATTTGCCATCGAAGAGGGGGGTCCATGACCCATCCGTTTTTTCCGCGACAAGCAGCGGAGTGAAGGAAAAGAAGAAGGCGATCGCGAAAGTAAGGTGGTTCATGTTTCTTTAGGTGAGGTTTAGGGGACCGCCTTCGCAAAGCTTGGGGTTGCCAAAGGTTTTCAACGGATGGCCGACGGAATGAGCCAGGTTCAGAAGGAAGCGGTTATGAGGGCTGTTTGAGCAGGAAAGAGATCTTCCCATTTTGAAACCGAACCCTCCGCCCGCAAGCAGGAATGGGATATCGTTGAGTGTGTGAGTGTTTCCCTTGCCCAGCTCGTTTGTCCAGACCACGAGGGTATTGTCGAGCATTGAGCCCGAATGTCCGGGTTCCGGAGTGGATTCGAGTTTTTTAAGAAGGTAAGCGAGCTCTTCTGCGAACCAGGTATTGATCCTGATGAGCTTTTCGTAGGCGTCCTTGTTCTTGTCGGGCTCGTGTGAAAGGGTGTGATGGCGTTCGTCTATATCGAGCCAGTTCATCTTGGCTTGGCCTACGGACTTGGTGAATTGAAGGGTGGCCACGCGGGAGAAGTCGTTGACGAAGGAATTGACCAACAGGTCGATTTGCATCCGACTGAGGGTGGGCAGGTTGTCGTTGAGGTTTTCCACCCCTTCCTCGAGTTGCGGAGGTTTCCCTGCCAGATCCTTGAGATGATCCGCGTGCGAGAATTCCTTGTCCATCCGGTCGACCAATTTGGTGTGCTCGACAAGAAGTTTACGGTCGTTCGGGGATAACTTGGCAGCCACTTGGGAAAGGTCGGACTGGAGATCGTCGAGGATGGAGCGCACCTGCTTCTTTTCCCTGACATTACCGTAGAGCTTACGGTACGCCTCGTAGGGATCGCCCAAGGGAGCGACCGGTTGGTTCGGTCCGGCGTAGGACATGCGCGTCCAGGGATCGGCCTTGTCGAGAACCCCGACCCCAAAATGAAGAACCCCGA
>JABGWD010000365.1 GCA_018645725.1 Opitutia bacterium
CGTATTCGACGATTCGGACCGCTTCTTGAGAAATCCGCACCGTTCTTTTCGCCGGCTCTTTGGATTCTTCAAGAAGAAAGAATTCTCTTAACCGGTAGGTTGCCCCAAGGCATCGGTTGACAAATCCCACTTGGTGTTCCAACACCAGGTTGGCGATAACCTCACTCTCGGGAACAAGGTATCGGTTCCAGTTGAAAAAAGTACCCGGCGGATTGGAAATCTTGGTGACGATGGACTTGGACATGACTCCGGTCGAATTTGCCCAACTCGTGGGAAAAGTATGATTCCCAGTCAGATGCCAACCACCGAACCTGAGATCGTACGGAATGGCATGCCCCGTATCGGTTTGCCTGAATGCATCGATCGAGCCTCCTCCGGGGCCCGGAATTACGGAACTGATCAGAAGTCCGGGCACACCTCCGATATCTGAGTTGGCATGGCAATTCATACATCTTCTGGAGCGTATTGCTTTGGGATGCCAGGATTTTTCCTTTCCGGCGGGAGGCGAGAAAATGTAGGGGATGGCGCCAATTTCCGGATCGATGCCGATCACCTCGATTTGCCCTCCCGGAACGTATCCCAAATAAAGGTCTTCGTTAAAATAGATGGCGCGTGGATTACGAGGGGAGATTCTGCTAAGTTGCAAACTCGTGGTGGAGAAGACCAATTGCTGGGAATGTTTGCTTATCTTGAGTTTGCCGAGGAGTGATTCCAGGTAGCCAAGCGGTTTTCGGTCGTCATAGGAAAGACTTCCCGATTCAAGTTCGGCTTTGATCCTGGTAAATGGATCCCGAGGCTGTTTTTCAAGGTACTGATGAATGGCGGCCCGGAAGCTTACTGCGGGAAGTATGTTTTGCTCGCCGGATGCGACGAGTGTCTGTCCGGTCAGATAAGCTGCTACGGCTAGTTTTAGGGGAATTCCGGACATTTGTAACTTGTTCAAATGGATAGTTTGGTACCTTGGCAACCAAAGTTGCTTGAAAAGGGTAAATTTCTCTTTGCCTTCTTGCTCATTGGCGAGCATATTCATGGTGTAATACGGAAGAGAACATGACAAAGGTTTTTGTAGGAAATTTGGGCTTCGTTGCCTTATTGGGGGTTTCAGGACTCGTGTCCTTGGTTGCTTCTACGGGAGAACTTGCCGATCCTTCGGGGGCCTTGTCCGTGACTTTGCCTGCCGGCACATCGTCTTCCCCGAGTTACCTGGTTGCATCTTCGGGTCTCAAGGGCGAAGCGGTTTTCAGGGGACAGGTCAAGCAGAGCGCCGGTAACGTCGTCACCTTCCATCGCGTCCCCGATTTGCTCGATCCTTCGAAGAGCAGCGCTCCTTTTCGTCAAGGAATGCTTGCTACCCAAAAAGCCCGAGCGACTTCTACCCTGGACGGAAATCAATCGGTTTCCCAAGTTAACCGCACTTTTTCCGGCGCGGGTTACCTTTCCGTTCCGAAGGTATACGTTGATTTGCCGACCGAAGGGAATGATTCCGCCGTGGATTATGAATTGGCTTTCGTTTCCTCCGAGATCAATGCAAGTACGGGCTTGGTGACTGGCTTGAACGTCGAGGAATCCGGCAAGGGTTACTCCACGCCCCCGAAGATCAAGATCGAGGGTGGACTCCACTTTATCCGATGCGCGGAGAGCGACTCACCCGCCGAGGGCAAATTTTATCTTATTCAGTCCAATACCGGAGATACGATTACTTTGGCAAATCCGCTCGGGGACGATCTTTCCCAAGTCTTCAAGGCCGAGTCCTTGGTCGAAATCTTCGAGGCGTGGACCATTGGCTCGTTGTTCGGATACGAGTCTACGTTTTTAAACGAGGGAAATTCATCGGTCGCCGATTACGTCTACTTGCTCAAGCCTCCCAGTCAACAAGATGGAACCTCCAGTGATTATCACCCCTATTTTCACGATGGCCTATCCTGGAAGGAAGTGGGTGGTTCCGGTTCGGACGTTTCGGAAACGCTTATTTATCCCGATGAATCCTTCATGCTCGCTCGTCGGGGGACTACTCCTCTGTCGATTGTTCTGTCCGGAACCGTGCTTACGCAAAATACTTTTTTCAAAATCCCTCAAGAGGGCAAGAGATTGCTCATGAACAATCCTTTTGGCGTGGATATCATGCTCTCGGACTTGATTTCTGCCGAGAATATAGACGACAACGTCTCCAATGGGGAGAAATGGCTCTCCGATCCATCGCAGGAGGACGCCGACAACGTGGAGATCCTTAACCAAGGAATTTGGCACACCTATTGGCATGACGGCACGAACAAAGACGTTTCGATCAAAGCCCGTATTAGAGCCCGGGCGGGAACTGGAGTCGCCGGTTCCATTACTCAACAGGACTTGTCGATGGATTCAAAATCCATTTCCGCCATGTCAAACCCCGTCGCCGGTTCAAACGTCGTAGTGACCTCCGTTGGTCACGGGTTGAGAAGCGGTTTTGTCGTTCGGATTTTTGGAGCTAGGGGAAAAAAGACCAATGACGCCAAAGACCAAGTCGATGAGGACGGAAACGTTACTGCCCCGCTACCAGGCTTAATCATTGAATCGGCTGCCAACGGTTTTTACGAAATTACGAACGTTACGGCCGACACCTTCGAATTGATGGGCAAGAGCGGCAATTGCGACTTCATAAGCACAGGGACTGCGAAGTGGTCAACCGGCCGGGCCGGCAGCGGATATTCAAAGGATGCCTTCGTTTCCTTCATTGGCGGGGGTGGCCAAGGAGCGATGGGAATTGCGAAGGTTCAGAATGGTTCCGTTTCTTCCATTATCATAACCAGTCCCGGCTCCGGTTACGTCAAGGCTCCCAAGGTCAAGGTCCATTCCGGTGGGTGGAGGCGATTGGGTGCGGGACGGGCTCCTTACAATGATGTTCTTATCCCTGCAGGAGCAGGAATTCTTCTTGTCCGCAAGCATCCAAGCGGGGTTTCCACGAACCTTGCCATCCGAAATCCGCTCAAGCCGGATTAAGAGAGTTGATGGCAGTCGACGTCGATGACGTCATGCACGTCCTTGTCGAGGGGGAATCCCTCTCTTCTCGGATGAAAATGGTCGAGGAAAGGACGAACTGCCCCCGTCAAATAGAGCAGGTGGTATCGGTAGAACCCCTTGATCTTTTCCAATGGAGCCGGGGCCGGGCCTTTTACGTCGGCTTGAGGAATGGGGTTGGCATCCAGTAGTTTTTTCCATTGCTGGGCGTAAAATTCGACTTTCTCCTCGCTTCTTCCCCTGAGAAGGTGGCGGATGAGATGCCGGTAAGGCGGGTATCCGAATTCCTTTCTGAGTTCCAATTCTTCTTGGGAAAAACCACCGAGGTCGGCTTTGCGGGAATATTGGATGGAAGGAGCATGCGGCGCATAGGTCTGGACGTACACTTCCCCTGCCCTATCCCCGCGTCCCGCTCTTCCTCCGACCTGAACAAGCAATTGAAAGGCTCTTTCCGATGCCCTGAAGTCTTCCATTCTCAACGGGAGATCCGCGTCCACCACGCCAACCAGGGTGACGTTTGGGAAATCAAGACCTTTCGCAATCATTTGCGTTCCGACCAAAACGTCGATTTTTCCTCTTCTGAAGTCATTGAGGACTTCACGGAAGAGGTTTTTTTTGGTCATCATGTCCGCATCGATTCTCATTACGACGGTTTTCCTTGGAAGAAGGTCGCGCACGATATCTTCGATTCTTTGCGTCCCATGACCTTTTTTTCGAATGTCGAAAGACTGGCATGCCGGGCAGGCCCGCGGAGCGGGTTTGCGGTAACTGCAAAGGTGGCATCTCAGGTAACCGTCGGTTCGGTGATAGGTCATTGCGATACTGCAATCCTTGCACTGTTCCACGAAACCGCACTCAGGGCACAGCATGGTCGTGTTGAACCCCCTCCGGTTCAGGAACAGGATACTTTGTTCCCGGTCGGTGTACCTTTGACGGAGCGCCTCCACGAGTGGTTGGGACAAAATGGGCGGTATTTTTTCCCTCAGGCTTTCCCTCCGCATATCAACGAGGTGAATCAGGGGCAGTTCTCTTCCGTCGATCCTCTTCGTCAATTCGCTCTTGGCGTATTTTTTTTTCTCGACGTTGTGAAGAGTCTCCAGTGAGGGCGTGGCCGAACCCAGAACGCAGACGGCTTCGTTCAGCATGGCCCGGTAAACGGCGACGTCCCTGCCATGATAACGTGGGTTTTCATCCTGCTTGTATGCAGGTTCATGCTCCTCGTCGACCACCACGAGTCGGAGGTTGGATACCGGGGCGAAAACGGCAGACCGCGCCCCCACTACGATCTTCGCATCCCCTTGAGTAATCGAACTCCATGCATCGAGTCTTTCCCCTGCCGAAAGATGACTGTGCCAAACCACTACCTGCTCGCCCCGCTTGCTGAAACGATGGCGCAGACGAGAGACCGTTTGAGGAGCCAAAGCGACCTCAGGAACCAGAAACAACACGCTTCCCCCCATTGACAAGGCTTCCTCCATGGCCTCGAAGTAAACCTCCGTTTTCCCCGACCCGGTAATCCCAAGGAGCATATGAGTGGAAAAGCGGTTCGTTTTCAAACTCTCTTTTATTTCTTCCGAGGCTTTGCTTTGCTCGTCCGTGAGTTTGACTTCCGCATATACTTCGCCGGCCGAATCCATGAGGTCATCGGAGTAGGCCACCCGCTTTACCGAATCTTTGGTTTCCTTGGCCAAACCCTTTCCTATGAGTCCCTTGGCGACGCTTTGCCCCACTCCGAGATTCTTGATTGATTCATTGAAGGGGATGGGTCCTGCTTTTTGGATCAGGTGGTCAAGGAGAACCCTTTGCTTCGGGGACCTGGCAACGAGTTGCTTCCCTTTGTCCGTTGATCCGAGCTTGGTGATTTCGAGCATTCTTTTTGTTTTCTCACCCATTCCATCCCTGACTGCTGCAGGTATCATTCCTTCCAGTACGGATTCGATCGAGGTGGCGTAGTATCCACTCATCCATCGGGCCAAGGATATCAAGTCGGGGCTCAACACAGGATCATCCCGAACCAGGGATAGGACGAATTTCAGCTTCTCAACGGATGGCGGTGGGGATTCGGGATCAAGTGAACTTACTATTCCCAGGGTTTTTCTGTGCCCGAGTGGAATTCTGACCAGTGCGCCCAAACGAATCAGTGGGGCAAGCTTTCCATCCACCAAGTAGGCAAGAGCTTTCTTGAAACCGGAGAGAGGCTGAACTTCGATGGTTTTGGCAGTGTTCGTCACCTTTTTCGAAGGTCGTAGCACAGGAGTCTCGGACCTTGCCCCGTACGCCTGTCGGTTTCGTTTTGCATGACGTAGAGCAAGCCCTTGCTCAGGGCGGGCAAAGTCCAAGTGCCGGGAGCGAAGAAAAGTTGGTTTTTGCTTATTGTCTTCCACCCTTTCTTGTCCATTTTTACGATCAGGAGAGATCCTATTTCGGATAAACAGATGAAGAAGTCCTCTACCTTCAGGAACGCTCCCCTGAAAAATTCCAAGTCGAGGATCCTCCCATCCATCTCTTCGGTCCAATTGATGCGGTCACGCCAGTAAGCTTTTCCATTGTCCGGGTTTATGCAGAAGACATCGGCTCCCTGCTGGTGTCGGCCCGCCACCCCATACAAAGCCCCTCCCGCGAGGACTGGCGTCATCCAGTGAACGTTAAGCGTTTCATCGGACCAGACGATGGACGGGGCGAAGTCTTGGTCGAACTCCACGACGACTCCACCCTTTTCGTAGCATTCGGAAAGAAACACCCGGTTGTCTCCGATCGGAAGCGGAGGGACTGCGTTGGCCGATTCGAATTTGGACGATCTCCATGGGAAGCGAGCCAATTTGCTTCCGTCTTTGGGATCGATGACCAGAAGTCCGCCCTCCGGGGGGCGGCTTTCTCCACCTGTGAAGACCAGGCAAACTTCTTTTCCATGGATCACAGCCCTCGAAGGCGAAGAATAACTGGCCCCCCACGAATCTTTCGTTATCCACTTGGTTTTTCCGGTGAACCTGTCAAAGCCAACGACACACCTCTCCTTGCTCCCTCCCACGTTCACGATCAGGGTATCCTTTATGACGATTGGGGTGGAGCCTTTGCCGAAAAAATATTGAGGAATTTCAAATTCATCGCCCAAGTTCCTTTGCCATGTCTTTTTGCCGGTCTTGATCTCGAGGCAAGTCAACCAAGCGGTGACGCCGTGAGCATAGACGTGGTTTCCGGCGATAACCGGGCTTGCCCGGGGGCCATTCGAGTATCCGTATCGATCGCGGTATTCGACCGGGTATTGGAATTTCCAAACCGGCGTGCCATTCGTTGCATCAATGCAATCGATTGTCTCGTGACCATCCTTGCGGTGAAAGATCGTCAACAAGCCGTCTTTGATGGCTGGCGAGGCATAGCCTTCCCCTTTGTCTCTTTCCCATAACAACCTGGGGCCTGAGTCCGGCCATTTGCCGATGATCGCCGTCTCGGTGGATTTTGCATTGTCGTTGGGACCGTTGAATCTCGGCCAGTCGGCGGTAACCGCTTCCTTGGCCAAGGGGTTGGCCTTTGCGTGAAAGGTCAACCCGGGGAACGCCCGCTTTTCTTCGGCCGCAGAAGTCAAGTGCGGCAGGCCAAGGGAGATCGCGCAAAGCGCGCTTGCTATCGGTATGCCGAAAGGGATGGTTGAAAATGAAAATCTGGAATACAAAAGGACTCGCACTGGTTTGTTTTTATGCTTATTGGATAGTCTAGAAATAAGTGAAAGAACTCATTAAGTCCACCCCTTCCGTTTTCAAGCAAAGGGAAAAGAGCAGAAACGTAGTCAGGTTTCTCCGTTTTGCTTTGGTGCTCTTTTTGTTCGTGGGGGTCTATATGTACGTATACCGCAATCTCATGGAAGCCGAGAGGCAAGATTCGGTAAGCTTGGTCGAATCCTGTTACTGGGTACTCACGACCATGTCGACGTTGGGTTACGGAGACATTACCTTCAAGGGGGATGCGGGTCGCCTTTTTTCCATGGTAGTCATGTTTACGGGAGTGTTTTATCTCTTTATCGTTCTCCCCTTCGTCTTCATGGAGTTTCTGTACAAACCTTTCATGGAATATCAAACCGGTGCCAGAGTAGCCCGGAAGTTCGAGACTCCCGGAGGGAAGCACGTCATTTTGACTCATTATGATTCCATTAGTCATGCGTTGATGGAAAAGTTGACCCAGTTCGGCTATCCGTTCGTTCTGATCGTCGAGAACCTGAAAGAAGCCCTTCGATTGCACGACATGGATTTCCCGGTCATTCTCGGTAGTCTCGACGAAGAGGAAACCTTCCGTAATGCTTCCATCGGGGATGCAGCCATGCTCGTCGCTACCGATGACGATATCCGAAACGTCAACATAGCCTTCCGGGCCCGGGATACGTCGCCATCGCTTCCTATCGTCAGTACTTGCAGTAGCGACGCATCGGAGGACATTCTTGACTTGGCGGGTTCTACTCACGTCATCAAGTCGGCCCAGCAGATGGGGAGTTTTCTCTCCAGGCGCATTTGTTTCACTGACAATTTCACTCACCTCATAGGCTCATTCGAGGAAGTTCAAATTGCCGAAGTAAACATTCATGGAACCCCCCTGGTCGGGCAGCGTCTCATGCATGCGAATCTCAGAGAAGAATACGGTGTCAATGTCGTAGGTATGTGGGAAAGAGGCACTTTCGAGCTACCTGCTCCCGGGGCCATGTTGAACAATCACACCGTCCTTCTGTTGGCCGGTACGGAAACGAATTTCAAGAAATACGACTCGGCCTTCAAGGAATTTGCCCTCAATACCGCCCCTGTGATCATAATTGGAGCGGGAAGGGTTGGCCGTGAAACGGCCAAGGCTCTTGAGGAAATGGGGATTCCCTACCGCTTTATTGAAACGGATGAAAAGAAGGCCGGTATGGTTTCCCATGCAATCGTGGGTGATGCTGCAGACAAGTCCGTCTTGGGGAGAGCCGGAATCAACAAATCTCCCGCCGTCGTAATAACCAGTCATAACGACGAAAGTAACATATACCTGACGATTTACTGCCGCAAGCTTCGTCCCGACATTCAGATCGTAACACGAGCTTTTGTTCAGCGAAACGTGGAACCCCTCCATCGGGCCGGTGCGGATTTCGTCATTTCTCAGGATCACATGGGGGCAACTTCAATCTTCAACCTATTGAGAAGGGCAAAGATCCTGATGGTTACCGAAGGCTTGGACGTTTTCAGCCAAAAAACTCCTCATAGTCTCGTCGACGTCAAGGTCAAGGATTCCAAAATCCGTGAAAAAACGGGGTGTAGCATAGTGGCCATCAGAGGCCAGGTCGGAACAGTGATAACGCCCTCTCCTGAAGATCAATTCTGTAAAGACGGAGAAATCATCCTCATTGGAGACGAGGCTGCCGAGAAGGAGTTCGAGGAAAGGTTTTGCTCAACTTGATCCGCTGCATCTCCCTCTCATGGCCCAAAATCGTCGACCAAGGCCTTACTTGTTTCCCGAGGCAAAAAATGGGGGTGCGAGCGTGGGGGGGGGTAATGTCCTTCACTGCAAATCCAAACGTTCCGCAATGAGATTGACTGGCAATGACTTTGCCTTTTTCCGGGACATCGAGTGATGAGTTTCTCTCGTAACCGTTGGTGGACTTGTTCCGCCTTGTTTTTTGTTTTGCTTGCGGGTTGCGCCCGCAAACAGGTGCCGACGCTCCCTCAAGTGAATGATTTTTCCCGGTATTCGGCTAACTATTATTCGGGAACCCCCCGGGTTTGGAAGATTGCCATGGAGGAAGTCCGGTTGAGCGGAAAGCCCAAAACCCTCCTTTTGGATCACGGGGAAGAGGCTTTGGCTCTACGGATTAACCTTATTCGCTCGGCTCAGGAAAGTGTCAGGATTCAAACCTTCGCCTGGGTTTTTGACGAAGTCGGCAAGACCCTAGTGTGGGAACTCGTTCGGGCTCACCTTGACCGGGGAATCAAGGTCGAAATTCTGATCGACCATATGTTCAGCGATCATGATCCCGAGGTGATCGCTTATCTGTCCTCACTCGGTCCTGGTTTTCAAATAAAGTACTTCAATCCAAGCGCCAATCGCCTCGCCCCATCGCTTTTGGAGAAACTTGCCGACGCAGCCATTGATTTTCATCGTCACAACGCCCGAATGCACAACAAGTTGTTCGTGGTGGACGAACGGGTGGCCATCACCGGGGGCAGAAACGTTTCAAACGAGTATTATGATCAATCGATTGGAAGGAATTTCAAGGATCGGGACGTTTTGGTCTTGCTGCCTGAGGTCGAGGATCTTACCGAGTGCCTGGATCTCTATTGGAAGGACGATCACGCGGTTTCTTCGAGCGAAATGCTTGAAGTTTCCGAGTATGCCGCGGGTCGGTCTTCGGTGCCCGACCTGAACCGAAGCCACTTTTGTTCTTTCGCGGTTTTGGAGCATTTGGAAGCCAAGGCAAGCGACGAAAAATGGATACGAAGGAAATTCGCCGATAACTTGATGCGGACGGAGAGCGTTTCATGGGTATACGACTCTCCGGAGAAGGTATCCCGGGCGCCCGTGTTGGCGTCAACCGTATCCCGGGCCCTGACCGATGCAATCGCCACGGCCCGATCGGAAGTGATGATTCAATCCCCCTACTTCGTGTTGAGCGAGGACGCTCAAAAGCTTTTGAAAGATATCAAGGTGAGTCACCCTGCTATCAAAATGATTGTTTCCACCAATAGCTTGGCTGCCACGGATAACTGGCCGACCTATGCGGCTCACTATGGAGAAAAACGGATCTACCTCGAGGATTTGGGGTTGGAAATGTGGGAGTTCAAGCCGATTCCAGAGGCGATCGAGACGATGATGAGTTACCGGAAGCTACTCCGTCGTCTTCCCTTGCCCCGGGAAACTTTCCGGCATGGGGAAATGAAGTTCAAGATCGATCGAACGCTTGCCCCGACTGGTGAGATTGGCCAGACGCCGGATTCCCCGCAAAAGCCTAGTGCCGACAGGCTTAACCGTCACCTTGAGGTTCCGCCTTACCTTTCCATGCACGCAAAGTCTCTGGTTGTTGACGGAAGGTTGTCTTACGTCGGTTCCTACAACCTGGATCCCCGTTCCGACTCCTACAATACCGAGGTCGGTCTGTTGGTCTCGGATCATGACTTTGCCTCCAGGCTTAGGGACAGTATCCTCACGGACGCCTCCCCTGCCAATAGCTACCTGATAGGCTCGAAGAAGAAAAAACCGGTCATCAGCGCGGTCAATTGGGTTTTTAACGTATTGTCCGAGAAGCTCCCGTTTCTTGACCCTTGGCCCATCCGGCCCCATACTTCCTATCGCTTGAGGAAGGGCATGAAACCGGTATCCGAAGGTGATTCGAGTTTTTTTGAAAATTGGGAAGACGTGGGGAATTTCCCCGGGCTTAGCCTGTGGGCCAAAAAACAAATTTCGGCCCGCCTGTTCAAGACGACCGGGATGATTTTCAAACCCCTCCTTTAGTCCCCGAAGCCGTCTTCGAGCCTCGTCCAAGTTGGTTCCGTTTTACTTACAAGTTGACTAAAGAAAAATTCCTTTTAAATCTATTTGCATATGAAATTAACTTTAGCTGCTTTTGCCCTGCTTTGCTTCACCTCTTTTTCTTTGGACGCCAAATCGAGATTGGGAGAGTATTATCTTGGTTTTGGATATTCGATCATTGACGGAGGGAAGACCGTGGATCTCGAAGGCGACGCGTTCCAAATTACTGCCAACAGCATTGCCAGCGACTCCACCGATTTCATCTTGAACTTCAGTTACGGCAGGGCGGAAAGTACGTTGGATACAAACGGCACTGCGACTACCTCCGATGGCACGACTTTCAATATCGGGTTGGACTATGTGTATCACTACGACGAAAACGTTTTTCAAAATGGCATGTTCAGACCCTACGTTGGGTTGGGATTGAGCTATCTTGGCGATGACTTGGGGGTTACTCTCGGAGACGATGGGTTTACCTGGAGCTTTTTGGGCGGAACCGAAATCCTTTTTACCGACAACTTCTCCTTCATGCTCGGTGGAAGGTTCATTGGCTTGTGGTCGGACTTCGGTGAAAACGATTTCAGCTTGCATACTGGCTTGAGTTATTGGATCAACGACGTTCATGGGATTGCCCTCGAATATAACCGGGCCTTTGATCAGGAAGTAGACTTCATCACGTTGAAGTACCTCTATTCCTGGCAATAGCTCACCTTGGGCGCGTGAGGTTTTTGATTGAGTAACAAAGAGCCTTATTTCGAAGATATCCCTGACCGCAGGGATACCAACAGCCTCAAATGGGGTAAATATGCCGGGAAAGACGTCATTCCCCTTTGGGTTGCGGACATGGATTTCAAATCCCCTCCCGGGGTAATCGAAAGAGCCTCAAGAGAAGCGGATTTCGGAAACTTTGGTTATGCGAAATGCCCAAGCGGACTCGTCGACGTCGTCATTGAAAGGTGTATGGAATTATACGGTTGGGAAGTCGAGTCATCCTGGATCGTTTGGTTGCCCGGCATGGTTTGCGCCCTGAACGTATCGTGCAGGGTCTTCGAGAAGGACAGTTCGCAGGTTTTTACGCAAACCCCTGTTTATCCACCCTTTCTTTCGGCCCCCGGGAACTTTGATTTGCCCTGCACACGCATTCCCATGGTTCTTGACGGCGGAAGATTCGGGATTGATTTCGATGCGCTGGAAGCCTTGCCTTCCAATCCTTCCGATCTGTTCATGCTTTGCCATCCGCACAACCCTGTGGGCACCGCCTTCACCAAAGATGAGTTGAAAAAGTTCGGGGAATGGGCCTGTCGGAAGGAGCTTTACGTCTGTTCCGACGAAATTCATTGCGACCTCTTGCTTGACCCCGGGCTTAGCCATACGCCCTTGGCTTTGCTCGGCCCGGAAGTCGCGGACCGGGCAATTACCCTTATGGCTCCAAGCAAGACCTTCAACTTGCCGGGCTTCGGTTGTTCATACGCAATCATCTCCAATGGCAAACTGAGAAGCAGGTTCAAGCAAGCGATGGCGGGAATCGTGCCGGATCCTCCTGCAATGGGTTTCGCCCTTGCCGAGAGCGCATACCGTACCGGTGAACCTTGGAGGATGGAACTTATCGATTACTTGAGGGGCAATCGGGACTTTGCTCTCGACGAACTGTCAAAGATCGACGGGCTTGCCCCCTACTCTCCTCAAGCTACTTATCTTTTGTGGATGGATGCCCGCAACCTTCCGGTTGAAAACCCCCAGCGATTCTTCGAAAATGCTGGAGTTGGCCTGTCCGACGGAAAGGACTTCGGCGCTCCGGGGTTCCTTAGGCTGAACCTAGGTTGCTCCAGGCAACTTCTTGGTCAAGCTCTTGAGCGGATGGTTTCCGCTTGCAACGACCTTTAGGCTCCATGGAAAAAGGCAAGGACGACCGCCTTCGCGAACTTCGCAAGTTGATTCGTGATCACGACGAGAAGTATTATCGTGATGCAAACCCAAGCATAGGGGATCAGGAGTATGATCTGTTGAAACGGGAGCTTGAGGGCCTGGAGGAAGAAATCGATCCCCTTGGCTTGTTCAAGACTGATGGTTCCCCCTCCGGTGTCGGAGAGGAAAGTATGCCGCAGGTAGGGGACGACCGCCTTGAGGCATTTGCCTCTCATCAGCATCTTCTCCCCATGCTGAGCTTGGACAATACCTACGATGAAGCTGAGTTTTTCGATTTTGATCAAAGGTTGAAGAAGCTTTTCGACCACTCCGATTTGCCTTACGTGGTTGAGCCGAAAATTGACGGGGTGGCCGTTTCCCTTACTTATCTGAACGGGACTCTGGAGACTGCCGTTACCCGCGGGAATGGGGTCGAGGGAGACGTGATTACCCAAAACCTCAGGCACGTGGATTCCCTGCCCTTTGACTTGTCGCATTTGGATTTGCCCGAGGTTCTGGAGATACGGGGTGAAATCTACATGAGTCACGAAGAGTTTACCCGGTTGAACGAAAACCGAGCCCAGGAAGGCTTGCCTCTCTATGCAAACCCGAGAAATTTGGCTGCCGGCACGGTCAAGTTGCTGGACCCGAAGGAAGCTGCTTCCCGCAAGCTTGAAATCGTCCTTTACGGAATGGGGGCCTGTACACCCGAATCGCGCTTTGCCAACCAGTCGGAATTCCATCGGGCGATCCGGGAGTGGAACTTGCCGACGGTAGAATTCCTCCAGTCCGTTCCCTCTGCATCAGCTGCCTGGAAGGCGATCGAGGAACTCGATCAACTCAGGCATGGATACGGCTATCCGACAGATGGAGCGGTGGTAAAACTCGATTCGTTCGAGATGCAAAGGATTGCCGGGAACACCGCCAAGGCTCCCCGTTGGGCCATAGCCTATAAATTCGAATCGGAAAGACAGGAGACTTTCCTGGAAGAAATCGCTCTTCAGGTGGGAAGGACCGGTGCCATTACCCCCGTTGCCTGTCTTAGTCCCGTCCAGTTGGCGGGCACGACCGTATCCCGAGCCAGCCTTCACAATGCCGACGAGATCATGCGCAAAGATATCCGTGTGGGTGATTTCGTCATCGTCGAAAAAGCAGGTGAAATCATTCCCCAGGTAATCGAGTCAGTTCCCGCCAAGCGAAAACCTCAATCAGTGCCCTTTGAGTTTCCTTCGGATTGTCCCGTATGCTCCACGGTTCTGATCCGGGAAGAGGGTGAATCCGCATGGCGTTGCCCCAATTCAACGTGTCCTGAGCAAGTCAAGGGCAGGTTAAGGTATTTTGCGTCTCGAAATTGCATGGACGTCGATCATCTCGGAGAAGCCGTGATCGATCAATTGGTTGACAAAGAAAAGGTTCGAATGGCTTCCGATTTGTACGAATTGAGCAAGGAGGATTTTCTGGAGCTCGAAGGGTTTGCCGGAAAATCGGCCGAGAACCTGGTTGAGTCGATCGAACAAAGCAAGCAAGCCGGTCTGGGTCGGCTTCTTTGCGCCTTGGGGATCAAGCACGTTGGCTCATCCGTGGCCAAGGAGTTGGCTCGGCGTTTTTCAAGTCTTGCCGAATTGGGCAAGGCTTCGCAGGAAGATCTTGTTGGGATGGACGGAATCGGCGCCGTGATGGCCGAAAGTATTTCCGACTACTTCAATGACCCGGATACTCAATCGATGGTCGAAAAGCTCGAGTTGGCAGGCGTGGTCACGACCCGCCCCGAAATCGACTCGAAGGATCTTCCGTTTTCAGGTCAATCTTTTGTCCTTACCGGCACCCTCGAAACCTTTTCCCGGCTCGAGGCGACACGTATGATCGAGGAAAAAGGAGGAAAGGTTTCTTCCGGCGTAAGCAAGAAGACTTCTTTGGTCGTAGCTGGACCCGGAGCCGGATCCAAGCTGACCAAAGCTCAATCGCTTGGCGTGGAAGTCATGACGGAAGACGAATTCGTGAGCCTATTGGAGAATTCCTGACAATTCCCCAGTCATCGGACGAATAGCGTTGAGGAAGGATCGTTCTTTCTCTATCGTGCCCAATTGCCTTCGAACTTGCTTGTATCATGACTAAATCTGAAAAAATGGGCTTTGACCCCGTTGAGGATGCCATTGCAGAAATAGCGAATGGCAACATGATCATTGTCACGGACGACGAGTCCAGGGAAAACGAAGGCGACTTGATCATGGCGGCCTCCAAGGTTACGCCTGAGGCGATTAACAAAATGATCGTCCATGGACGCGGGCTCATATGCGTTCCCTTGCTGAGCAACCAATTGACCCGTTTGGGAGTGTCAAGCATGGTTCCTCACAACCGGGAGGCTCAACGGACGGATTTTACTGTTTCGGTCGATGCCGCCGAAGGCATTACCACCGGAATCAGCGCCTACGACCGGGCCAGTACGATTCAAATTCTCGCAAACCCCAAGGGTAATCCCGAACAACTCGTTCAGCCCGGTCACGTCTTTCCCTTGCGGGCCCGTTCCGGAGGAGTGCTCGAACGGGCTGGACACACCGAGGCCGCAGTTGACTTGGCCTCCCTGGCAGGCTTGCATCCAAGCGGCGTAATTTGTGAAATCCTCAAGGCCGACGGAAGTATGGCCCGTTTACCCGACCTCAGGAAACTCAAGAGAAAATGGGGATTGAAGCTGATATCCATAGCTTCCTTGATTCAATACCGGCATCAAAGGGACCAATTGATCGAGAAACTTTCGGAATCCGAGTTTCCCACTGAATTTGGTCAATTCAAGTTGCATGCGTTCAGAAGCATTCTGGACGGACGTGTTCACTATGCCCTGACAATGGGAAAGATATCCGCGCGTTCATCCACCCTCGTACGCGTGCAAACCGCAGACGTTCTCAGTGACGCCCTCGGATTAGAGACCGTCAAAGGCAGGCTTAGGTCAGTTGACCAAGCCTTGAAGGCCATTTCAGCAAAAGGTTCGGGCGCCTTGTTGTACATGGAACCCCGACGGACCGAGCTTCAAAAAAACGAACCTTCCTCACCCGAACCTGATGAAAAGAATCCCTTGAGCTCCCCCAAAATGGATTTTCGGGATTACGGAATAGGCGCTCAAATCTTGGTCGACCTAGGAATCAAGAAGTTGAGACTGCTTTCCCGCGACCGGAGAAAAGTCGTGGGGCTCGAAGGTTATGGCCTTGAAATCACCGATTACGTTCTTCTTCCCAAGAAATGAGCCAGTCTCCTCCCAGTGACAAAAAAAATGACCCGGGTGGTTTCTCCATCGGTGTCGTTGCTGCTTGCTACAACGAGGGACTGGTCGAATCATTGTTGGAAAAAGTCACGGCCGGTATTTGTGAAAATGGCCAACCCGCCGAATTGCTCGTCGAGCGAGTTCCCGGTTCTCATGAAATTCCCTGCGCCATCAATCTTATGCTCAATGCGCGACCTTTTTCCTGCATGATCGGGTTGGGGGTGGTGATCAAGGGGGCGACCTCACACCATCACTTGGTTGCCGAAAGCGCAGGCAATGCCCTTCAATCCCTGTCTGCCCGTCATGGCGTTCCGGTTATCAATGGAATTATCGTTACCGAGGACTTGGTTTCGGCCGAGGAAAGAATAACCGGAGCTCTGGATCGAGGGAGTGAGTTTGCTCGGGCTGCGTTGGAAATGGCTCAATTATACGAAAAATGGACGAAGACCTGAATACCAACCCGGCTTGGAACCAGCGAAGGCAAAACCGAGCCACCGCTTTCCGCTTTCTTTTCCAATGGGAAATGAACCCGCCCGATGACTTGAGCGCTGAACTTACGGAGTTCTTGGGCCGCCTCGGAGGCAAGGAGGATTTCTATTCTTACGCAATCGAATTGGTTGACGGAGTGATCGACAAAATAGAAGTCTTGGATTCCATTATCCGGGAACTTGTCGACAACTGGGAGTTTTCGCGAATCGCCAAGGCCGACTTGGCCTTGCTCCGGGTGTCGCTTTATGAGCTCAAGTACCGTTTGGATATTCCGCCCGTCGTCATTATTGACGAGGCCCTGGAAATCAGTAAGGAATTTTCCAGTGAGAACTCCCGCAAATTTCTAAACGGGGTTCTTGACAAGGCCAGATCAATGATGCCCAGGCCCGCCCGCAAGCCTGCAATCTGAAGGTTTTACCTAACTTTTTCCGATGGCAAAGGCCCGGAAGCCAATTTGCTTAAGTTCGGCAATATCAAGCAGGTTCCTTCCATCGAAGAAATAAGCGGGTTTCGTCATCTGCTCGAAAATCTTCCCGAAATCCATTTCCTTGAATTCATCCCATTCCGTAAGGAGAGCGATGGCATGGGTGCCCGAGCAAGCTTCTTCGGCATTGTCGCAAAAGGTAATGCGATCGCTGTCTTCTTCACTCAATCCGAGGGAGGAAAGAATGGACTCGGGCTTGACCTTCGGGTCGTAAATGCGCAGGTCGGCCTTTTCCTCCAGCAGGCGCCTGCAAACCGCGATGGCGGGAGATTCCCGCAGGTCGTTGGTATCCTTCTTGAAGGCGTAACCAAGAATGGCAATGCTCTTGCCTGATACGGTGTTGAACATGTTGTCGAGAATCCGGGTGACGAAACGCTCCTTTTGATATTCGTTCATCTCTACGACCTGAGACCAGTAGGAGGCCACCTCGGGGAGTCCGAAGTGTCTGCAGAGGTAAGTCAGGTTGAGGATATCCTTCTGAAAGCAAGATCCTCCGAAGCCAACGGAACTCTTGAGGAATTTGGGGCCGATCCTGGAATCGGTGCCGATGGCCCGGGCGACTTCGTCGACGTCTGCCCCAGTCGCCTCACAGAGGGCCGAGATTGCGTTTATGCTGGAGATGCGTTGGGCCAAAAAGGCGTTTGCGGTAAGTTTCGAGAGCTCGGAAGACCATAAATTCGTGGTTATGATGCGTTCCTCGTCCACCCAGTGCCGATAGATTTTGGCCACTTGCTCGACTGCCTTTCTCCCGTCCTCATCCGTTCCGCCTCCGATCAAAACCCGATCCGGAGACGCAAGATCGCTCATCGCCGTTCCCTCAGCCAGAAACTCGGGGTTGGATACGACTTGGTAGGCATTCCCATTGGCTGATTCCCCTAGGATTTCCTTTACCATGTGGGCGGTGCGCACCGGGACGGTTGACTTTTCCACCACGATCTTGTTTCCGCCCCCAACCTCTGCTATTCTGCGGGCACAGGATTCCACATAGCGCAAATCAGCCGCTTGACCTGCCCCCGATCCATAGTCCTTGGTCGGTGTGTTGACACTTATGAAGACGATGTCCGCCTCCTTTAGTTTCTCGTCTATGCTGGTGGTGAAGAAAAGATTTCTGTCGCGGGCCTCCTGCACGATTTCAAGGAGTCCGGGTTCGTAGATGGGGAGATCATTCGAATTCCATGCATCGATGCGTTCCTGGTTCAGGTCGACGACGGAAACCGTGACTTCCGGGCATTTCTGGGCTATCATTGCCATCGTGGGTCCGCCCACGTATCCTGCTCCTATACAGCAAATGTTCATATCTCGTTTTTACCAAAAAAAATTGATTCTTGCGATTCCATAATGAGCTAGTCAATAAAGTCACTTTTCATTGCAATGCCAGACTTTCAACAAATCACGCAGGTTCCTTGGGGAAGGTTCCTCATTCTCTTCTTCTTCATCTATCTCATGTTTTGTGTTTTTGCCGCCTTCTACGCGGACAAGATCCTCTTTCCTTTCCCTTCACCGTCAACTTGCAGCGAAGATCAGGTTGACTTCTACCTGACGACCCAATCCGGCATCAAGGTTGCCTGCGCTCACAGGACACCCACAACGGGCAATGGCCTCGTGGTGCTTTACAGTCACGGCAACGGTGAGGACATTGGCAACCTCATGCCTTTCCTGGATGAGGTCAGCGAAAAAGGAATTCAAATCCTTGCCTATGATTACCCCGGGTACGGCCTGAGCCAGGGCAAACCCAGTGAGTCCGGATGCTATGAAGCCATTGAAGCCGCTTACGAACACCTGACGAAAGATTTGGGGGTTGAGCCCGGCCGCATTGTCGTATGGGGGCGTTCGCTCGGGACCGGTCCCTCCTGTTACCTCGCCTCAACCTCGAAAGTCGGAGGTCTTTTGCTGGAAACCCCTTTCCTCAGTGCCTTCCGGACGGTGACCGAGATACCGGTTCTTCCCTGGGACCGCTTTGGGAACCTGGGACGAATTAAAAACGTTAGCTGCCCCTCCTTGGTCATTCACGGAAAACTTGATGAAGTCATACCTTTCAGGCAAGGCCGTAAAATTCACAAGGAATTGCCCGAACCCAAGTCTTTCCTTGAAGTACCAACCGCCACCCACAACGATCTTCGGTCAGAAGGCGGACAACGCTACGAATCGGCGATCGATGATTTCTTTAATCGACTGATTGAAGGTTGATCCAACTGCGCGTAGCTGTTATTGAACGAAAATGGCTTGTTTTCGTCTAAACAAGTTGGATGTGTGTGATATGAGTGTGGAAAGAAAAGTATGCTTGGATTGAATAGAAAGGAAAGCAGGGTGTTCCGTTTTTCCTTGGTTGGTCACGGATTCGTTGCTTTGGTATGCGCCGTTTTTGGCTTTCTGCCCAGTTGCGATGAAGAAGAAGAGAAAGTTCATGTTTTTGAATTGGCCTCGGCTTCTCCTTTTCCCACCATTCCCGCCCCGCAACCGCCCACCCCTCCCAGAGTGGTCGAACCCAAGCCTACCCCGCCTCAACCGCCTACCCCTCCCA
>JABGWD010000366.1 GCA_018645725.1 Opitutia bacterium
AAGCCGATCCCCAATGGCTTGGCGTGGGCGATCGAATTCCAACAAGCCTCCGTGGTTTGGCCCGAAAGGGTGCGACCGGATGCATCGGTAATGGTGATGGACAGGATAACCGGAAGACGCCTGCCCAGAGACTCGAAATAATTTTCGATCGCAAAGATGGCGGCTTTCAGGTTCAGGGTGTCGAAGGTTGTCTCAGGGAGAAGCAAGTCGACCCCGCCTTCGACCAGGGCCTTGGTTTGGGCAAAGTACGCTTCCACCAATTGATCGAAGGTAACGTTGCGATGGGAAGGATCATTGACGTCGGGGGAAAGTGATGCCGTCCGGTTCGTCGGACCGATTGCTCCTGCCACGAACCGGGGTCGCGAAGGATCCTTGACCATGGCCTCGTCGGCGGCCTCTCTGGCCAATTTTGCCGCGGCAAGGTTGAGTTCCGGAACGATTTCTTCCAAGTTGTAATCGGCCATGGCGATGCTCGTGGCGTTAAACGTGTTGGTCTCTACCAAGTCGCTTCCTGCGTCGAAATATTCGCGGTGGATCTTACGGATGATCTCTGGGCGGGTAAGGCAAAGGAGATCGTTGTTCCCCTTTAGCTCCGTCGGGTGGTTCCTGAAATGATCTCCGCGAAAATCCTCTTCCTCCAGCTTTTCTCTCTGAATCATGGTACCCATCGCCCCATCCAGGATCAGGATGCGTTCGCGGGCAAGTTGCTCGAGATTGTCCGAAGTGGGTTGTGATTTCGAAAAGTCTTTCATGAACGTATCAACGCATCATGATATCTTGATGCGTTATTTGCAAACCGAAAGAGCGTCCGGATGCAACGTATTTTGGAGATGCTGAATTGCTTTGCTTATTTGCAACGAATGGTTTATCAATGTTCGTTTTCCGGGACGTAGCGTAGTCTGGTTAGCGCGCCTGCTTTGGGAGCAGGAGGCCGTGAGTTCGAATCTCACCGTCCCGACCATTTTCTCACTCAAGCCTTTCAGTTGCCCACCAATATCCGTTAACCGATGAAGGAATCCGCGGTTGCCGTGATTGAAACCTTGAGACTGGAGCCCCACGAGGAGGGAGGTTGGTTCCGGAGGACTTACGAATCCGATCGGAAGATCGAACTCTCTCGAGGAACTCGTCCCTGCGGTACCTCGATTCTTTACCTCTTGAAAAAGGGCGAAGTATCCCGTTTGCATTATTTGAGATCCGATGAAACTTGGTATTTTCATCGTGGAAACCCAGTTGCATTGCATTCTTTCTCCGATGGAAAATACGAATCCGTCCAACTGGGTTGTGCCGTTGCACTTGGAGAAGTTCCCCAGGTAACTTTGCCGGCAGGAACTGTTTTCGGAGCGAATCCTCTTGGAAGTGAGGATTGGTCGCTCGTGAGTTGTTCGGTGAGCCCTGGTTTTGATTATGCGGATTTCTTTTGGCCCGACGTCGAACAACTTGTTCGGCACTTTCCCATGCAAGAGGCCGTCATACGCAGGTTAGCTTGTTTGCAATGATCGAAATCTTGTCGTACGGAGGGAAAAAGATAGTCGAGGCTTGGGTGCCTGATCGAGATATTTGGGTCCCTCGCTTGCTCGATGAGTTTGATGCAAATCGAAACAGTGTCGAGAGATCGCACAAAATGGGAGGTCGTTGGGAAAACTCCTATCTGCCCGTCGATCTTGTCCCAAGCATTCGCGAGCCCATGCGTTTCGTGCGGGACTTTGCCAAGAAAGAGTTGGGGATTACCTCCGTGGTCTTGTTCGAACCGCTCTCCCGGTCGCATAATCCCCATCCGCCCTTTTGGTTTAATCTCGCTCGACCGGGAGAACGAACTGGTTTGCATGACCACGTGGATTTGTCCCGATTGTCGGCGGTGACTTACTTGGCCTGCGAGGAGAGTTCGGGTAATCTGTACTTCAGGATGGATGGGGAGGAGGACTTGGAGATTGCTCCTGAAGTCGGAAAAGTCGTGATTTTCGATCCTGCGCTTAAGCATGGAGTCCATGAAAATCGATCGGACTCCGATAGGATTTCCTTTGCTTTCAATCTATTTCCTTTCCCTCTGCCGACGGAAGAAATATGACGGACTTACCTCAGATTTTGAGATTTGTGAAAAATGTCTCATCTTTTTTTTGCAAACTTACCGAAAATCGTTGTGATTCAGCCGGCAACGTAACAAGTTCTCGACTGCCCTTTCCTATATTGCTAAATAAATTCATCAATGATCCAACCAAACGATTCCTTTGAAGAAATTGAATCTGCCGTAGTTCGCTTTGCCGGTGACTCCGGCGATGGCATGCAAACCGTGGGCGAGCGCTTTACCGACTCCAGTGCCTTCGCCGGAAACGATATTGCGACGTTACCCGATTTCCCGGCTGAGATCCGAGCCCCGGCCGGTACATTGGCCGGTGTTTCCGGATTCCAATTGCAGTTCGGGAGTCGAGAGATTCTGACTCCCGGTGATGTGCCTGATGCCTTGGTTGTGATGAACCCCGCTGCCCTCAAGGCGAATATCGAAGATCTACCGGAGGGAGGGATGCTGGTCGTCAACGTCGATTCTTTCAAGAAGATAAACTTGGCCAAGGCTGGTTACGATACCAACCCGCTTGAAGACGAAGAATTCAGAAAAAAATATCATTTGATCGAACTTGATTTGACGGGATTGACCAAGGAAGCCCTTGCTGAAACTTCACTCAAGCCATCCGATAAGGCAAGATGCAAGAATTTCTTTGCCCTCGGTTTCATGTATTTCGTCTATGGCCGCCCTCTGGAGCCGACTCTAAAGTTCTTTGATGACAAATGGGCCAAAAGGCTTCCCGAACTAGCGGAAGCAAACAGCTTGGCCTTGAAAGCCGGTTATAACTTGGGCGACACTTTGGAAACGGCTCGCAATCGTTACCAGGTATCCAAGGTGGCCGCTCAACCCGGTGTATACCGCAAGATTTCCGGAAACGAGGCTTTGGTCTACGGACTGGTGGTAGCATCCAAAAAGGCGAATCGAGATTTACTGTACTCTGGTTATCCCATAACCCCTGCTTCTCCTGTATTGGAGGGCTTGTCTCAACTCAAGAAGTACGGAGTCAAGAGTGTTCAAGCAGAAGACGAGATTGCCGCGATGGGGGTGGCTCTTGGGGCAAGCTTTGCGGGTGCTTTGTCCGTTTGCGCCACGAGCGGGCCCGGAATGTGCCTGAAAAGCGAGTTCATTGGGTTGGCTTCCATTACCGAATTGCCCCTCATCATATGTAACGTTCAACGAGGAGGTCCGAGCACGGGGTTGCCGACAAAGACCGAACAGAGCGATCTTCTGCAGGCCTTGTTTTCCCGACACGGAGATTGCCCGCTTCCCGTTTTGGCCGCTCATTCCCCTTCCGATTGCTTTGACTGCGGCATGGAAGCCGTCCGCATAGCGCTTACCTACATGACTCCGGTTATCCTCTTGAGCGATCTTTACTTGGCCAACGGATCTGAACCGTGGCGGATTCCGAACGTAGTTGATTTGCCGGGAATCGAAAATTCATTTGCGAATGAGGACGAGGAGTATGTCATTTACCGAAGAGACCCGGAAACGCTAGCCCGGACGCAAGCGATCCCCGGGCAGGTCGGGCTTGAGCACCGAATCGGTGGTTTGGAAAAAGGCGAAGATGGTGGCGTCAGTTACGATCCCGAGAATCATGAAGAGATGACACGACTCAGGGCCGACAAGATCGCCGGTATTTCAAAGTCTTTCGACCCCATTGAGATTCGAGGTGAGTCCGAGGGTGATTTGCTTGTCATCGGATGGGGAGGTACCTACGGAGCGATTTCTTCTGCGGTTGGAAACTTGAGGGACGAGGGTTTCTCGGTAAGCAGTGTCCATCTGAGATACGTCAATCCTCTCCCTGACGAACTGGGAGATGTCATGAGCCGGTTCAAGAAAGTAATCGTGCCTGAACTCAATCTTGGTCAACTGGCTATGATTTTACGGGCAAAGTACTTGATCGACGTCATTTCCTATGGCAAGGTTCAAGGCAAGCCCTTCAAGGTGTCCGAATTGAGAGAGAAATTTTTAGAGCACGTAAACTAAGGCGACTTACGAATCTTACCATGAGTACGACTATTACAGAAGGAACGGCCCTGAACAAAAAGGATTTTGCAACGCCCAATGACGTTCGTTGGTGTCCGGGTTGCGGAGATTATGCGATTTTGAACGCGGTTCAACGAACTCTGCCTGAGCTCGGAATTCCGCGCGAGAAATTCGTCGTGGTAAGCGGGATCGGCTGTAGCAGCAGGTTTCCATATTACATGAATACCTATGGGTTTCACACGATCCATGGGCGTGCCCCAACGGTTGCCACCGGGGTCAAGGTCTCGAACCCCGATTTGTCTGTGTGGATGATAACCGGAGACGGGGATGGTCTTTCCATTGGAGCCAATCACTTGCTCCATTTGCTCAGACGAAATCTCGATATTAACGTTCTTCTCTTCAATAACCGGATTTATGGACTTACCAAGGGACAATACAGTCCGACTTCGGAGGTAGGCAAGAAAACGAAGAGCACCCCTCTCGGTTCGGTTGATCATCCGATCAATCCACTTCTCTTTGCCTTGGGTAGCGAAGCAACCTTCGTTGCCCGTACCAGTGATACCGACATGAAACACATGGTGGAGACTTTCAAGGCGGCACAGTCACACAAGGGAACGTCTTTCGTCGAGGTGTTTCAGAATTGCGTGATCTTTAATGACAAAACCTTTGGCCCTGTTACCTCGCGTGATTCAAAGGATGATCAAGTCCTCGTCCTTGAGGAAGGTCAGCCTCTCGTTTTCGGCGCAAACAAGGACAAGGGCATCCGTTTGAACGGACTTGAACCGGAAGTCGTGACCATTGGTGATGGGGTTACCGAGAAGGATCTGTTGATCCATCAGCCGAAAAGTGCCAATTCTGCCTATGCCAACCTGCTTGCTCAAATGTCCTATCCGTCCTTTCCTACGCCAATGGGCGTCATGAGACAATTGGACGGACGGGAAACCTACGAGGATGCCTTGTGCCAGCAGGTAAGCCTGGCCCAATCGAAAGGCGATGGGAATTTACAGGAGTTGCTTACGGGTCGCAACTCTTGGGTCGTGGAAGATTGAAAACCTCCGGGGACAATCCTTGGAATTGAGTTGCCGACATCCTTACGCGTTGACATAAAAACATTTGATTAAGAAACATTATGGAATTCATTGACAAACCCACTTTTGGTCACACCAAGTACAAGCTCCCGGTTATTTTGGTTCCGGTGATTATGTTTGCCGTTCTCATTTTTGGGATCGTTGTATCGAAGATTTACGTCGACAACGTAATGGACGATTCACATTCCGAATCTCATTGATCCCTGGCGATGAAGGAGGAGCCTGTTATCGCATCGAGGACACCGGCAGTCCTTCAGTTGGAGACCGGTGAATATTGGTGGTGTTCCTGCGGGCGATCAAAGGATCAGCCTTTTTGCGATGGTTCCCACAAGGGATCATCTTTTGTTCCCGAGAAAATAGTGATTGAGGAAACCGGAAGAGTTGCCTTGTGCAACTGCAAGCATTCGGGAAACGGAGCCATGTGCGATGGGGCTCATTCCTCTTTGAGTTAATCAATTTTCGGTTTTTCTTTCTCTGTTTCTGGCAGAGTGTCGACCGGGTTTCCTTTTGACCAAAGGCCTTGGTAGACAATCAGTCCCTGTGGGGAAAACAAGGTTCCGTATCCCTCCTCCTTTCCCTCCTGAAAGGATCCTTGATAAATTTCGCCATCCGGGGAAATCCTTTCGCCAAACCCGTGAGGCAGTTCGTTTTGGGTTGCCCCCCGATAGCTGCTTCCGTCTTGAAGGGTCAAGCTGCTTTTTTTCATTACGAAGGGTTCCGGAGCCTGTCTTGACGAACCGGTTGGCAGGGTCGTTTTCAGCTTGATTGCCTCTTCCTTGGCTTTTGTTTTTTCCATGGCATTCAACCTCGTCATGCTTTGCTCCAACCGCCAGAGGGATCGAGGTTCACCAAGATCCTTTGCCAGATGAAGCCAAGCCGCGCTCTCGATTCTCTCTTCTTGCTTGCTTAGGCATTCGGCAAGCCCAATCATCGACAAGGTGTCTCCCTTCCGTGATCCCATGGCGAACCATTTCTTGGCCAAGTTCTTGTTTTGAGCCGTTCCTCTTCCCTCAAGATAGGCAAAACCCAAATAGCGGCATGCCGAGGGCATGCCTTTCCCGGCGGCCATCGTCATCCAATAGAGGGCTTCTTTCCTGTCCTCCCGGGGGCCTTTTGAATAGACGAACCCAAGTTGGAGTTGCGAATCGACGTCTCCCTCCAAGGCCTTGTTTTTCAGGTCGGTTATTCTCTGTCCCCAAAGTCCGCCGGCATTCGGGCAAAGAAAAACGAATGCAAACAGTAAGGGTAATCTAACGAGGTTTCCCATCAATTTGAATCTGCAAGGGTAAGGGGATCGATTGTCGAAGAGGCATGGGGTGGTGCCGAGGGCGAGACTCGAACTCGCACGTCCTTGCGGACACTAGAACCTGAATCTAGCGCGTCTACCAATTCCGCCACCCCGGCTAAAGGGAAACAAGCAAAACAATTCAAAGATACCGTTGGGTCGAGCAAAAAAGAATTTGATTGAATTTCAAGAGCCGAAGGGTGAGGGAACTGGTCTTTCCCTTCTTCCGTTTGCAAGCTTGGCCAAATACGGGTCGTTTTGAGGTGAGTCATCTTCGTCAAGCAAGTCAGGCGGGTCAAAAAGGTGTGTAATGCGTCGGGGGGTTGCATAGAGGATCTTTTCCAAAATCCCGACTTTTTTGCCGCCCAAGACATAAGTTTCCAAAGGATACCTCATGGTTTCGAAGCGTTCCTTGCACTTGCTGATGGCCATAGCATTTTCATTTTTTCTATGAGTAAAGCAAATTGCATCCGAAAAATGACCGGCAGCATCAATCCATGCCATCAGTTCCTGGCTTCCCCCGGGGAGCAGAATCGAGTTTATAAACAGGATGACCCTACCCATGGAGAGGTCGTCCTCTTCAGCCAGGACCTCCAGCACAGCTTCGAATTGATTGGCGAGATTGACTTCGTTTGAAAAGAAAAGGAAGTATTCCACATCCGATGCCCCGGGCGGTTCGCTGAACTCGAATTTGTTCTGATTCCAAATCCAATTCGAATGGGGTAACGACATTGACTCCAGTTCGGAGGGAAGAAGGAAGAAAGATGGATGGGACTGCTCGTCTTTTGCCGTAAATTTCGATAAAAGCGATCGCCTTTCGGATTCCGGAGTCCCGAGAATGATGTGGAGCCTTCCCTTCATTTATCCCTGAAATGGAAAGGATTCGCATTGAGCGTGGTGTCGCATGCGGTGGTCGATCAAGACGAGGGCGGTCATTGCCTCCACGATCGGGACAGCCAGTGGTAGGACGCATGGGTCGTGCCTCCCCCTCCCCATCAATTCGGTGTCGTTGCCTTCGTCGTCAACCGTTTGTTGAGGTTTGAGAACTGTGGCCGTGGG
>JABGWD010000367.1 GCA_018645725.1 Opitutia bacterium
GAGCTAACCAGTCTGATTTAATGCCATGAACGACCGCTTTCTTTGGTTTCTTAGAATCCTTATCGTGATTCAATCCTTGGGTTACGCCGCCAAGTTGGTTGGCCCATCGGCACTTAATTCTTTTCTGCTCGGTTCAATGGGCGATCCTTTCGTCACCAACCTCGACCGTTCGGTTCAGATCTTCATCTGGTTTTCCTCGGCTGCTCTTCTTGGTTTGGGCTTCTTGCAACCGCCGGCCCGTTCCCTTGCCCGCCGGCTCGATTTCTTGATTCTCGGATTACTTGCCGGCTGGTTCTTTCTTTTGGCGATCTTTTCCTGGCTGGTGAACCCGGGCAATCCATTCCACGCAACCGACCCGGCCGGTCACGCCGTGCGCTACGCCGCTCCGCTTGCTCTGATCCTGTTCATTGCATTTCCGGGCAGAGAGGAAGAATCCAAGATCATGTGGATCTTGCGCTGGGGGGTGGCGGGAACCTTCGTCGGTCACGGGCTTTGCGCCCTATGGATGAAGCCCTCCTTCGTCGATCTGATTGTCGGTACCATGAACTCGTTCTTCGGCGACCCCGTTCTGACAGCGGGATCTTTGGAAGCCTTGGAGGAGGCTTTTGCCGTCGCCGCATCGAGGCAAGCATTCGCGGAGGCGGCCTTGCCCATCATCGCCATCCAGGACTTCATTCTGGTTGCTCTCCTTCTCCTGCCTGGGAAGAGAATCAAAACGGTTGCCCTGTGGATGGCAGTTTGGGGAATCGTCACGGCCATGAGCCGGATGACGGCTTACGGGTGGGACTTTTGGCACGACTTGGCTTTAAGGATTTGCAATGGAGCTATTCCTCTCTTTCTATGGGCCTATTGGAAATCTCTGGATTCTACAAAAACTACTTCATGAAATTAAAAGTACTCGCGCTCTCGCTCCTCCTTTCAAGCCCGCTTGTTTCTTTCAAGCTCTTTTCGGAAACCCCTTGGCTGGACAAAGACTACGTTGAAAAGAGGATGAAGGGCATGACCCCCGTCCAAGGTGACGGGCCTTCCCAATGGCGCGTGATCTGGACTGAGGAGCCCTCGACCAGGGCAACGATTTCATGGACCACGGCCAAGAAGGGGAGCGTTCATAAGGTCCGTTACGGCATCCGTTCAACCGGCATAGCGGAACTTTCGACATCTCAGTCTCAGGAAGCGCAGCGCAGCGATGCTTACTCGTCCGCCAAAGGGGAATACTATCACCATGCCCGGATCAGTGGGTTGAAGCCTTCCACGACTTATGACTTCGAGATTGAGTCGGATGGCAAGAAATCCCCCGTTATGCATTTCACGACCGCTCCTGCGGACGACCGCGAATTCAGGCTCCTGTTCGGTGGAGACTCGCGCACCGGAATCGTTTCCCGAGGCCAAGTTAATTTGCTTATGGTCGATTTGTCGGAAAAAGACGACCAATTGATCGCCTTTGCCCACGGAGGAGACTACATCGTGAGCGGGAAAAGCTGGAGCCAATGGTCAACCTGGCTGAGCCAGCATGAACTTACGGTAGCCAAGTCGGGCAAGGTGCTGCCCATCATTCCCACCCGGGGAAACCATGACGGCGGTCCTCTGTACGATGAAATCTTCGACACCCCTGGTGGTGCGGGGAAGAATTATTTCCACACCATGATTTCGCCCAAGGTGGCTCTCGTTACCTTGAACAGCGAGATCAGTGCTGGCGGTGAACAGCAGGCATGGTTGGCAAAAACCCTTTTCGATTTGCGTCCCAAGGTCCGTTGGCTTTTGGCGGAGTA
This sequence comes from Opitutia bacterium, assembly GCA_018645725.1. GTDB lineage: Bacteria > Verrucomicrobiota > Verrucomicrobiia > Opitutales > Seribacteraceae > Seribacter. The sequence goes on from JABGWD010000367.1 coordinate 1,770, forward strand.
CCATAGGCCGGTTTGGCCCGCAGTGAAGGGTCCGGGAAAAGCAAAGAATTTTTGGGTGCCCTTGTTTGAAAAATTCAACCTCGATCTCGCCGTTGAGTCGGATGGTCACGTGATCAAACGGACCGTTCCGATTCGCAATGAGAAGAAAGATCCAACGGGCATCGTTTACGTTGGGGAAGGGGGGTTGGGGGTTCCTCAGCGCAAGCCCAAGTCGGACCGCTGGTACCTGCAAAAACCGGGCATGACCGGTGCGGGTCATCACGTCATGCGGGTTACTTTCGGAAAGACAAAGATGGACTACGAGGTGGTTCTCCTCGACCGCAACCGGGCGGATAAACATCAGTTTTCTCCTCGCTAAAACTATGAAAAAGTCGGCCATTGCCATCTTCGCTCATCCTGACGATATCGAATTTGTGGCAGCGGGAACCATGTTCCTTTTGGCCGAGGCCGGATACGACCTGCATTATTTCCTCCTTTGCTCGGGGAATTGCGGAGCGATGAACTTGGGGCCGATGGATATACGCGGAGTCCGGGAAGCGGAAGCCCGCAAGGCGGCCGGGATCCTTGGCGCGAGATTTTATCCATCCATTGCAGATGATCTCGAGTTGGTCTACAACGTGGAGAACCTGAGGAAGGTTGCTGCCGTCGTCCGCCATGCGGAACCTTCCCTTGTTCTTACCCATTCGCCACAGGATTATATGGAAGACCACATGAATGCATCGAGGCTTGCCGTCACGGCTGCCTTTGCCCGGGAGATGCCCAACTTCTTTACCGATCCGGTGGCCGGGGAAATGGAAGGGGAAGTGGCGGTTTACCATGCCATGCCCCATCAGTTGATCGATCAGTTGCGCAAGCCCATCGTTCCTGATTTCCTGATCGATACCGGTTCCGTTCACCAGACAAAACGCAAGGCCCTTACGGCTCATGCCAGCCAGAAGGAATGGTTGGACCGGACGCAGGGGATGGATTCCTATATTCAAACCATGGATGATTTGTCCTGCGAAGTCGGAAAGTTTTCCGGTAGAACCATGCATGCCGAAGGGTGGCGCAGGCATAGCCATATGGGCTTTAGCGCCAAGCCCGACTTTGATCCGTTGACGGATGCCCTAAGCTCCCATCATTACTCCCTTCCGCAAACGAAAGAATAATCCCATGCCTAGAAAACTTTCCAAGATTTCCCCCCAATGGTGGGACTACACGACCTTGGACGACGAACTCATTCAAGATGCCGCCAAGCTGAATGGAAACGATCTTTTGCAATTGAGCCGACCCGGGTTCGAAGTCGTTTTTTACGACACCCTGGAAGAATTCTACCTCGCCGAGGCCCTCGAGTACGTCTCGGCCTGGAAGGAGGCTACCCCGGACAACCCCGTAGGCATTTGCGGACCGATCGGACCGACCGAGCAGTTGCCTTTGGTCGCCCAGTTGGTCAACGAACTGGAGCTTGATTTGGGTTCGGCTCATTTTTGGGGGATGGACGAATGGATAGGGGAGGATGGCAGAGCGGTATCAACGGATCATCCGTTATCCTTCGAGCGGGCGGACCGGGAACTGTGTTTTGATCTCTTCCAGAAACCGATCCCCGAGGAGAACCTCCATTTCCCAACCGAAAACGTCGAAGCCTTTCAATCCACTTGGGAGGGCGTGCGCTGCAAGGTCATGCAGGGAGGGCAAGGGGACGTCAAGCACTGGGCGTTTAATGACCCATTGAAAAGGGAAGGGCCTTACCTCGACGAGCCGCCCAGTCCTGCGGAGTACCGCAAGCTGGGAACGAGAATCGTCGAGTTGCATCCCATCACCCTGTCCCAAAATGCCCGTACTTCAGGCGGTGGAAACCTTTCGCTCGTTCCGGACCGCGCCGTAACCGTGGGCCCGGTCGAGACCTGGAAAGCCGAACAAGTTTCCATCTGGCAGGCCGGCACTCATGACAACCCGTTGGGACAGCGACTGACTGCATTGATGATCTCCAAGGGATTGGCCGACTCGGCCGTCCCCATGTCCCTTCTTGCCGATCACCCGAAGGTCAAGTTCAGTTACTTCCGTGGTGGACTGGGCGCTTGCTCGGTGGAAATGCACTGACGCAAACCTGCGCGACCGGGGAGTTATTCCCCGCTTTGCTCCCGCACGATTTGCTTTATGGTTTGATAATCGGTCTTGCCTGTGCCCAGAAGAGGCATCTTCTCCAGCTCGATAAGCTTCTTCAGCTTGGACAAATTGCTGAACCCAGCCTTCTTGAGCACTTCGTTCGCCTCTTCCAGATCGATCTTAACCGAGCTGAGTAGAAAAAGTTCCGGACGCTTGTCTTCCGACTCAATCGCTTCGACGGCCAGGACGGCTCCGGACTCATCGGCAGGCCAACGTTCGGTCAGGGACGATTCAATGGCAGGCAGACTGATCATTTCCCCTGCGATCTTCACGAAACGTTTCAACCGGCCGGCCAAAAACAAGAAGCCTTCCTCATTCAAGTACCCTAGATCTCCCGTGTCGTACCATCGCTTGTTTTCGAGCTCCAGAAACGGATCCTTGTCCACCCCCATATATTGCCCGAAGACATTCGGGCCATTGACCAGGATCAGTCCCCGTTCACCGGTTTTGAGTTCTTCGTGGCTGTCCAAGTCGACAATTTTGATTTCAATGCCCGGCAAGGGTTTGCCCACTCCCGCAGGGGGTTCGTCCGCCCGGTTGATCGTGATGACCGGGGCGCACTCGGTAATTCCATAGCCTTCGAGAATGACCGCGTTGGGCAAGCCATTCACCAACTCCATCACGCTGTCGGGTAGCTTTTCCGCTCCGGTAACGAAGTGCTCGAGGGTGTCCAGTTGTCCGTCACGGGACCCCCTGAATACCCCGTTGATAAAGGTGGGCGTGCCGCACATCAAAGTGATGCCGTAATAGTGGCAACCACGGGCAATGCGCCTGCCCTCGGTCGGGTTGGGATGGTAGGCGGCTTTTATGCCGCTGATCATTGGCAGCACGGTGGTAATCGTAAACCCGAAGGAATGAAACGGGGGGAGGAAACCATACAAGGCGGTTTTGGCGTGAAAGTCCAAGATCTCAACCGCTCCGGCTATGTTGCTGAGGATGTTTTTCTGAGAGAGCGGAACGCCTTTCGGCGCGGACTCCGAACCGCTGGTAAACAAAATTACCGCTGGGTCATCCTCGTTAAGGTCATTCAATTCGAGCCGTTGCAAAAGGGCGTCCGCGGATTTTCTCGATTGGAGCAAGGCGATGATCTTGTTTCCCCAGTTGATTTGGTCATCCCTGATTTGCTCGAGGAAGACGAAGCTCTCCTCCACCTCTCCGAACTCGACGTTGTCCACTTTGTCGAGGAACTTGCTCGAGGTAACGATGACGTCCAATTGGGCGACCGAACGGGCATGCTCGAGGTTCTTGCGTCCCACCGTCCAATTCAACATGACGGGTACCTTGCCTGCAAGCAGGGTCGCCATTACGGTAACGTTGGCCGTTACCGATGCGGGCAGCATAATGCCAAGACGCTTGTTCTCGTACTCGCGGAACACCTTGGCGAGCAACAAGGCCCTAAGCTTAAGCTGCGACCCCGACAATACGCCCGCTATTTCATCGGCGACCGCCGAGTACTTGCCAATGCGGTCGCATTGTCTCAAAAAATGTTCCTGTATGCTTTTTCCGTCCGGCAACTCGGGCAGGGGTCGGTTCGAGTCGACCCATTGATCGGCAAGCGGAGGCTCTTCGGTTTTTACCTCTTTGCTGGTCCCGGAGGCCAAGAGAATCACGTCGGCCAAGGTCCGGACTTCCGAAACTTCCACGTCGGACACTTCGAATTCCTCGTCCAGCCAGATCACCAACTCGGCAATCGACAAGGAATCCATGCCCAGGTCATCGGCCAAGCGGTCGCCGGGGGACAATTCATCTCCCAAGTCGAAGGCTTTGCGGAAGGACTGGATGACTTCCTTCTTTTGCTCATCGGGAATATTCGACAAGTCACCCGTTTCGTCCGCTTTCCGGACTTCTGTCTCGGGCAGATCCTGACGCCAAAAACTGTAGGAAACGAGATTGAGCTCCTCCTCGCCATGCTCGTTGTAAAAAGCTTCCAGTTGTTCATTGATCTCCAAAGGGGTCATCTCTGCCTTCAGGGGTTGGGCGGGCAAACTGAACTCCACCTCGACCTGCCTCCTCGGAGCAAAGATGATCAGGTTCTTGAGCAGCACCCAAAATCCATGCAGGAAGGCCTCCTTGAGATCGGGCGTTCTGCCGTCGGTCTGAGCCGTTGAAAACGAACTGCCCCACAGTCCGCGCGTGCGGACCAGGACGATTTGGAGGTTGCCGGTTGACTCCAGAGTTCGATGGACGCCCGATGCGGCGCCCAATAACTCCAGGTTGGAACGCATCAGTTTGCCGGACGGATACATCAAGACGGAATCTCCGGCTTCCAGGGCCTCGGATACGCCCTGGAGCGTCTCGTCGATGCGCCGTTTCTTGTAAACGCCCGTTCCCGTTGCCATGTCGGGCATCGGGAACGCCCGCATGATTTTCATGATCCTGTTGGCAAAGGGCATATGATAAAACGTTTCCAACACCACGGGCCGCGGACGATGCGATTTCCAAAGGCGTGTGCCGAGGATGATCGGATCCATTTCGGCCGGATGATTGGGCAAAAACAAAGTACCGGCCTTGCCTTGGGGAATCCGCTCGAGACCAATCACTTTGACCCGGTAGCGCAAACTCAGAAGCAACCCGAAGAACCGTGAAAGGACAAAGCTCAGGACGCGGTTCAATGAACCTGCCTTCAAGGCCAACAGAAACATTGGGATTACTCCAATCGCCACCAATGCCGCAAGCAGGACAAACTGCGAAATTGCATCCATCCAACCCCGCAGGATGGAAAGCCCAACGATTGCGCACACCAAAAAGGCAAAGCCTGCAATGCAGAAACTGTGCAAAGTGGCGCCGGTTCCTTCTTTGCCTTCCTCTCCTACGCGCTGCAGGTACTCCGCATCGATCAAGTTCGAGCAAATTCCAAAAAAGAAGCCGACCCCGATCATGTATGCGGCCAATGGGAAATACAGCGCCCGAGCATTATCTGCCTGATGCAAACCCACCTCTACGAAAACCGGGATGCCCGAGACCAGTACCAGAAGGGCCAGACCCGACAAGAACGCAGCCGAATAACGCTTGGACGCGAAACGCGGGGACAAGACGTTTCCCACGATAATGCCAATCGCCGCATACAGTGACATCAGGCTGCACTCGGTGGCTCCGCCCAATGCCCGTTGCTCGGCATAGGCCGTAACTGCCAGGCTGACCGCTCCTCCCACGCCCCAGATCAGCGGGGACGAAAGCAAATACAGGACGTGCCTGACGAAGAGAGAAATCGAATCTTCGACCAAGTTGGCGTAGGCTTTGCCAAAGGCAATCTTCCGTTCGTCTTGGTAAACCAAACCGCAAGCGGATGCGGAAGCCAAAACGAATATCCCGATGCCCAGCGCTATCCCCCGATCGACGCTCCAATCGTAGCAGTAGGTTCCCAAGGGCAGGCCCGCCAGCATTCCGACAATGAAGACTGCCGAGAGCATGCCGTTGACAAAAAAGGGACTGCGACCGCTGTCCTTCGACTCGATCGGCACGATGGACATCTTGGCCGCTGCGAAAACACTCATGATCAGGCCGATCAAAAAGACGTAAAGCCAAGCGGAGCCCGGCCAACCGCTGAAATGGCCCAAAGTCAAGATCACCCCGGTCAACAGGGCGCTGGCAGTCATGACGTGCCGTTTCTTGCAGGAGGAGACAAGGGGCGCGGTGAAGACGTAGGCAAGCACCGGACCCACGGTCAACAAGGAGTTGATGGCCTGAATCAACCAGATCTTGTCCTCAGCCGCATAGACGTCAGTGCTCAGGTAACCGAGCACGAAAAACTTTGCGTACCCGAGACCGAGGGCCGAAAAGAAACAGGAGAGCAATAACAGGACTAATTTCAATTGAGATCGAGTAACTGTGAAAGGCGGGTGAAAGTTGCCTCGTTGAAGCCCATCGCCTTTTTGAATTGATAATCCTGTTCGAGAATATTTTGGCAACCCTTCCATTTGCGCCAATCCTTCCAGGGTAAAAAACCTTTGATCCAAACCCCCAGGCCGGAAACGGGAACGGGGTAATCACTGCCATGAAGAATCCGCTCCTGAACTTCGGGATCCAAAATCTTTCCGATCGTCTTGTTCCGATTCAAGCTGCAAAGAGCCGAGTTGTCCCCGTAGAGGTTGGGGAACTCCTTGAACATTTTCAACAGATCATCCGTGTAATCCTTGTCTCCCGGATAAGATCCGCCCGCACTGTGCGCGGCGATACAGGTTACCCCGCATTCCAAAGGCAAAGTAAGAATACGCGGGTCGGCATAGGCCTTGTTCATGACCGGGAGTGTCATTTCCCCTCCCGTGTGGGACAAAAAGATAACCTTCCCTTCGGCCATCCGGGTCCAAAAAGGAGCGTATTTTTTGTCGTTGCAGTCGATGTTGATGACGTTGGGCAACAGTTTCAGAACGCGGGCGCCGGATTCGATGCAGCGTTCCAACTCATCCATTGCATCGGCCCGGCCGGGGTGGATGGATATGGCCGGAATAATTTCTTCATGCCGCCGGCCCAGTTCGAGCACCACGTCATTGGGAACGTAAAATTTCGATTTGTCGGGCAGGGGGGTGCCGTCGTCGGCATGAGCAATGTCCTGGGCGAGCAAAACCAGGGCATCCAAGCTGGAGTCCTTAATGAGTTTCAGCAATTGTTCCGTATAGATCCGGTCCAAGTCATCATGCATGGCCGAAGGTTCGATCCCACACCCCTTCAACATCATCCGGGCTTGCAGACGGTCCCACCAAGTTTTCAGCTTGAACCAAGTTCCCGACTGCGCAGTACCTCCACCGACAAAGTGCACATGGCAATCAATCTTTTTCATACCTTCTTCTATTAATAATTTAACTCTTTTTACAATGTTAATGCGCCTCCTTCGGGTTTGCCGGGATTGCCAAGTTTTCCAAGCAGGGAAAACAAGGGCTTCAGTCGGGAAGAAAATACCTCCGCCTTCCAAGTATCCCCTTGCATAAGAAAAAAATTTCTCCGACATATGAATGTTACAAAATTCAACCTTCGACCTCTATGACAAAAATCCTTCCCTTACTCTTGTTTTTTCCCTTGTTCGCTTCGGCAGCGTTGCGCTTCGAGGCCCAGTTGCTCCACAAGGACAATGTCGAGTCTTGCGCCGTGGGCGACTTGGACAAAGATGGCGACCTGGACATCGTGGCGGGCGAGCATTACTACCTCAATCCCGCCTGGGAACCGATCAAGTTCCGTAGCATCGAACCTTTCGGCAAGGACTACATGCAAGACAACGGGGATTATCTGTATGACGTGGACGGGGATGGAGACCTTGACGTCTTTGCCGGACAGTTCACCCTTTCAACCGTGCTTTGGTTTGAGAACCCGGGCAAAGCCGGGTTGCTCACCGAGGATTCATGGATTCGGCATGACTTGATGGATACCGGGTACAAGCATAACGAGATGATTTTCCTCCGGGACATGGATGGTGATGGGACGCCCGAGTACGTGGCGAATAGCTGGAACGCAAAGAACCCCATGTTGGTGTGGAAGTTTGCCAAGAAGGACGGGAAACCCACCATGACCAAGAGCGTGGTTTCGAAATCGGGCAATGGCCATGGCCAAGGCTTTGGTGATATCAATGGGGACGGTCACGAGGATATCGTTTTCATGCAGGGTTGGTATGAACGGCCGGCCAAGAACCCGTTCGGGCAACCTTGGAAGTGGCACAAGGACTTTACCCTTCCCCATGCCAGTTGCCCCATTCTCGTCAAGGATTTGAACAACGATGGCCGCCAAGACCTGATTTGGGGCGATGGGCATAACTACGGGCTTTACTGGCATGAGCAACTTGAATCAAAAAAGGATGGGAGCACGGCTTGGAAGCACCATGTGATTGACCAGAAGATCAGCCAATTGCATGCCTTGGCCTGGGACGACCTGGACAAGGACGGGCAGCCTGAAATCATTACCGGAAAGCGGTACTACGCGCATAGTGGAAGGGACAAGGGCGCGGAGGATGAGATCGTGATCGCGCGCTACCAGCCACGATTGGGGAAAGACGGTAAGGTTTCCTTTCGCAAGGAGATCGTACACACCGGGCAAGCGGGTACGGGCTTGTATATCCTCACGGCGGATTTGGACAAGGACGGATGGAAGGAAATCATCGTCCCGGGAAAGTCGGGCACCCACATTCTTTGGAACAAGGGAAAAAGCCCACCGGCCAAGAAGAAAAAAGGCTAGAAGGGTTTACCTAGTCCTTTTCGGAAGAATCGTCTTCGGACTTGTTGAGGTTTGCCACGTGGTAGGTCGGGTCGTCGGGCAAGACGATGATATCGACCATGCTCCCTGCCTTCTTGAGCAAATTGCGACAGTTTGGGCTGATGTGTTGCAGCTTGATGCTCTTGCCCAAGGTTTCGTAGCGTGCCCCAAGTTTGTGAATCGCTTCCAGTCCGGAGTGATCCCAAACGCGGGATTCCTTCATGTCCACGATGACCTCGTCCGGGTCTTCTGCAGGAGTGAAGCCGAGGTTGAAGTCCGTTACCGAGCCGAAAAAGAGAGGACCGTGTAGAAAATATACTTTGGTTCCGTCTTTGTTGATTTCCGAATCCCGATGAATGTGCTGGGCGGATTTCCAGGCAAAGCCGAGAGCGGAGACGATGACCCCGCTGATCACCGCCAAGGCAAGGTTGTGCGTGATTACGGTGATGGCGGAAACCAGGATGATCACGAAGGCATCGGTCTTCGGGATCTTCCGGAGGATTCGAATGCTTGACCATTCGAAGGTTCCGATCACCACCATGAACATGACTCCGGTCAATGCAGCCAGCGGGATCCTCTCAATCAGCGAACTGGCAAAGAGAATGAAAGCGAGGAGGAAAAGCCCGGCCGCGATTCCCGACAAGCGTCCTCTTCCACCCGAGCGGATGTTGATGATGCTTTGTCCGATCATGGCGCACCCGCCCATCCCGCCGAAGAAGCCGGTGATTACGTTGGCGGTTCCTTGACCCAGGCACTCCCGGGTACTGTTTCCACGGGTCTCGGTCAACTCGTCGATCAAGGTCAGAGTCATCAGGGATTCGATCAAGCCAACTGCGGCCAGAATAAAGGAAAAGGGGGCAATGAAAGTCAGGGTCTCCCAATTCAAGGGGATTGAGAAGCTAACGAGACTAGGCAATTCCCCGCCGATCGAAGCCATGTCGCTCACCACCAAAGTATCGAGGTCCAATCCGATTACGATGAGCGTGACCGTGCCTATGGCAGCAAGAGAGGAGGGGAATTGAGTGGTCAACTTGGGGAGAAGAAAAATGATCGCCATGGTCAGGGCAATCAACCCGCCCATCAGATAGAGGTCGTTTCCTTGCAACCAGGAGGAGTCCGGAGTGGTTGGGCTTTCGGTAAACATGGGGAACTGGGCCTCGAAGATTACGATGGCCAGACCGTTTACGAACCCGAACATCACCGGTTGGGGAATTAAGCGAACGAACCGTCCAAGCTTGAGGCACCCGCATCCGATTTGAATGATTCCCATGAGGATGACCGCTGCAAAGAGGTACTGGACTCCCATGTCCGAGCCGAGCCCCAAAGTCTCCCCGCGTTCGTTCCCGAGAAGCACGAGGGAGACCATGATCACGGCCAAGGCCCCGGTTGCACCCGAGATCATGCCCGGCCGCCCGCCAATGACAGCGGTAATGAGACAGACCATGAAGGCCGCGTATAGTCCGACCAGTGGGGATACCCCGGCAATGATGGCAAAGGCAACGGCTTCCGGGACCAGAGCCAAGGCAACGGTCAAACCGGACAAGAGATCGTCCTTGGCTTGGAGCCGATCGCCGAATTTACGATAGATTAATTTGAACACTTTAGGAAGAGATTGTATGTAGTTGTACCCGACTTTTTCTCAGGTCCGAGGTTGGAAGTCGTCTTGTCGCGATACCACCCGGTATCAAGGCAAAATTTGAGCAAGCGAAAGATCATAGACCAAAAGGAGATCCGAAACAAGCAGATCTCGCTTGCAGGGAAAACCAATGATCTTCGAGTGCCTGAAATCCGACGTTTTGCATTCGACTTCGGGATCCGAAGAGTCAGCCTATGCC
>JABGWD010000368.1 GCA_018645725.1 Opitutia bacterium
CAGGCTTTTCCATCCGGCGCCGCGGACCGGTTCTCTCTCGACTCCCGGAATCCAAGCTGTAGCGGAATTCTTCATTTGGGCAGAGGGGCGAACTTGACGGCTTTTGCTCCACCGAGCAGGGCCTGGTCCATGACTTGCGTCGCCAAACCGGCACGGGCTCCGGGCGAAATCTTCACCAAAACGGATGGTTTGGATTTGGCGGATGCCGTCCGGACAACCGGGGCTATTTGCCGGAGTTCGATGGGGGTTCCGTTCCGTGTGACTTGGCCTGATCCGGGAAGTTCGAACGAAAGAGGAGAAATCTCCGTGGACGAATTGGCCGTGTCCTTGTGGTTGGAAGAAATCCCGACTTCATTGACGAAGGAGGTGGCGACGATGAAGAAAATCAGAAGGATGAATACCATGTCGATCAAGGGGGAGACGTTGATCTCCGCTTCTTCCCCCGTCGAGCTTGATGCCTTCCTTTTCATTTGGGTTTGCGGGTGGCGATGGAAACGGAGTTGCTGTTTTTTCCCGCCTCTGCCACGAGTTTGGCCATGATGGTCGCATCGGCCCATTGATCGACTTGAATGACCACGGGTTTTTTGCGGTCCTTGCTTGCCTTCTCGATCAAGCCCGGGACATCCTGTAGGTTGACTTTCTTTCCTCCGTGATAGATCTCGTCCTCGTCCGAAAGGGCGAACAAAATAGAATTCCTCTCCAATGATTTGGCCGTTTCAGTCCGGACACGGGAAATTTCCACCCCGGGAAGGCTGACGAAGGTGGCGGACACGATAAAGAAAATCAACAGGATGAAAACGACGTCGATCAAGGGGGAGACGTTGATTGATTCGTTCCCCTCTTCGTCGGCGCTTTTGATCCTTGTCCTCATGAGGTTTTCAAGAGGGGCGAAACTTGTCGCATGGAAAGGCTTTCCAATCGGTTGAGGCAGGTAAGCCAATCCTTTTTTCGCCGTTGCAAAAGATGAATGAAGGCAAGGGCCGGTATGGCCACGAGCAAACCTGCTTGGGTCGTTACGAGAGCTTGGGAAATTCCGCTGGCGACCAAGTCCATTTTGTAACTGTCCTGCATGCTCAGTCCATCGAAGGTCTGTAGCATCCCGATCACCGTGCCGAGCAAACCAATGAGAGGCGCCGAAGTTGCCAGAACCATCAGGAAGCGGAGCCTCCGCTTGAGGTAGGAAGCGTCCCCGGCCCTGACTTGATCAAATCTCCTTCTGGTTTCTTTTGGGTTCAGATGGTCGCTCATGCAGTAACGCATGATCCGGTCGACTCGTCCACCTCCCTTGAACGCACCCCATCTCTCCCGGGGAAAAGCCTTCAGGTCGGTGGGGATGACCGTACGAAGGCGGAGCCAAAGGTCAAAGGCTACGTAATAGGTATAAAGGGAGAGCAATCCAAGCACGGGCATGAGCGTTCCACCCTTGGCCCAAACCAAGTTTGCCTCCCGCCAAAAATCAAGTATCGCGTCCATCGTTTTCTTTGTCCCCGCTTTCCGGAACCTGTCCTTTCTTGAGGTGCACAAGCCGGGCCGAAAAGCTTTCCATGGCGGAGATCAATCCTTGCAGCCTCCGGGAAAGCAGGGCATGGACGATAAGGGAGGGGATGGCCGTGACCAAACCGAACTTCGTCGTGACCAAGGCTTCGGAAATACCTCTGGCCAACTCGCTGTTTTCGGGGTTGGCGAAATTCGTGATCTGGCGGAAAACGTCGATCATTCCGGTTACCGTGCCGAGAAGTCCGAGCAGGGGCGCCGTGGCTGCGGTAACGGCGATGAGCGGAAGCGCCTTTTCGAGCTTAACCTGAATGTCGATGATGGTCTCGTAGAGAATTTCATCGAGGATATCGTATTTTTGGCCTTGGTAGCCCTTGGCTGTTTTGCGGAGCATTTCGAAAGGCCCTTTGAAAGAGCCATCCAGGGATGGCGCCTGTCCGGGCGTCGAGATTCCGAGAATTTGAATTGCCTTGAATATCGCAATCAAGAGCGACAGGGCGGCAAAGAAAACAATTGGATAAATCCAGATTCCGCCCTTTTGCAATTCCTCAATAAGAGTAAGTTCCCCGCCTTCCATTATGAGGGCTTTTCCCATGCTCGGATCCAAAGGGAGGATGACCAGTCCACCAGGTTCCGATTTCATGGCTTTGGAAATCG
>JABGWD010000369.1 GCA_018645725.1 Opitutia bacterium
GGCGGGGGTCGCAGGGATGAGGAAAAGGCCCGGGCAAAAGAACGTTTCTTTTCTCATCGGGATGCCTTTGGCCAATGGGATCCGAAAAACCAAAGGCCCGAACTTTGGAACTTGTTCAACGGGAGAAAAGGGCCGGGAGAAAACTTTAGGATATTCCCCCTCAGCAACTGGACGGAAATGGATGTCTGGCAGTATGCAAAAATCGAAGAGATCGAGCTGCCCAGCCTTTACTTTGCCCACGAGCGAGAAGTCTTGGACAGAAATGGCAGCCTCTTGGCCGTTTCGGACTTCGTCTCTCCGAGGGAAAACGAGGCCCCGACAACCGAAACCGTACGATTCCGTACAATCGGAGATGCTACATGCACCGGAGCGGTCCGTTCAACTGCCTCGAACATCGACCAAGTAATATCGGAAGTCGCAGCATCCCGGGTAACGGAAAGAGGATCGCGGGCAGACGATCGACGATCGGAAGCAGCAATGGAAGATCGAAAGAAACAAGGCTACTTCTAATCCCAACCCACTTATTCAATGACTGAAGAAAACAATTACCTGGATATGGATCTGCTCCGCTTCACTACCGCGGGAAGCGTGGACGATGGAAAGAGCACCTTGATCGGTCGGCTCTTCCATGACACCAAAGCAATCTTCGAAGATCAACTTGAAGCCATTGAAAGAAGCAGTAAGAAAAGAGGGGACGAGCACGTCAACCTGGCCTTGCTTACGGATGGCCTTCGAGCCGAAAGAGAACAAGGCATAACCATCGACGTCGCCTACCGTTATTTCGCCACTCCCAAGCGAAAGTTCATCATCGCGGACACCCCCGGTCACATACAGTACACCCGCAACATGGTGACCGGTGCGTCAACAGCCAACTTGGCCCTCATACTGGTTGACGCCCGAAACGGCGTAGTCGAACAAACCCGCAGGCATACGTTTATCGCCGACCTTCTCGGGATCAAGCACGTTGCCGTCTGCATTAACAAAATGGACCTGGTGGGTTACGATGAAAAGGTCTACCTCGACGTTCAGCAACAATACAGGGACTTTGCCTCTCGACTGGAAAACGTAACCGACCTGACCTTCATCCCGATAAGCGCATTGAAAGGCGACAACGTTGTCGACCGCTCGGAAAACATGGCCTGGTTCGAAGGTCCGCCCTTACTCTACCATTTGGAGAACGTCTACGTTGGGTCGGATGCCAATCACGTGGACGCCCGGTTTCCCGTCCAATGGGTCATCCGTCCTCATTCCGACGAGCATCATGACTTTCGTGGTTTTGCCGGTCGGGTTGCCGGAGGCGTCTTCAAGACAGGTGACGAAGTGACCGTCTTGCCTTCGGGTTTTTCCACCAAGATCCAAAAGATCCTTTCCGGGGGCGAGGAAAGGGAGGATGCCTTTTATCCGCAATCCGTCACCATGCTGCTCGAGGACGAAATCGACGTAAGCCGCGGAGACATGCTGGTGAAACCAAACAACCAGCCAAGGATTTCCCAAGATCTTGATGCCCGCATCTGTTGGTTCTCCGGAACAAGAAAGCTCACCAAGGGGGGTAAATTCATTTTCCGACACACGACCAAGGATGCCCAGGCAATCGTTTCTGAGATCCGCTACAAGGTAGACGTCAATACCCTCCGCAAGGTCGAGGACGCAGACGGTTTTGACATGAATGACATCGGGCGAATTTGCCTGCGAGTCTCTCAACCGGTATTCCATGACGCTTATCGCAGAAATCGAAATACGGGAAGTTTTATTCTGGTCGATCCATTCAGCAACGAAACTCTGGCGGCCGGAATGCTCATATGAGTCAGTTGGCGCCTGACATGGTCGACCGCCTGAAGGAACTCGGCCTACGACTTGTCGATCAGCGAAATGCCCGCGTGCTCGTTCCCGCCCTAGGGAACGAATCCGGTTTTTGGTTCGGAGGCGGGAACCTCGTTCAGGATCATGACGGAAAGATTCTTGCCTGCGGTAGATTCCGGAACCCCGGGGATGCCCGGACCGGAACCGGTTCGGGAGAACGCGGTTTGGAATTTGCAATCTTTGCTGGTTCTTCCCCGGACGCCGAATTCACAAAGGCGCTGTCTTTCTCCAAGAATGATCTCTCGGCAAACGAGGAAGTCGTTTCAATCGAAGGGGCAAGCCTACTTCCGTCTGAAACAAACTCTTCCGGTTGGGAATTGTTCGTTTCCACGGAAAAGCGCGTTTCTTACCCGAAACCCTTGATCAATTTTCAAAAACCGGGAACGGGAGTCTGGTCGATTGATCGAATCAAGGGCAATGATGGAATTGACTCATTGTCTCCCAATACGATCGAAACGGTAGCAAGCTCACGAAAAGGCGATACCCTGCACGTCAAGGATCCGGTTGCATTTCGAATCAACGCGAGCTCTACCGAATTGGCTTATTGCCATCATCCATTCAGTTGGGCCAGCTCGAATACCGGACTCAACCGGCAAACGGGAACAAGCGAGGACTTCGAGCTTGTATCGGAGAACGTCCTGCCCCGCGGGAACAGCTGGGACATTGCTTGCTCCAGGCTTACCGAACGACTCCCCGTACCGAAAATCGGCCCCTTTTCCGATATTCCGGCAATCTCCCTGTATTTTTACGACGGAGCCGAATGCCTTCGTCCTCTTGACGAGAACCCCCAAGCAGCGAAAAGGCCAAGAGGCTACTCTTGCGAAGAGCTTGGCGGGTTGGCCTGGGGCTGGGACCACGAATTTCCCAAGCTCTCGAAAATCTCGATTGATTTCCCGCTTTTTCTTTCCCCGCACTCCACGGGTTGCAGCCGTTACGCTTCAGCTGTATTTCTTGACGACGGCTCCCTGCTCGGCGCATGGCAACAAGCCCAGGACGATGGGTCCCAACCACTTGTCTCCAACCATCTGGGCAAAAGCGAAGTGACCCGCATACTTGGCGCCTGAGTTTCTCCTGACGTTTGGGCAACCAGTCCCCATAAAGACTATCCCAACGGGCTTCGGCCAAATTTGCCCCAATCGTTGTTTTTGTCTTTGCTTGATCTGCGAAAGCTTGAATAGTGCAGGATCAAATGAAATCGATTATTCCGCTCTTCGCCCTTTTGCCTCTTGCTCTCGCCCCGCTCGCCTTAGCCAAGCCTGACTACGAGATAAGCCTTGGAACGCTTCACGGTCAACTCCGCTTCAGCCCGGAAGCCTTTGCCGTAAAACCAGGATCGAGCATACGACTGAACTTCGAGAATTCCGATGAAATGATTCATAACCTGATTCTGGCAAAGGGAGATGGAAAAACCATCAACCGGCTTGCTGAATCAGCCCTCAAGCTCGGGGAGAAGGGCATGGAGATGGGGTTAGTCCCCAAGGATTCATCTATTTTGGCAAGCATCGGGCTTGTTCAGCCAGGTAAAAAAGCATCCGTTGAATTCACCGCCCCCAAGGAAATCGGCGATTATCCATACGTATGCACCTTCCCCGGTCATTCCCTGACCATGCGTGGACTCATGAAAGTCGTGGCTGATCCCGACTCCGTGGATCTATCGCCAGTGAAGGAAGTTTCTGCCAGCACTACGCCCCGCAATGGGGTAATCGAGGTAGGTGACGACCCGCGTGTCATTAGAGTACACGTTGCAGGCATCGATTCCGGACGCTCCATCGCGGTCGGACTTCCCGGTGGCGCAAACTACCTCTTCGACGCCGAAAAGCTCATGATACGGACTGGTTGGACAGGAGGCTTCATCAACGTAATGCGTGACCGCCGCGGACGGGGAGGGGGGCTTTGCGCCATCCTCGGAGACAAATTTCAGGTGGGAACCAGTGAATTCCCCTTGAGGACGGGCAGTCCTGACAAAAACCCGAAAACGCGCTTTTCCGGCTATTCGCGCAAAGGAAACCCAACCTTCATCTACGAAGTGAACGGAGTAAGGATCGAGCAAACCGCAACCGGACACCCCGCAAAGAAAGGACTTACTCTGGGTTTTCGCGCGGACAAGCCGAAAAGAGACTTGTTTTATCTCATCGAGTCCAAGGATTTGCTCGTCTCCACGACGGCGGGCAAATGGCATTCGGACAAGGGATACGTTCAGGTTCCCGCCAAGGAAGCATCCGAGTTCTTCATTAGCATCGAGCAAAAATAGTACTTTACCATGAAAACCATTTCTTTCGCATTCATCCTGATCATCTCCGGCCTAACGGGGTTCGGGGAAGAGCAACCCAAACGAATTCCAGCTGGCTATGCGGTCACGACGGTAAAAACGCCCGAAGGCACCTCCCTGGGTGTCGGAGGGATGGAATTCGCCCCCAATGGAAACCTGTTCATCTGTACCCGGGAAGGGGAAGTTTGGGAATATTCTCCCAAAAAAGAGAAGTGGTCGCTCTTTGCAGACGGTCTGCATGAGGCTCTCGGGATATGGATTGACCCGAAGAGCAGCGAGACTTACGTCATTCAGCGCCCTGAGATCACCAAGTTGATCGACACCGACAAAGACGGACGGGCCGACCTCTATGAAAGCTTTAACGCAGGGTGGGGAGTCACGGACAATTATCACGAATATGCATTCGGACTCGTTCGTGACAGCAAAGGCAACTTTTACGGCACGCTCAACACCTCTCTATCCTGGCCCGGCTGGGCGAGAAGCAAAAAGTGGGACATCGCCCGCGTATGGACCAAGGGGTACAAGGACACGGAAGGCAAGATGGGACGCGCTGCCAAGTATCGAGGTTGGGGCTTTCAGGTTACGCCTGAAGGGAAGTTCGTGCCCCTGGCTTCCGGGATGCGCTCTCCTGCTGGAATCGGAATCAACAAAGATGACGAACTCTTCTTCACCGACAATCAGGGGGACTGGGAAGCTTCGAGCTCCTTGCACCATATTGTCAAAGGACGCTTCCACGGGCATCCCTCATCACTGACCGATCATCCGGACTTCAAGGGTAAGGACCTCAACGCCATAGCAATCGAGGACTACGAGAAGCTGTGGAAGCGACCCGCCGTGTGGATTCCCCATGGCGAGTTGGCCAATTCCCCCGGAGAACCGATCTTTGATTACAGTGGTGGCAAGTTCGGTCCCTTTGCCGGGCAAATGTTCATCGGGGACCAAAGCCGCTCCAATATCATGCGCGTTTCCCTCGACAAGGTAGGAGGGGATTACCAAGGCGTCATCTTCGATTTCGTCAACCGCCTGCAAACCGGATGCATCAGGCACGTCTTCGGCAAGGACGGAACGCTCTGGGTCGGGCAGACCGGAAGAGGGTGGGGTTCGGCCGGGGGCAAGGAATTTGGTCTTCAGCAAGTCAAATGGGACGGCAAGACCACCCCGTTTTCCATGCATGACGTCAAGTTGACCAAGAAAGGTTTCCGCATCACCTTTACCAAGCCCGCAGACGATTCTTTGGCCAAGGACGCCAAGAATTACTCAATCGAGCGTTGGGGCTATCATTACCACCCTAAATACGGATCTCCGAAAACCAACGTCACGAAGGAACAGCCCTCTAGCGTGAAAGTTTCCAAGGATGGCCTTGAGGTTCAGATCGGGGTGACCTTGGAGAAAAGCAGGGTCTACAAGCTCAACCTTGGGGCGATAGCAGCCAAGGACGGGTCTGAAATGGCCAATGCCTTTGCGTGGTACACCTTGAACCAGCTCAAGGACTAAGTCGGGCACAAGCCCTTACTTGGGCAAGTTGTGGGCGTGGTATACGACGAGTGAGTTGACGAGCTTTCCGCTCCCTGCAGTCAAGAGGCTTCCCAGGTTAAACTCGTAAACACGCCGGGCAGTCATCTCTTCGTATTCAAGAAGGATTGTCTTGGCATCATCCGAAACAGTCACCTTCGAGGGTTGCCGGGTCTCTTTGTTGACCTGTGGTGAACCATAGCTCTGGTGGTACTTGTAAGAGTAAACCTTGGTTGAATAGTTGGCGGAGTCGGAAGCCGACTTCCTGTCCATGGGAACCGTGAAACCCATGGAAAAGCCTTTGGGCGTCAGGTTGATGGTCGCTAGTTCGGGTGGAACCTTTCCGGTCCATGTGATTTTTTGAATTCCGTGATTCCCCGCCCACCCGTGTGTACTATGCCCGACCCAAAGGGACTTGCCGTCGGGTGAGAATGCAAGCCTGTTGTTTCCCGTAACCAAGCCATTGCCGTCAAAGAATGGAACGCAAGCCCCCTGCATGTTTCCATCAACGTCCTCGAGAATCACGCGCATGATGCGCCTCTTGTTCATCTCTCCTATGAGCATTTGCCCCGCAAAAGGACCAAATTTGCCCTTTGTCGAGTCTACCAAAGGCTGAGATGGCGAATTGGCCATGCTTCCATGGGGAAAGAGAATGGCCGCTGTCTCCCTCATCGCATCAAGCGAAGGGACGGGCAAGCCGACGGGTCGACCCTCCTTCCAGTCTTCCTTCCAAAGCAGGCTCGCGGCATGGCCGTAAAACTTCCCCTTCTCAATATGATGCAACTTGCTCGTTCCCACCCAGTCCCCCTGGTTGTCGCTCACGAACAAGTTTCCGTCCAAATCGAAACCCAGTCCGTTTGGAGTGCGCAACCCGCTTGCCCAAGGAATGAACTTTCCATCCTTCGTGACTTGGCATACCCAACCTCTGTAGGGCACGGATGCATACATCCTTTGCAAATAGCTTCGCTTGTCGAATTTACCCCGTTTCTCGAACCTGACGTCCGCTCCGCTCGAGGCAGTACCCAGAGAAACGTAAAAATTACCATCCTTGTCCC
>JABGWD010000370.1 GCA_018645725.1 Opitutia bacterium
CTGCCTCTTGGAGATGCGTTCGATTTGTTGTTCCACGGTCCGGACGGATTCCAAGTACTCGCCCAGTTTGTCTCGGTCCAGACGACCGAGTTTGGGTTGCAAATCCTTGGCGTCCGCAAGAATGACGTCGAGCACGCTGGCGTTGGCTTTGTGTTCGTCCACCGCGAATAGGCGGCGAAAGACCTTCTGGGGATCTTTCATTGACCGGGCGACGTGTCCGTGGCCGTACCAAGAGATGTTGTCGAAGTAGACCGATTCCCGGTTGTCCTTGTAGCTGTTGCAGGAAAGCTCGAGGGAACGGAATGCAGTGTGTTTGCCCGCCTCGTCGGCAATCACTTGGTCAATCGTACGCTTGAGCGGATAACCGGCGGGAGAAAGTTCGTCCGGGGTTGCGGAACTGAGGTAGCAGGAACCTGCCTGGGCGTGACCATCGGTCCCCGGTACCTTGATCCGGTCGAGGTTGGTGTGCAGGGTGATCTTGCTGCGGAGCTTTTCGAGTGGCTTTAGGCTTGGGCTGAGCGCGAAGTTCTTTCCCGTTTCATTGGGGTGCCAAGCTTTCTGTGCCACTCCGTTGGGAACGTAAAAGAAAGCCATTCTCGTTGGGCTTGTAGGAACGTTCTTCGGTTGAGCCGCCTCGAGGAAGGGCAGGGCGAGGGTCGCTCCGGCTCCCTTGAGAAAGGTCCGTCTTGGAAGTTTGCTAATGCTTGCCATGCTCATGGTCTTTTGCCTGGTTGGTTTTGTAGCGGAAGGGAAGGCTTCGGGCAATTTCCAAAACGATGCTCGAAAACCTTCCCTTGTCCTCCAATGCCTTGCGGGTGATCTTGTCCACGGCCGCCTTGTCGCTGACTTTCAATTCTCTGCCTAGGGAATAAGAGAGGAGGTGCTCGGAGAATCCCCGCATGAATGATTCCGGCCTTTGCAAGATGGCGTCCTTGAACTCAACGACGTTCGAGAACTCAACCTCTCCGAAAAGTTTTCCACTGGCATCGATGGGCAGGTCTTTGCCGTAGGATTCGCGCCAGCGTCCTACCGGGTCGAAAGATTCCAGGACAAAGCCCAACGGATCGATCTTGGCATGACAACTCGCGCAGGTCTGATCGGATGCGTGTTGCTTGAGCCGTTCGCGGATGGTCAGTCCCTGGGCGACCAAGACTTGATCGTCCTCCTCGATTTCGGGAACCACGTCGGGGGGTGGCGGCGGAGGATCGTTGAAAAGGACGGTCGCGACCCAAGCTCCCCGCTTGATCGGACTGGTTCGAAGGGGGGTGGAAGTCATGGTGAGGATGGCAGCGGTAGTAATGACGCCTCCCTCCCTGCGGTTGGAGAGTTTTCGCTTCTTGAACTTTTGGACCTTGGTGTTGAACCGGTTGCGGTTCTCCTTGTTTCCAAAAGGCTTGGCCGGGTTCGCGTACCAGGCTTGAAGTTCGTCCGAGCGGTATGCGTAGTTGCTGTCGATCAGGAGCATTACGGACCGGTCCTCGACGAGTATGCTCTCGAATAGCAGAAGGGGTTCGAGCATGGTTTGAAGACCGAATTTCCATTGTTCGCAGCCGATCCTCGAATAGTATTCGTTGAAACGGTCAAAGTCGGGCACGGCCGTGATCAACTGATCCAATCTCAGCCATTGCCGGGCAAAGTTTTCGGCAAGAGCCCGGCTTTTCCGGTCGGAAAGCATACGCAGTACCTGCTTTTCGAGCTCCTCGGGTTCAAGCAGTTTTCCGTTTTTTGCAACCTCCATGAGCTTGTCATCCGGTATGCTGCTCCAGATAAAAAGGGCGAGCCTTTGGGCGAGCTCATGAGCGGATAGCCTGGCTTTCTCTCCGACTTCTTTTTTGGTTTCCGATAGGTAAATGAACTTGGGCGATGCCAAGACTGCGGACAAAACATTTTTCATGGCCTGGGAATAGGACCCCGTGCGTTTGAATTCCAAACGGTGGTAATCGCAGTAGCGTGAAACGGTTGTAGGAGATACGGGTCGCCTGAATGCTTTTTCGAGGAAAGGCCGGAGGCTCTCCTCGACCGGGCCTGTGCTTTCCTTGAGCAAGGAACGGTTCAAGCCCGAGTATCCTTCGAATTCCGGGCTGTTCACGATCTTGCGGCCGAGCTTGAGCAGGCTTTCAAGCAAAATGGTCGAGGTGCTGAGCAGTTCGCCCTGGTTATTGAACCCGTGCTCGGCCTGCAAGTCGATGGCGAAGGGGTCGACGTCCGTCAGGATATGTTGCTCGACTTGATTCTTCCCCAAAGTCCTGTTTCCCGCGGTAACCACGGATGGAAACCTCCCCGTGGCTGGGTTGAAGTGATGGTCTCCTCGGATCACTCGCTCGGGCAAAGGAAAAACGTCGCCTCTGAGTTCGAGCAAGTCGCGCGCTGCATTGTTATACTCGTAACGGTTCATCCGGCGCATCACCACCGGGTGAAGGGAGACGTTTTCCTTTGCATACTGGTCGACCACTGATTCGAGGAAGGAGGCAATCTTCCCCCTCGTTTGATCATCCGGTTGTTTTTCATCCTCCGGTGGCATCTCGTGAAGGGCAACCGATTCATGGGCCTTACGGGTGAGTCCGGGCGATTTCAGGAAATGCTCCCGGGAGGTCAAAACCTTGAGGTTGGTCTTTCCTTTTACCTTTTTTTTGTTCCCGTGGCATTCGAAACAGTTTTGAGAAAGGAGAGGAAGCACCTCCTCGAAAGTGGGAGCTTTTTGCAGGACGAGCGGACCCTTGGCGTCCCCGTTTTTTGGTTTGGTTTCCTCGTTTCGGTCGAGTTCGAGGTAGTCCATCCCCATCAAATAGCCGTTGCCCCTGAACTTGCGGGCCTTGGGGTTTCCTCCCGTAAGCTCGAATGACATGGTTTGGAGCCCTTGCTTCAGTTTGAATTCCCCAAGGGTCAAAGGCTTGGCCAATTCCACCCGGGTGGAATATAGATCGATTTTTTCGGCAACGACTTGGCCGTTCAGGCGGACTAGAAAAATTCCATAGTCGGGAGCCAGGGTCAGGACGAGGGAAATCCCGTATTCCCCATCATTGGGGACGTCAAAAGCGGTTTCCATCTTTTCTCCGACCAACCCGTTCCAGAGCAAATGGGCATTTCCGCTCCAGTGCGGTCCGAAATTTTGCATTCCCTGAACGCGGGACTCACCTTTCAACTCGAAGGCCGATTCTCCTTCCAGCAAGTTGGAGGCTTTGGTTCCTCCCGGCCTTCCGGAGACCGAGTGATAATCGAACGGGACGCTTTCACTGTCGGCTTGCGCCGAGAGGGTCAAAATCAGGATCATGGCCGGTATCATTGCCGCGAAACGAACGGAGGAGGAAGAATCGGGGAAGCAGTTTTTCGCACTCCCTTTGAAGTCGGGGATACCCCTCTTTATTATCCGTTTTAACAAAGTCACTGAAACGTCATTCATTCCATGTTCGGAAGCTTTGTCAAATATGGTTGTGGTTGAAATTCGGTTTTCCAAAGGGAGGGAATCGGCAGAGTTGACGTTATCGAATGACCTCTGCAAAAGTTCCGTCATGTCTTTGTTTCTCGTCGCTCTCACGCAAGCATGAAGATGGGTGTCCTTTTTCCCTTGTTGCTTTGTTGTATCGGTTGCACCCGTGACGAAAGCTCAAGCATTGAAGCTAACCGGACGAACGATCGCTTGCAACCGGTGGTCGTGCCCGTATTCAATTCACAGGACGTTCCATCGAGTCAACGAAGCCGGGCAGCGCTTGATCGGGTTGCCTCATCTCTTGTCCGGGATCTTCAGTCTGCCGGACTAGCCTACGGCAACCCTGTTTTTGTGCGAATTTTCAAGGAAGAACGGGAATTGGAGCTTTGGGTTGGCAAAGGATCAACCTACAAGTTGTTTCGGACCTATCCGGTAGCCGCAATGTCGGGAAAGCTCGGGCCGAAACTGCGTGAGGGTGACCGTCAAGCCCCGGAGGGCTTTTACTTCGTGTCACCTTCCCGCATGAACCCGAACAGCCGTTTCCATTTGTCTTTCAACTTGGGTTATCCGAACACCTACGATCGGGCATGGGGCAGGACGGGAAGCGCCCTGATGGTTCACGGCAATGAAGTCTCAATCGGTTGTTTTGCCATGACGGATGCGAAGGTCGAAGAAATCTATGCCTTGAGCGATGCGGCTTTGCGCAACGGACAAAAATTTTTCCGGGTGCATGTTTTTCCCTTCCGCATGACGGAGGGCAGAATGCATGAAGCTCGATCCGATCAATGGTATTCTTTCTGGAAAAACCTGGAGGAAGGGTATGACTTTTTCGAGAAGACCGGGAATCCGCCCAACGTGCTGGTGAAGGAACGGAAATACGCCTTCGAGAAAATTCCGCCGGACGAGTGATGCCGGTTGACTACTCCGACGGGACCCGGTTGATCGTCAAATAGGCCATGTCTTCGAAGCTTTCGCCATCCGAAGATTCGAGGCTTATCCCGATCTTGACTTGATTGACGGGTTTGACCCCCTTGATTCCCAAATGAATGGATTTGCCGTCCGGAGACAAAGTGACCTTGTCGATTCTGATCTTTTCCCGTCCCGTCTTTTCTCTTCCGGGCAGGTACTCCTTCGAGCCATATCCGCTCGTCCATTTGTAATCCCATTGTTCAAGTTGATAACGGTTGGTATCCTTTGCGACCTTTGGGTCGAGCGTGAAGTTGAAAGACAACTCGATTCCGTCCTTCTTCACTTGGACGTTGCTCAGCAGTCGGGCGGGTTCCCCGGTGTAGCGGAAGCGATGGACATGCCCTTGAGAGAGCCCCCTGCGTCCTCCTCCGTTCCATCCATTCAGTCCGGCTGCATAGACCTGCCCGTCCTTTGGGTTGACCCGGGCCCGCTGGATGCCGGTGAGGGCATCGATTTTGAGTTTCACGATGGCTGCCTGGCTTTGGTCTCCGATTTCCTGAAGCATCATGTAGTAGAGCCAGCCTTTGCCGAAACTCGTATGCAGGAGCTTGCCCGACAAGGGACCCCACCTCGGATCGTCGACCCACAGTTGTCCCCCCGAGGAATTGTCGAAAGACTGAGGCATCCAGATCAAGGGTTGGTCGAAAGTCTTGGGCGGGATGACCTTCTTATGGTCGATTCGCCCACCGTCGGGTGCCCAAAGGGCGCCTCTGCTATGGGTCTGAACATACCCGTAAAACCCGCCGGGTTCGCACAGGCTGACTTTGGATGCAGGCATCCAACTTCCCTGGTTGTCGCTCACGGTTACCCGTCCGTCGGGCATGATGCCCATCCCATTGGGCGTACGGAAACCCGTGCAGTGAATTTCCCTTTTCTTGCCATCGGGGGAAACCTTGATCACGGAACCTGGTTGGGCATAGGAAGTGTATTGTCCGGATTTGGCATAATAAAGGTTTCCTTTCTTGTCGCGCTGCAGGTCGAAATTGAAGGCATGGAAAAAAGTCGAGACGTCGTCGTCGGCACTGAAGCTCTCATAAAAGTCCGCTTCGTCGTCTCCATTGAGATCGTGCAAGCGTACGAGACGGTCCTTGCAGGTGACGTAGATCTTATCCTTGATCACTTGTAATCCGAATGGCTCGTACATACCGGCGGCGAAGCGTTTCCATTTGATTTCTTCCAACTTGTCGTCGATTCCC
>JABGWD010000371.1 GCA_018645725.1 Opitutia bacterium
TCCGCTCCTCCCGAAAAACCTTCGGAACCAGAGGCTCCGGAGCCTTCCGACGACAAGAGTCCCGGCCCTCCCGAACCGAAAGGCGACGCTCAATTGTTTTTCAGCACGGACGGTTCCGAATCCGAGGCCGACAAGCCGAATCCTTATCTTGAGGAGGGCTCGGAGGCTTCCGGGTCTCCCGACCAGAAAAAGAGTCCGGAGCAAAACCAAAACGGTGACCAAGGAGAGGGTAAGCAGCAGGGAGGAAATCCCCCCAAGCAGGGAAACCAGAACCAACAAAAGAAGCAGGGCAACCAAGGCCAACACGGACATGGCAACCGCCCCGGCAAGAAGCAGAATTGGCAGGACAAGAAGAAAAACCAAAACCAAAACCAAAAGAACAGGTCACGCCAAAAGTTCAAGAAGCCCAAACGTCTTCCGTACGAGGAGACCGAGGTCAAGCCTCTGGAGATCGGAAACCTCATGGAAAAGGAGGAACTCAAGACTCTGGAGGGTATCTCTGCCTTCGCGGAAGTCTTTGTTTCGTCGGAATCTCCCCCCATTGTGTTGGACGAGCTTCTGCCGTTGAGTTTGCAAGATCTCAAGACGAAGGTAACCGAGCTTGATTTGGACCTCGAATTGGCCGCGGCTCCTTTGCGTGAGGAGATTTTCGATGCATTGTTGGATGCCTGTCTTGAAAAAGTGGTTCCCGTTAGAATTTCGGGAATTCTCGAGGTGATGCAGGATGGTCATGCCTTTTTGCTCCAGGAGAAGGACAATTACCGTCTCAAGTCTCAATGTCCTTTTGTTCCCGCCCCTTTGGTCAAGTCACTCGGCCTGAAGACGGGGCATTTGGTTCAGGGTTTCGTGCGTCCCAAAATGGAGGAGTCGAGCTGCCCGGTTCTCGTTCAGATCGAATTGGTGATGAACGGCGCTCCGGAGGAAGCTTCCCGGGTAACGCCCTTTACCGAATTGGTCCCGTATTATCCGTTGGAGAGAATTTTTCTCGAGACCAAGCCCGACGTCGAATGGGATAACGTTTCGATGCGCGTGGTTGACTTGGTTTCCCCCATCGGTTTTGGGCAGCGCGGTCTCATCGTGGCGCCCCCGAGGACGGGAAAGACCGTTCTTCAGCAGGCAATCGCGCGTGCTTTGAGGGTAAACAACCCGAAGACTCATCTCATCGTTTTGCTTGTCGACGAGAGGCCGGAGGAAGTCACTGACTTCCGCCGGCAGGTACCCGATGCCGAGGTCATTGCTTCGACCTTTGACGAGAGCGCCGAGAGTCACGTCCACGCGGCCGAGATCGTGATCGAGAAAGCCCGTCGGATGGTCGAATGCGAACAGGACGTCGTGATTCTGCTCGATTCCATTACCCGGATGGCCCGGGCGTACAATACCACGATGCCGAACAGTGGGAAAATCTTGAGTGGGGGCGTCGAGGCAACGGCTCTGCAACGCCCCAAACGCTTTTTCGGATCGGCCCGTAACATCGAGGGTGGGGGAAGCCTTACCATTCTGGGCACGGCTTTGGTGGAAACCGGAAGCAAGATGGACGAAGTGATTTTCGAGGAGTTCAAGGGAACGGGCAACATGGAGCTTCATTTGGACCGGGAACTCTCCAACAAGAGAATCTTCCCCGCCTTGGATTTCGAAAAAAGCGGGACCAGAAAGGAAGAACTTCTCTATCACCCCGATGAGCTTTCCAAAATTTATTCGCTCCGCCGATCCCTCAAGGGAGTTCCGCCCGTGGAAGCCATGGAGATGTTCATTCAACGGGTTCGCAAAACGAAAAACAACCCCGAGTTCCTCATGGGACTTGGCCGCTAGGTCGATGAGGGTTTGCCTTTCGGGAATTTTACGATACCGCTTGCAGAGCGGATAACGAAAGATTGCCATGAACCAAACCGATGAATTCATTCTTGATGCCTTGCGACAGCAGGGCTTGGTCACGGATGAATTGATCGCAGAGGTGAACGCGGCCATCGATGCGCAGTCGGGAAGTCCCTTGGAAGGAAAGGAATTGTTCTTCATGGACGAAATTCTCGCCAAAACCGGACTTCCCCAGGGCGATTTGGTGAACTATCTTTCTTCCGAGTTAAGCATGGAAGCGATCGACCTGTCTCAGGTCAACCCGACGGAAGAAATCATAGGATTGCTTACGCCTGAGCTCGCGAGGAAATACGAAGTCCTTCCCTTGGGCGTGACCGGAGCGGAAATCGAGCTCGCAGTGGGGGACCCACTGGACTTTCTCGAAAATGGGCAGGCGGCCCTGGAATTCGAACTCAAGAAATCAATTAATCCGAAGGTTGCCTACCGGGGGGCGGTGCTCGAAGCCATAGACGAAGCCTACGGTGCAGCCGAGGACCGCAAGATGCACGATTTCTTCGAGGGCATGAGCGAGGATGAAATCGAGATCGGAGACGGAGTTCGACCGGAGGACGTCAGTGAGGAAGATGCTCCCATCATCAAGTACGTTCATTCCGTGATCAAGGATGCCTTGGAGATGAGAGCGTCCGATATTCACATGGAGCCTTTGGAGAAAAAGTTCCGCATCCGGTTCCGAGTCGATGGGAAGCTCAGCGAGCAACAGGATCCTCCCAAGCGTTTGCAACCTTCGATTATTTCCAGAACAAAGTTGATGGCAAACGTAAGTTTGGCCGAGAAAAGAGTCCCCTTGGACGGACGGATCAACGTCAAGGTAGGGGAGAAAGTGATCGACTTGCGCGTGTCCACCTTGCCTACCGTTCATGGTGAGAGTATCGTGATGCGTATTCTTGACAAGGAAAGCCTCAGCCTGGGGTTGCCTCAGCTTGGTTTCTTTTCCGACGATCAGGAAGTGTTCGAACGCGTCATTTCGATGCCCGACGGCATTTTTCTCGTAACCGGACCGACCGGTTCGGGTAAGTCGACCACTCTTTACTCCGCCTTGAATGCAATCAATACCCCCGACCGCAAGATCATCACGGTCGAGGATCCGGTTGAGTACGAGGTTGCGGGAATCAATCAGGTACAAGTGCGGGCGGACGTGGGGATGACTTTTTCCGCCGCTTTGCGCGCCATGCTCAGGCAAGCCCCGAATATCGTCATGGTGGGGGAAATTCGTGACCTGGAAACTGCGGAGATTGCCATCAACGCCTCCCTGACCGGTCATATGGTCTTCAGCACCCTTCATACGAACGATGCCCCCAGCGCCGTATCCAGGTTGATAGACATGGGGGTTAAGCCGTTCCTGGTTTCCGCTTCCTTGCGAGCCGCCTTGGCCCAGAGACTGGTCCGTTCCATCTGTCAGAATTGCAAGCAACCATACGAAGTCAATCCAAGTGAACTGGCTATTCTCGGCGTAAGCGAAGACCGGGTCGAATCAGCCAGTTTCATGCATGGAACCGGTTGTGACAAATGTGGAGACAAGGGGTTCAGGGGAAGGAAGGGCGTCTTCGAGATTTTTGTGGTCAACGAGGAAATCGAGGAGATGATCTACCACAACGTCAGTATTGTGGAACTTAGAAAAAAAGCTCGTGAAATGGGAATGCGATCGATGCGTGAGGACGGTTTCCGCAAGGTGTTGGCGGGGGTCACGACTTTGGATGAAGTACTGATGGTAACGACAGCGGAAGAGTGAGGTAGCCCAAAAACATGCTTTATCAAGATTACAACGCTTCCATCCGGGATATTTTCAAGCAGGTCGAAGGGGTTTCGCAGCATGGGCTGGAGCAGCTTTATGACGAAGACGTCAGGGAGGGGAAAAGATCCTACGCCGAAGCCATCATCAACGCGGGACTTGCCTCGGCGGAGGACGTTTTCAGTTTGGTCGCCCAATTCCTCGGGTACGAGCTGCAAGTCGGCGAAGTCGAAGAGATCGAAGAAGAGGCATTGAGGCGAATCGAAGCCGATGTCGCCCGGAATTACAAGATCGTCCCTCTTTACTTGTCGGAGGGAGGGATTCACTTTTTGGCAGCCGATCCTTTCAACTCGGGAATAATCGACGACCTGACTTTTGCCTTGGACCTGGAGATTCATCTGGTTGTCTGTGATCCGAATTACGTGGATAAGCTTTTGGATACTCATTATCCCAAGGTCGAAAACACCATGGGTGATCTTTTGGGTCAGGTTGGCTTGCAGGATTTCGAGGGTCTGGACGAATCCCAGGAGAGCGAACTGACGGATGCCGCGAACGAGACTCCCATTATCCGTTTCGTCAACCTGGTCATTCAGCAGGCCATTCGGGCTCAGGCATCCGATATTCACTTCGAGCCTTTCGAGGAGGAATTCAAGATTCGCTATCGGGTGGATGGCGCTCTTTACGAAATGTCTCCTCCGCCGAAGAACTTGGCTCTGCCCGTCATTTCGAGAATCAAGGTGATGGCGGACCTGAACATTGCCGAGCACCGGATTCCTCAGGACGGAAGAATCAAGCTGACGATCGAGGGCCGGTCGGTTGATCTTCGGGTCTCCACCTTGCCTACCCAATTCGGTGAAAGCGTCGTATTGCGTGTCCTTGACAAATCGGCCGTCAACTTGGATCTCGACAACCTCGGTCTTCCCGAAAGCGTCAAGACGGGCATTCGGGACGCGGTTCGGCGCCCGAACGGAATCTTCATCGTCACGGGGCCAACGGGTTCGGGGAAAACGACCACCCTTTACAGCGCTCTTCGCGAAGTCAACCAGATCGATACCAAGTTGCTTACGGCCGAAGACCCGGTGGAGTATGAACTCGAGGGTATTATGCAAGTTCCGGTCAATCACCAGGTGGGCCTTGACTTTGCCCGCGCTTTGCGGGCTTTCCTCCGTCAGGACCCGGACAAGATCATGGTGGGGGAGATCCGGGACATCGAGACTGCCCGCATTGCCGTCCAGGCTTCCCTGACCGGGCACGTTGTCTTGAGTACGCTGCACACGAACGATGCGCCTGGTGCCATTACCCGTTTGGTTGACATGGGATTGGAACCTTTTCTCTTGTCCGCTTCCCTGGAATTCGTTCTGGCTCAGCGACTCGTCCGCAAGATCTGTTCCAGTTGCAAGCAAGAATACGAACCGGCCAAGGATCTGATCGAAAACCTCGGACTCAATCAAAATGAGATTGGCGCGAGACAGTTTTTTTACGGGGTCGGATGCGAAGAATGCAACCAATCGGGCTATCGGGGTCGAACCGGTTTGTTCGAGATGATCAAGGTGACCGACGGTTTTCGGGAGATGATCAATTCAGGGGCGGCGACTCTGGTTCTCCGGCAAAATGCGATCGAGCAGGGGATGCGCACCTTGAGGGAGGATGGCGTCCGTTCGATTTTCGATGGAGAAAGTACGGTGGAGGAAGTCTTGAAATATACCTAAAAGTCATTCAGAATAAAAATCATGCCAGTTTTTCAATATACAGCAACCGATCAGGCGGGCGCTTCTTCTCAAGGAAACTTCGAAGCCGAGAGCGAGGAGCAGGCAAGGTCTCAGCTCGCCCAATATGGGCTCAACGTCACTGAAGTCGTCCCGGTCGACAACGGGGAAGCCGAGGACAAGGAGGCTGCCCCGGAAAAAAAGAAAAAGAAAAAGAAGGGGTTGATGGCCTTGCAAATAGGTGGCGGTCCCAGCAGCGAAGACATATCGGTGTTCACCCGTCAAATGTCAACTTTGGTACAGGCTGGTCTTCCTCTCTTGAGAAGTTTGGAAGTGATGATCAAGCAACAGGAAAAAAAACCGAAATTCAAAGCCATGCTTGAAAGTATCTCGGAAAAAGTTTCCTCGGGTGGAAATCTTTCGGATGGCTTGGCTCTGTATCCCAAGACTTTTGACAACCTCTTCGTCAACATGGTCAAGGCGGGGGAAGCGGGAGGAGTACTGGAGCTTGTCCTGGACCGGCTTGCCCAGTTTCAGGAGAAATCAATCCGTACGATCAAAAAAGTAAAGTCGGCCATGATTTATCCGGCCGTCATCATGTTTGTGGCAGTCGGCATCGTGACTCTTTTGATGATGGTCGTGGTTCCTCAGTTCCAGTCGATTTTTCAGCAAATGCTCAGGGGAGCGCCCCTTCCCGGCCCAACTCAGATCCTTATCAATATCAGTGACGTTTTTTCCGGTCACCCTGTTCTCGTTCTGGGTGGAATGGCCGGTCTGGTTTTCGGTACGATTTTGTTCAAGAAGACGAAATACGGATCCAAGGCCTTTGATTGGATGGGGCTAAACCTTCCTGCGGTCAGGGACGTCGTCAGCAAATCCAATATTTCCCGGATCACCCGGACCTTCGGAACCTTGCTGAGCAGCGGGGTTCCCATCTTGCAAGCCATCCAAATCACCCGCGATACCCTGACCAACGGGTTTTTCGTGCAGGCGATGGGGAACGTCCATGACTCGGTTCGCGATGGGGAGGCAATGGCCGTCCAGATGGACAGGGAGAAGGTTTTTCCATCCATGGTTACGAGTATGGTCGAAATCGGGGAGGAAACGGGAGAACTGCCCGACATGCTTACCCGCATAGCGGACAATTACGATGAGGACGTCGATAATGCCGTTGCCAGCATGACTTCCTTGATCGAGCCGGTCATGATCGTTTTGCTCGCCCTTGTGGTCGGGTTCATCGTGATTGCCCTGTTTCTTCCCATCGTCGGGATTATCGAGACAATCGGAAAGTAAGGCGAATTTTCAATTGCCAAGGTTGTTGGCTTGCTTCCAACTTTTTGCCTTGGCCGGATCGATCTTTTCCCAAGCCCCCAATGCTCTGTTCAGGGCTTTGGACTTCTCGGTCGGGTTTTGGATCGTCATTGCCCATCCCATTGCTCCCTCGGGATCGCGAGCCGAAATTCTGTTCACGAATTCTCCGACGGCGGAATCCATCGCGGGCGAAGGAGGAAGTGTGTTCAGCCATTTGGCCGTGGAGACCGGATCACTCAGGGACCAACGGGCGGTAAGTTGTTTCATCGCATAGGAACGCTTCTCCGGGTTCTCCAATCCCTGGACCCATTTCG
Source organism: Opitutia bacterium (assembly GCA_018645725.1). Classification (GTDB taxonomy): domain Bacteria; phylum Verrucomicrobiota; class Verrucomicrobiia; order Opitutales; family Seribacteraceae; genus Seribacter. The sequence goes on from JABGWD010000371.1 coordinate 6,933, forward strand.
AGGCTCCGTCAGCGTCCTGCGTCACCCATTGCATAAGCAAGTTGTCCGTGATGCGTTGGGATCCCTTGTCATGTTCCATTTTGCTTACCCAATCGGCGGTGCCGGGAATATCTTGCCGGGCGAGCCGAGCCCCAAGTTGTCCAAGGATCGTTTCTCTCATTCTACTGTCATTGTCCGGGAAATTCTCAGCCCATTGGATTGCCTGTTCGGTACCAAGCTTGGCATATTCCTGGGCAAGAAAAGTCGATGCCTGCCAGCGGGCTCCCCCCTCGGGCAGTCCTCTGAAGAGCTCGTCCGCCACTTCCAGGTTGTTTTCCGCCAATCCCCTGATGATTCCGACCAGCATGGGGTTGTCCTCGTTCTTGGCGTTGTTGCTGTTTGCCTTGGCCCACACAACGGCTCCCTGCGGATCACTGTTTGCCCAACCTGCGAGTACTTCCGATACGCCAAACCTTCTTTCGCTTTTCTGGTCCAATGAGTTGTTGGCGTATGCCAAGGCGGCTTGGGGGTCAATGGCCGCCCAGCTTCTCATCAGAAGTTTCATTTCCAAGTGTCTGCCATATCCCTTGGGAAGTTCTTCGAATGCCGTTACGACTTCACTGACGTTGGTCCTGTCCATTGCCCGGACGGCATCAAGGTAAGACCCCAGTCGGGAAATGATATCCCTTCCCTTCATTATTCTGCGCAAATTGGGAGGAAGGGGCGGAGAAGGAGTATTCGGGCGGGCAGTCGAATCGGATGATTCTAAATCCGAAGGGTTTCTTTTATCCGAATCTCCACCTGAACCTGAATTTTTCAAAACCGAATCTCGTGATGATCCATTGGTCTTTACGGAACCGGTGTCTTCCCCCGAACCTTTGGAGTCGCCAGTCTTGGTCGATCCATCGGAATCCCCGAGGAAACGACCTCCCAGGTAAAAGGCAAGACCCATGGACAAGACCCATGGCAAACCGATCTTTAGGAAAAACTTCATTCCGAACAAAGAATAATTTCCAACACTAAGCCCAATCCCTGCTTGTATGCAAGGGAAGACTCGATGAGCAAAATGCAATAAAGGCAGTAAAACAATTCATCATTAAAAAAATTAATGAAACCCAAGTTTATATAAGTTAAATAATCGATCAAAGGAGGACTTTTTTTGGTATTGGCGCAATTTATGTTAAAGGGAGTGCTTGGTTTTGAAACACAACCAGCAAAAACATAAAAAACATATGAAAATTAAAAACAAACTATTATCTCTGGCAAGTATTCTTGTCGTATCAAACGTTAGTGCCATCGAAATCGGACCAACCGGGAGCGGAATCGAATTGTCAGGATTCGTAGACCTGTATTTCATGTCCCAAAGCAAGGTCGAGACGACCGAGGTTGGCCAAGTTGAAATCGATCTGGATTGGGAGGACGGTCCCGTTTCCGTATCCGTTGATTTTGATCTTTACGACAGTGCGACCGACGGGGCTACCCTTGAGGAAGCCATCATCACTTATGATTTTGGCAATGGGTTCAGCGTGACCGGGGGCAAGAGACTCTCCTATCTTGGTTTCGAAGCCTATGATCCGACCAACATGTACCAGTACAGTTATGCTTATGATGCGGATGGAGTGGGCGGACCCCAGGACATCTATGATGCCTATGACACGGGTTTCTCGGTCGATTATGCCGGTGACACGTTCAGTGTTGGGATTTTCACTAGTGCCGAACAGGATGGCGGTTTCGAATATGCGCTTGCCTTTACGGGAGTGGAAAACCTCACGGTCAAAGCCATTTTGGCGGACTGGGATGCCTATGAAACCACGACCTACTGGGTCAGTTATCAACTCGACAAGCTTCTTCTCGCAGCTGAAGTCGCTGAGAGGGACAACACGACGGGAACCGATATTGAAGGCTGGTTGATCATGGGGAATTATTCCGTTAACGATCAATTGGCTCTTACTCTCAGGTATTCCGAGGAAGAAGTCGGTACCATCGATCACGAGAAGTTCACGATTTCTCCCAGTTACGCCTTTACCGACAGTCTTTCCGGTTTGGTCGAATACAGTACCTACGACTCGTCCGTGGTGGCATCGGAACCCGGTGACCTTTTCGCAGTTGAGTTCATTTTCACCTTCTGATTTTTAGTCCAGTTCGTTTGTTTGCGGGAGGATGCCAAGCGCATCCTCCCGCATTTTTTTTGCAACCAGGCGGAACGCGCAAGAAAAATGGAACACACGCGGATGAGCTAAATTCATGTATATAATGAATACGCAAAAGTCCTCGTTCGCCGGTCGGTTCGGATGTAAAAAAACAATTCAAATTTGTCTGAATTCGAAAGTGGCGCGATAAATGTAACTATTTTTTTAAATCCCTGGATCTCTTCCTGTTGGGGTCAAATAATTAAACACAAACATTGCGGTTTTTTCCGCTATACCAAATGAAAATAAATAAGTTATATCGTATTCTAGCCAGCCTGATATTGGTTTCCGTCACGACTACCAGTGCGTTTGCCGTCAAAATTGGAATTCTGCATTCCCTCAGTGGAACGATGGCTATCTCCGAGACCTCCCTCAGGGACGTGGTCTTGATGGCGGTCGATGAAATCAATGCAAAAGGCGGCGTGTTGGGAGAGCAGATCGAGCCTGTCGTCGTGGATCCGGCATCCAATTGGCCGCTTTTCAAGGACAAGGCCGAGCAACTCATCACCAAGGACAAAGTTGCGGTAACCTTTGGTTGCTGGACGTCGGTCAGTCGCAAATCCTGCCTTCCTGTGTTCGAAGAGCACAACGGCTTGCTTTTCTATCCGGTGCAGTACGAAGGCGAGGAGCAATCGCTCAACGTTTTTTACACTGCAGCCACCCCGAACCAGCAGTTGGTGCCAGCCGCGGAATACATGATGAAAGAGTTCGAATCCAAGAAGTTCTATCTTCTCGGCACGGACTACGTGTTTCCTCGTACCGCCAACAAGGTGTTGAAAGCTTTCCTCAAGGCCAAGGGGGTCCCTGATGCGAACGTGCTCGAGGTGTACACCCCGTTCCACCATCAGGAATACCAAACCATCGTGGCGCAGATCAAGAAGTTTGCCGCCAGCGGGGACGCCTGCGTGCTCTCCACCATCAACGGCGACAGCAACGTGCCTTTTTACAAGGAGTTCGCCAACCAAGGCCTCACTTCCAAGGATTGCCCGATCATGGCTTTCTCGGTAGCCGAGGACGAGCTGCGAGCCATGGACGTCCCTCCATTGGTTGGTCACCTTGCGTGCTGGAACTACTATCAGAGCATCAAGACCAGGGAGAACGCTGCTTTCGTGAAGTCCTTCAAGAAATATTGCAATGCCAAGGGGTTGCCAGGTGGTACCAAGCGGGTGACCGATGACCCGATCGAAGCTGCATATTTCGGTGTTTACGTTTGGAAGGCTGCGGTTGAGAAAGCCAAGTCTTTCGACGTCGACAAGGTGCGCCAGGCGGTCTACGGACTAAAATTCGACGCTCCGGGAGGACCCAAGGCGATGCATTCCAGCAATCAACATACGCTCAAACCCGTGTATGTCGGAGAAATCCTCAAAAACGGTCAGTTCAAGATAGTTTGGAGGAGCAAAGGGCTCGTTTCGCCCGACTCCTACAGTTCTTACTTGCATACGGATGGTAACGTCCCTAAACCGACTGGCGGACCGAATGGCGATGGCTCACTCTGAGCTCATTCGTTTCCATTGATTTTCTGGGGCGGGCCCGGTCGTGGAAACGGCCGGGTCCGCTTCATTATTATTTGCAAGAGTCATTCCCTTGAAGAATATTTCCGCATTGCTGATTGTTTTCCTCTCCGCCGTCTGTGTCGCCGGAGGGCAGGGGGAGTCGAACGCTACGGACAAGGTATCCGAAGCCGAGGTTCCTTCCAATAGGGCTCTCTTGCTGAACTTGGCTTCCGGTGACGATGACTTGATCAAGCAAACGATCGAGCGTCTTGCCAAGACGGATGATCTGCAAGTGGCCCGTTTCTTCGACAACTACAGCGAAGACAAAGTAGTCAATTGGCCCGACGAGGATGGGAACGCCCGCATTTTCGTCAAGGGAGAGACCGAGGAGGACGACGACCTCAACGAGTTCGTTCCCCTTTTTGATCCTCTTGCGGTTACCCCGTTCATCCTCGACGGCAAGCACGCCAAGCCCGAGCTTTGGGAGGTCGAGGACATTGCTCCCGATCGCAAGTTGAAGAAGCTTTTGGGTCTTTATTCGCCCGATCCCGAGATTCGCGAGGTAGCGGTCAAGAGTTGCGCATCAAAGCCCTACAATTTGGATGCCTTGCCTCTGTTGGCAAAAATCTCCGAGACGGATGGTGATCAAAAGATTCGTTGGTACGCCAACGAGAGCACTCTGCTCATCCGCATGGAAGGAAAGGATCCTGATCATGGCGATTTCGATGACCGTGAGGGTGCGATTCGGCAACTTTCCGAAAGCAAGAGTCTTCGAGCTTTGCCGCGGGTGGTTGAAATCCTGAAAAAACTGCAAGAAGGAGATCAGGAGTTCACAAACCTAACCAAGGAGCGCCGTGCCGAGATGGTAGAGTCCTGCGAGTCGGCGATCGAGAGCATCGGCGCCCATCAGGATACCGTGGATCTCTCCAACAATATTTTTCAAGGCATCTCTTACGGAACCGTTCTGATCCTCATGGCTCTGGGTCTCGCCATTACCTTCGGCTTGATGGGCGTGATCAACATGGCTCACGGGGAGTTGATGATGGTCGGAGCCTATACCACTTACCAAATGCAACTTGTCTTTGGACATACGGCCGAGAACCCGGTCGACAGCTACTTCATCGTGGCCTTGCCCGTAGCCTTCCTCGCGGCGGCCATCGTCGGTTTGATCATGGAGTGGCTCGTGGTCAGGCATCTCTACAATCGTCCGCTCGAGTCCCTTCTGGCGACTTGGGGCGTGAGTCTCATCCTTATCCAACTTGCCCGGGTGATCTATGGCGACAACATTGGAGTCAATGCTCCGGCTTGGTTGAGTGGGAGTCGCGCCTACTGGGAAGTGTATCAGGACGTTCTTCTGCCCTACAACCGCTTGTACCTGCTCGGGCTTTGCGTAATTTGCGTGAGCTTTGTCTATTTCATCATGCGCCGGACCAAGCAAGGCATGCTGATGCGGGCGACCATGCAGAACCGCGACATGGCCGAGAGCCTCGGAGTCAGAACGCGCAACGTCGATCGTTTCACCTTTGCCCTTGGTTCGGGTATCGCCGGTATAGCGGGTTACGGTTGGACCATTATCGGAGGCGTCACCCCCGACATGGGTCAAAAACTCTTCATCGTGGATTCCTTTCTCGTGGTCGTTACGGGCGGAGTCGGCGAGCTGGCTGGCGTGATTTGTTCGGGGTTGGGAATCGGGGTCATCACCAAGATGATCGAGCCGACCGAGTTCGGGGATTTCCTCATGGGGCCCGTCTGGGCCAAGGTCGCGCTACTGGCGCTCATCGTTGCATTCATCCAATTCCGTCCTTCCGGGTTGTTTGCTTCAAAAGGAAGGGCTGCCGATGACTGATCGACTTTTGCCTGCTCGGATGAACGTGGCCGAAAAGCTGAGGGTTCCGGTCATCTTGGCCTTGATCGGTTTGGTCTTGATTCCCTCCCTTTACGCGATGGGGTTCCTGTCCATCGAGACGGTCAGCAGACTGGGCCGGTACATGACCTACGCCATCTTGGCGGTCGGGCTCGATCTGCTTTGGGGTTACGTCGGGATCCTTGGCCTCTGCCAGGCCACTTTTTTCTGCCTCGGTACTTATGCCATGGGCATGTATCTCGCCCATCACGGGGAACCCGCGGGCACCGTGGACGGATACGGGTGGAAAATACCCGCTTGCCTCTTCGTCGTCTATGATTCCGATGTGGGGCAAACCCAGGCCGATTGGACCGTGCCATTTTTCTGGAAACCCTTCTGGAGCTTGCCAATGACCATTCTGCTCGGATTGATCATACCCGCAGCAGCGGCTTTCGCGATCGGTTATTTCGTTTTCCGGAGCCGGGTGCGTGGGGTCTATTTTGCCATTCTTACCCAAGCCATTGCAGTGGCCGGCTGGATGGTCTTTTCCAAAAACGACATGATGCTGGGTGGCACCAACGGGCTGACCGCTTTCGACCACTTTACCTTCGGGAATCACGAAAAAATCGAGGTTTCCGTCGTTCGTGAGGAAGACTTGAAGGAGATTGAAAAGGGGTTGGGTGAGCTCCAAGGAAAACAGGCTCAAATAACAGGGAAGTCGATGAGCGCATCGGAGGCCCTTGAGATGCTCGAGCAGGAGTTTGCCGTCGATTTCACCCGGTTGACCGAGTCGGTCGGGCATCTGCCGTCCACGGTCGAGGCGGCGCTTCAAAAGGTGGATAAAAAAACAAATGCCTGCGTGGAGGCATTTCAATCGGCCGAAAAGCCAACCTTCGCTGAAACTGCTTTGGATGAATTGAAGTTGGCCTTGGATGAGGCGATGGCTCCGGTGAAACAGGCTTTGTCGGATCGTCCCGACCGGCTCAAGGAAGTGCAGGTTGCCCTTGAGCGGCGTCGGAAGGAAAAACGCTCTACCGTGACCAAAGAGGTCGATGGCAAAATGTACGCTCTGAGCAATTTCGAACAGGCTGATGGAAACGAGACTTCGCCCAATTCGGAAGCCATGGAGTTGAATATCCCATTTGGTGGCCAAGACCCTTATCGATCCTATGTTCTTGTTCTCGAGCAGCGCGGCGTCGACGAAGAATGGGCAGTGGCGCTGAACGATCGGAATATCGGCAACCTCAAGCGCGGCCCCCCTCAAGACATCCGTCTGTCGGTTCCTGCCGGCGTGTTAAAGGCAAGCGGGAACAGCCTCACGATTCGTCCGGTCTCCCCTCATGATCAGGATGAGATAGAGATCGGCCGCATCCGCCTCATCGGAGACGTTCCTCCGATTGGCGGTACCTTGGAGAAGAAAGGAGACAATTTTATTTGTGTCCCGGAATCCGGGGTTAACCTGAACGTGGACTACAACGACCTCGTCATCCATGAGGACCCTGCCAATCGCGTTGAGCTTCGGGATTGGGCGAAGGTCAATTATCTTGGTCCCCGAGTGAAGGGTGATTCGGTGAAGCTGATCCTTTACGTTCTCACCGTGCTGGCTCTCTTTGGCGCCTATTTCTTGTGTCGCTGGATCGTGCGCTCCCGTCTGGGGCGGGTTCTTGTGGCCATCCGCGACGACGAGAGCACCTTGCGTTTCTTTGGCTACCGTCCCTATGTCTACAAATTGTTCGCTTTCTGTGTGGCGGCTGCCCTCGCTGGACTCGGGGGTATGCTTTACGTGCCACAGATGACGATCACCACTCCGCGCGACATGGAGGCCGCCATGTCCATTCTTGTCGTGGTATGGGTTGCCGTAGGTGGACGCGGCACCTTGTCCGGAGCCATTCTCGGGGCTCTTGCCGTCAACCTGCTTTACAACTATTTCACTTCCGAGCACGACTTCCTCCTCTTCACTTGGAAGTCCGACTATTGGCAGTTCATCCTCGGTGGTTTGTTCGTCTCCGTTGTCCTGTTCTTCCCGCGGGGACTGATGAGTTTGCCCGAGAAATTCGGATTGTCCCAAAAGATCGCCAACCTGTGGGCCAAACTAATGCGCGGGAGGCAAACGTGAGGGCGATCAAGGAGAGGGAAGCGGTTGAGGCGCTCGAAAACGCTTCCAAGGAGGCCTTGGCCAAGTACGTTGATTTCAGGCCCACTCAGGTCAACCGCGACATTTGGGCGAAACGCTTCATTCTTTTCGTCGAGGACCTGACCGCCGTGTTCGATGGTTTCACTGCCGTGGACATACCCATGCTGGGAATCGAGACAGGGAAGGTCCGCGTTGTCATCGGACCCAACGGGGCGGGCAAGACCACCTTCTGCGACCTTGTCAGCGGCAAGACGAAACCCACCACGGGACGCGTGTTCTTCGACGGCGTCGAAATCACAGGCAAGACCGAGTCCGACATTGCCCTCATGGGAATCGGGCGCAAGTTCCAGACCCCCACCGTCTTCGACAGCCTTACCACCTACGAGAACCTGATGCTGGCCTTGCCGGGGAACCAAGGGTGGCGCAGGAACCTTTTCCAGAGCGAGACCAAGGCCGAACGCGAGAAAATTCACCATATCCTGGAGCGGGTCCACCTTATCGAGGAGCTCGATCTGCCTGCCAAGTCACTCA
>JABGWD010000372.1 GCA_018645725.1 Opitutia bacterium
GCGTTGAACGACGGACGCATGGTGGTTTCCGTTTGCTACATGCAGGGCAACGAAGGTTCTCCGGTGCGCCAGACCGACTTGTTGTTGATCTCTCCCAAATCCCCTGCGGCCAGTGAGGATCTCAGCAAATCCGACCTCGTTGAATTGCTCGATCAGTCATGGGTTGTGCGCTACAAGGCACATCAGGAAATTTTGCGCCGCGGGGGAACTCTCCTCAAGCAAGCGGCCGAACGTTTCCTGAAAGCACCGGCCGCCGCCGTTAATTTAAGCTCTCTTATCTATTTGGCCGCGGCTCATGGGGATGACGCATCCGTGAAGCGCATCCGGAAACTGGCCGTCAGCGGGGAGCCGGTCAGCGAATTGGCGATTCGGGTAATGGCTGAGTTCCCCTCTAAGTTTGAACCTCTCGAGATGCAGAAGGTTCTGACCAGGGCGACGTCGCCAGGTGTTCGGCACGCCGTCTTGGAATACCTTCATGCGGTCCCGGACATGAAGCTTCCGGATTCCATTGTTCGTCTCGCCGCCGATCCCGATGCCTTCGTTCGCCAGTCAGCCGCCCAGTTGCTGGCCCGCCGGGCATCAGCTGCCGAACTGACTCGCTGGGCCACGGATGAATCCGAGCTTGTCCGTCAGGGGGCCGTGAATGCCGCAGGTTTCCATATCTGGCATGCTATCGAGTCGACCACGAACTTCCCCAAGGTTCGAGAATTGGCTCGCCCCAACCAAATGTCCTTCGCCCAGGCCGATGGTCCGATCAAGCTGACCGATCTTGGCAAACCGATCTTCATTTACATGCCGTCCGAGTGGTGGAAGGACGAAGGCAACAGGAAGGAAGTGGCCTCGCATTTTGCTCTTCTTGCCAAGGCCTTGGACGATCCGTCCCCAAGCGTCCAACTTCCTGCCGCGGTCCAATTGTTCTTTCTGAAAAACACCGAGGTCGACCCCCAGGTACTGACGATCCTCAAAGGCGCCGGTGTCGATCTGGGGTCCAAGTCGAAGGCATCGCAGAACGCCCGCGCCCAGAAGAAAGCTTTGCGAGCCCTGGAGACCGCTACCTTATCCAGCAACGAAAAGATTCCTCCTGCATTTGTCGGCATGGACTGGAACACCGCCTATCGCAAAGGCAAGACGGCGGCGGGCAAGAAGTTATTCACGGCCCGTGGCTGCATCGCCTGTCACCTGGCTCCGGACGACGGCAAGGGAGGAAGCATCGGTCCTTCACTTGTAGATGTGCACACACGCTTCTCTCCCCAATACCTAGCTGAGTCGATCCTGCTCCCGAATCGTTTTGTTTCGCCCAATTTTCATCCCACCACGCTCACCATGAAGGATAAATCGGTTCATGTCGGTTTTATCGAGAAGGATGGCGAAGAAATCGAGTTACGCATCATCACGGGTACGGTGATGAAACTGCCCAGGGCACAGGTTGCCAAACGGGCCACTAGTCATCAATCCATGATGCCGGCCGGCTTGGTTCAGTCACCTGACGAAATGAATCACTTGCTCGCCTACATGCTTCACCAATCCACTCAAGCCAGTCCCCCTACTGCTAAACTGGCAACCTTGGCCGATTGGGAAACCACTGGGAATTGGAAGGTCGATGACGCAGGTGCCTTTGTCCTTACTCCACGGCCCGGGGAGGCTGGCTGGACACGCTATGGCCATTACCTGTGGAGTAAAGTTCCTTACAAGGACTTTGAGATCGAATTCGAGTACAAGCATGAAAAAGGAGGAAACAGTGGCTTCTATTTCAACGTCGCCGATCGCAAAAAGGCTGTCGGCTCGGTCATTGAGGTACAGATTAGAGACTCTGCCGGCCAACCCAAGATCAGTGCACATGGAACTTGCGGTGGAATTTTGCCTGGTATCGACCCCAAAGCCAACGCCGCCAAGCCGGCAGGCCAGTGGAACAGTATGAAGATCAAGAGCCTTGCCGGTGAAGTTGCGGTTACCCTGAACGGCATACTGGTTAATCAAGTCAAGCTGACTCATCCGAATTTGCAGTCGAAGCCCAAGCAAGGGTTTTTCGGTTTCCAAGATCATGGCCTTCCTTTTTGGTTGCGTAACATCAAGCTCCGTAATCTGGGAAGCGGAGTTGTTGCTCCAGTGCTCCCCAACGACCTGAACATTGTGCCCCGCTTTGATCCCGGAAAGCCAAACGTATTCCGTTTCGAGGCGGTCGAGGCACAGTATGTGCGGGTGGACATCCTGCCCGGTTCAATAGGGCAGCCTTGTATCGATGAGTTCGAGATCTTTGCCCCGGGTGTGGAAACAAA
>JABGWD010000373.1 GCA_018645725.1 Opitutia bacterium
AATTAGGGAAGGGTCTCCACCAGTAATGCCAGCGCAACCAGGGCGGAAAGCGCACCTGCCTGACGACGCGGTACTTGACCTGAGCGTCATTGATAGCTGCTCCGGTATAGGCCATGGCCGAACCGCGGACCTTGACCTTGCCATTGAGCACGGCGGGCTCGGCGGGAGCATCAACCGTTACCTGAAATTTTGGGCGCTTGTACTCCTCAACGGTTACCAAGGCGGAACCGCCCGGGGAATTCGCACCCTCGATTTGGATGCGCATCCTGCCCATGAGGCGGTCACGCGGAGCGGTGAAACTCCCGTCGAAGGAGCCGTAATCATTGGTACGATGCTTGGCCCGGGCGATCTCCTGGTTGTTACGGTCGCGGAAGACCACCGTGAGGTCTCGGTTGGGGATCACCTTGTAGTTATCGTTCTCTTGATCGATACGATAGGAGACGCCCTTGTAGCGGATGGTCTGACCGGGACGATAGAGGCTCCGGTCGGTGAAGAAAACCGAACGCTCGTATGGCCTGCGCTGACTATTGTGATCATTGACGTAATAGGTATTGGCCGTGGAAAGGGCTTGGCCTTGATGGGAGGCAAACACGGTCAGGCTGGTACGCCCGGACTTGATGCTGAAGAGCCCATTTACATCGGTACGGGTGGCCTTGAGCTCGACTTGGCGGTTGTTGCGCTCGCGCTTCCACGAACGGACCGTGGTGCCCTTGATCGGTTCACCCGTTATGGCGTTGAGCACGAAACCCTCCAAAGCGCCCGAGCCATTACGGGTTCGCATGACCAAGGACAGATCGCTCACCCAAAAGCTCGAATAGCTCACTTTGTTCTCCTGCTCCCCGAATTTCGGGTCATGGCTGGCAAAAAGAAAGTAGGAACCGGGTTTCAAGTCCTTGGGAGGATCGATCTTCTCGACCCTTTCATTAAAATCATCGGTGAGGGGCAGATCGACGGACCATTCTTTGAGGGGCTGCTTGTTGAGCCACTTCCCCTTTTGGCGATGATCGACGTACTCGGGATGGCGCTGGGTCTGCTTCAACCGGCTCACCCAATCGTAAGGGATGATCCGAAAGTAAGCCTTGGTCAGGTTACGATAGCGTAACTGAATCTTGGGCAAGGGCGCATTCCACACCCGCTCGGTGGAAACCGATGAGGACTTGGATTCGATCTGGTTAATCAGGTTCTTGCATTCCTTGCCACCCACGCTGTCCGGAAAAACCGCCGCTCCGCGCTTGGCGAGCTTATGAGCTTCGACGAGTTCACCTTCGCCCCGCAGGACCTCGGCATGACGGAACATGGCCCGGGCGGACATTTCATGATCTGCCCATTCCTGGGTAAAACGTTTGAGCACGGCCTTGTAACGGGCCTTTTTCTCTTCTCCGAAAGACTGGCTGTACCCGTAACGCAAACGAAGAAGGTCGGCCTCAACGAATGCATCCTGGTTTTCACCATCCTGATGAAAGCCGAGAAGATCCTGATAAAGTCCGATCGCCTTGATTTTTGGGGACTCGTCGTCCTCCGAATCGATTTCCCAGGCCAGAAAATCCTTGGCGGATGCGAAGATCGGACTATCGGCGGAGAGAACGAAGGCATCCTGCGCCTTTGATCCAGCTTGCTCGCCTGCGGAATAAAAACGCAAGGCATCATGAACGACAAAATCATACAAGGTGGGACGATAACTGTCGGGAACAGACCCCGGATTGAGGAGGAAGTTGTAATCTTTGACCGCTTCCTTTTTCAAGACATCGTGATGGGCCAAGGTCTTTTGGAACTGCTTGTCGATTTCCGAAAGGATCCGGGGCAAGTCCCAAGTGGTGATATCCCCCCCCGGATCTTCCGCAGTCCGGGTCCTTTGGGTAAAGCGCCAACGGTTTCGCTGGAAGTACTGCCAATACCAGTTGGAAAGGACCGCATTCATCATCGGTTGCAGTTCCTTGGGGGCTTTGGCCATCTCCGCCTCCATCCGGGCAATTTTTTCCTCGGGATTGTTTCCTTGAATGGCTCCCTCCAAGTTTATCTTCTGGGCAATAGCCCGGATAGCCACGGCATGGGCTTTCTCCTTCAGGGCGCGTTCGATCAGGGGTTCGAGCTTCTCGATCGCCGTCTTGGGCAGACCCTTCTTGGTCGCCTCCTCAACTTCTTCCCATTGACTGACGAGGCTCGAGGGTCGGGCTTTTTGACCGATAAGAAAAACGGCAAAGACAAGAAACAGCGACGAGGCTGCAAGTGGAATGATTTTCTTCATGCTTCGAATGAATTTAGTAAGAGCAAAGGGAGCAAGCTCTCAATTTGTCGAGGATTGATTTCAATATGAGCCCGTAAGACGCGCCGAACGACCCTTTATTAGAAAAAAATCAAAAATAATCGCAATCGCCCAAAACGAGGAAGAATCAGGGTGTGATGAGCTGAACGTTCAGCTCGATCTTGCAACTGGTTCCATCGTCTCTCAAAAGAGGAAAAATCCACTTTTCCCCCGGAACCATTTCGCGTAAAAAAACACCGCCTCCTCCTTTCATGGAAACCATGGGCACAAGTTCGGATCTTTTGGTTGCATTCAAGTATACGTGGATTTGGCGACCACTCGTTTCAATAACGGCATAAGGGTCTTTGTCTCCCTCGACTCGGAGAAGTTTCATACCGCGCTGGGTCTGCCCGGGTTGCAAAAAAAAGGCGCTGCCTCCGTCCACGGAAAGGGAAATCCGGGGTTGCCCACCGATCGAAAACAGACCACGCATCTCGATCTTGTCAATGTCCCCTCCTTTTTCCTTCAAACTCTTCAATGCCTCCTTGGCTCGTGACTTGATGCCCTCATCGCCACCGAGTTTTCCCTTTCCGGCAAAAGCAAAGCCCTCAAGGAATACCTTGCCATCCACAACCCTCGGCGTAACGGAAAGGACAACTCCATCCAAAGAATCGCCAACCTCCTGCGCGACCTGGATGACTGCCTCCTGTCCAACTGTCGTAAGCACCCGCGGAGCGGCAAGAACAGTATCACCATCGATAAAACGAGACGATATCTGAACTTGCGGTTTGGTATTCTCCGCATCTTCGACTTGGCCAAGGAGAGGAAATATACCAAAGGACAATTTCAGTAAAATGGCTGGGAGTTTTATGATCGAACCCATAAAGCAAAACGGTATCCATTGCAATCAATGATATGAAAATTAGATGGTGCAGAACCTTCTCACTGGGCAACGAACCATCGGTCATTACGCTTTGATTAAGGTTTGCCCTACCCGAACGGAAAAGCATCCTTGTCTTCATGGCATTCAATCCCCTGTCTTTCATAGTCCTGTCCGTACTCGTGCTCGTCCCCTTTTCTTTGATGGCGAATGATGAGAACTTCCCTTTCCCCGGTGAAAAACCAGAGGGAGTGAACCTCCACGCCTTGGTCGGAGCCGACGTTCAGGTAAGCCCGGATACACGGATCAAAAGTGGCGTATTGCTCATCCGCGACGGAAGGATCGAGAAAGTGGAGAAGGGCGAAAAAGTTCCCCCGGGCTACCGCAACTGGGATATGTCCGGAAAGACGATCTACGCCGGTTTCATAGATCCCTACCTCCTGACCGGAACGAACGCCGGAAAACTACTCGATCTAAAGCACGACCATCACGTTCATGCCACGGCTGATTTGTCCTTTCACGGCACCCCCTCGACACGGTCGGATCCCGGGGAAAAAGGATCGGGATTCGAGGTCTCCGGGGTTCACCCCGAGCGGAAGGGAATCAATGGTTTTCAACCGGATGAGGGCAAATGGAAATCCCTGCGCAAACATGGTTTCACGATCGCCCACCTGTCTCCCTCCGCAGGCATTCTCAGAGGAACCGGGCCCTGCGTTCTCCTGCGCGATGGAAACCCGAACGAGTTGGTCCTCAAGGAGGAAGTGGCTCAGATCATGGCCTTCGATCCGGTCGGCAAGAAACAATCTCCCCCCGTTTACCCCAATTCGCTCATGGGTGCTCTCGCCGTGATCAGGCAGGCTTTTCTTGACGTGACGCACGCAAAGGAAAAATCCCTTTACCTGAATAAAAAACCATCCTCCCTACCCTACCTCCCCCATGCCGGAATCCGGAGCTTGCAAAAAGTCCTCAACAAGAAAAAACCCTTTCCCGTATGGATCGAGCCAGGCAGTTGCCTCATGGAAAACCGCGCCTTGACCTTGAGCAAGGAATTCGGCTTTCATCCCGTGATCATCGCCACCGGGGATGAGTGGAGAAGACCGGACTTGGCTCTTTCCAAGAATCACTCCTACGTATCGCCCCTCCTCTTCCCCGCCCTTTCCAAATTGCCCGAAGAAGAGGATTGGGAACAAATTTCTCTCGACCAACTGAGGGCGTGGGATCATGCCCCGGGCAACCCGGCTCTTATCTCAAAAAAAGCCAAATCACTATCGTTGACCACGAGCGGGGCAAGCCTTGGTGATTTTCACGGCAACTTGCTCAAGGCAGTCGAACGGGGTCTCTCCGAAGAACAAGCCATCGCGGCCCTGACTGCCAACCCCGCAAGGATTTGTGGAATCGAAAAATTCGCGGGGACCCTGGAAAAGGGGAAACTCGCCAACCTGGTGGTGGTGGAAGGAGAAACTTACTTTGCCAAAGAAGCCAAGATAAGTTCAACTTGGATTCAGGGTCGCCCTTTTCAATATTTCATCGAAGACAAAGAGAAGAAGGAAGAAAAAAAGGACGGTAACGCCACCGACGAAAAGGAAGCGGACAAGAGGATCGCCAAATTTCCGCATGCCGACCGCAAGGTGATCGAAAGACCTTCCGCAGTTCTCTTTACCGGGTTCAAGCTTTGGACCTGCGGGCAAAAAGGAATCTTGAGGGATCACGACTTGTTGGCACAAGGAGGAAAGATCGTCGCCATTGCCCCGAACTTGAAATCAAAAACCCCCAAGGGTTGCAAGATCGTGGACGGCAAAGGCATGCATCTCACCCCCGGTCTCATCGACTGTCACAGCCATTCCATGATTCTCGGACGGGTGAACGAGTCGACCCTGCCTTCCACCGCCATGGTACGGATAGCCGACGTGGTCAA
>JABGWD010000374.1 GCA_018645725.1 Opitutia bacterium
ACCGCTCATGTGCAACCCCGGAACAAAGGAAGGCGTAACCGTGAAGGACGGACGCTTCGCCAAGGTTTGGCCAGCCAACGAAGCATTCTTTCAAGCCGTACGAAGCCGGGGAGGATTGCTGGGGGTATCGGTCGATCCCTTGTCCGCTCACGAGTGCGGCAACCAGCGCTACATGGCCATCCCCTGGCTCGACGCCTGCCTGACCGCACGCTTGCCGAACCGCAGCGGCGCCCCGCTCAAGCCCATGCCCACGAAAGGAGCATGGCTGGCACCTTTGCTAGGGACCAAGGCCGTGTCGGCAGCAAAGTTCAAAGACGATCCGAAAAAGGCTATCTGGCTGCCGAACCAAGCCGTGGCCAAGGCGTGGATGCAGTACGTGAAGGACACCAAGGTTCCCGACGCCACGCCGCCGCCCGCCCCCACCGACCTTAGAATCGACGGGAACCGACTAAGCTGGGAGGCCGAGGGGGATCTCGAGAGCGGACTCGCCGGATTCATCATCGAGCGCGACGGCGCAATCGTGGGCAAGGTGCCGGAGAAAGCCGTCAATCGCTTCGGTCGCCCCCTCTTCCAAGGGCTTCAATACAGCGACACCCCGACGAATCCGCTGGTGAAGATGACCTTTACCGACGTCCGGGCCAAAGCAGGCAAAAAGTACCGCTACCGCGTAATCGCAGTAAACACCGCAGGTCTAAAGTCTAAGTAGCGACGAGTTGAAGAGGGCGGTTTTGAGGGTGGTGGGGGAGTGGTAAGGGTGCATCCAATACGAGCCTAGCAAAACTCCTAATTTTTCTGAGACGACTCCCTATCAGGGTTTTTCAATCCTTTGATCAAACCGAGAATAGCCCAGGCTGTCCCCCAGTAACTCGACGTTTCCTCGATAAATTCCCGTTTTTTTCCTTTCGTGGAGCGAACATCCCAGGATCCGTCTTTCTTCTGATTAGACAAGAGGAATTCCTGTGCCTTGAGCATAGATGTAAGATTAGATTCGGAATCGGCCAAACGAAGGGCATAGAGGGCTATCCCCGTGCCCAAAGCGTCGCTTTGTTCGCTTGTCAGCCATCCCCATCCTCCATCCTTGTTCTGTTTTTCGATGAGCAAGCGGGCGAAACGTTTCCTTGACAGCGAGTTTTTCGTTTGCCGGGCAATCAAGAGCTTCAAGGCAATCCATTCGGTACTTTTCCCGAGAGGCTCATCAAGGTGATGGAGAGCTTTTTCAAAAGCTGACGGAGCATGATTTTGAAGAGCCAGGGCAATCCACATTGTGGATGCCTCCCTGGTTTCCCCCGGGAGCCTTTTCTGGGTTGGTAACTGACCTCCCGGTTTCCATGAGCCATTGGGCTCTTGTTCCTGCTTCAGCAAGTCGAGCAAATCTCGTCTTTTTTTTGCCGCCAAATCATCTAACCCCAAAATCAACTGGGCAACCCCTTCCTTATTGCCCAAACCGACGACCTCCCCCTTTTCATTTTTTTTCAAGGAAGCAGTGAGCGACCACTCAATCCAATCATCAAGCTTTTCAGATGTCTTGAATCCGATGCTGCGTGCTTCCGTCAAGCTCCAGACCATGTTGCCTACCCTATGACAAGAGACACATTTCTTATCCCTGATCCATTCCATTCCCTTTTCCTCAAGGTAGGGAATGCTTCGTTCGATTGCGGATCTGACTTTTGCCTGCGAGTGATTTGGTTCAGCGTTCACAGCAGAGATGGGAGAGATAGGAAGCACAAGAAACCCTAACGCTACCACAGTGAATTGAAATCTTCGTACAGAAGCTATTAGAAGCTCGCTTGCGTCGTTCGCTTGTCGAAAAAAACTCTTTGTGCTGTTACTCACTTGCTTAACAGAAGAATCTAATTAAAAAAATTGATCTATCAAACTAAAATCTTTTTTGCTAAAATAACCCGTAATCATCTAATGAAAAATATATCAAAAATTTGTTTCTTGCCCGTCTTAGCTTTTGCAATTGTAAGTCATGCTGCTTTTTCGCCAGCATCAGCAAAATACTTTGCTTCAGGCATTCCGGATGAGCTCAAAGGCTTTAGAGGAATGATGAGCGGAAAACTGATCGAAAAAAAACAAGGTGCGTCATTTGTCTTCAGGGTGGATCGGATCATGAAAACGTGGAAGGCAAACAAGGCGGAAAACGCAAGGAAGGCAGTTGGTAAAACCATTGTTTTGAGTCTCGAAAAGGTTTCAAAGCATCACGGTGAACGAATCATGAAGAATTACAAGTCGCTCAAAAATGGTGATCAAATAGAGGTCGAAGCTTTTGATCTCGGATCGAGCACACTTAACGTAAAGGAATGGTTGAAGAAAGCCCCGGTAGACAAGTGAATTGTTGGCGAAAGCCTTCTTGATTCACCTTGAGGGTTTGGTAGAAGTGGCGGGAGTCGAAATTGCGGCGCAGGTCGGCCGTTTTTAATTTTCAACTGACTAAGTAGACAGATTTGCGAGAGTTGCTCATTGGTGAAATAGCTTTCCTTTTGCCTCTTTCTGTTGCTTGGGGTTTGGGTGTCGGGTGTCAGCAAATTGAAGGAAAATTGGCTATGAGCCGGTATCGGTGGGAATCTCGGGTGTCATTTGGGTGTCACGAGGGTACCGAAAAAGTGGCAAAATATGATAAAAAGGGAATTGCTCCCCCATCCCGAAAAACAAAAATGACTTCCTTCCGGAAGCCTCTTGAAAACGGGGAAACCCGCATAAATAAAGGTGGCGGGATAGACGGGACTCGAACCCGAAATCGAATGATGCTCAATCCCAGTCGCAGACTGAAGATTCGGCTTTGAGCGTGGATGCGTTGATGCAGATATTGATGCAGATTCCCGACGAGGACCGTCGCATGCTGTCGCAGATCGTCGAAAGATGGGGGCATCTCAGCGACGAGTTGAAGAGGGCGGTTTTGGCGATAATTGGAAGTTGATTGTTGATTTGCGTAGTTCCCGGAGAACAGTCTCAACGCATTCAGTAACGTTGAATTTCAAGACATGAAGCTTTTCCAAACCACCAAGTCCCTCTCATAGCTTGCCGGCAATTCGCCCAAAACCTTCTCATTTACCCTAAAAGGCATGTATGTCAGCGAACTAATTGAACTGCGTGGTCTTGATCCCAAAGCAAAGGTCA
>JABGWD010000375.1 GCA_018645725.1 Opitutia bacterium
ACGTCGAGACGTTGAAGAACTCGATGCTCGAAGCCTTGGGTTTCGAGCGCAGGAACCAATACCAACGCTTTGCCCGGGAACTGGCCGAAGTCTACAAGACGGGGGTTGATCCGGAAAACGTTTCCCTTCAAGCGGAGCAAGACCATTCGCCCTCCCCTGTTTTTCCAAGCGTGGACGGCATAAAATTCCTCAGTCATGGATTGGGCTGTGGAGAAACCAGAGGGATTTCAGAAGAATTGTGCGGCTTGCTCGCGGGCTATGCCTGCAACCCGAACGTCGGGGGCATCACGATCCTTAGCTTGGGATGTCAACATGCCCAAGTTTCCATCATGGAGAATGAGATTGCCAAGCGCTGTCCCGGATTCGACAAACCCCTGCTCGTCTTCGAACAACAGAAATACTCTTCGGAGCGCGAAATGATGGAGCAGGCAATTCGCCAAACATTCTCTGGGTTGGCCGAGATCAACCGTTTGGAAAGGTCCCCTGCCCCTTTGTCCAAGTTGTGCTTGGGGATGGAGTGCGGGGCATCGGACGGATTCTCGGGAATTTCCGCCAACCCGACGATCGGCCGGGTCGCCGACTTGCTGGTCGGTATCGGAGGACGGGTCATCCTTTCGGAATTCCCCGAACTTTGCGGCGTGGAACAGGAAATCGTAAACCGCTGCGCCACTGCGGAAACGGGCAACCGCTTCATCGAAATCATGCGCAACTACGAAGCCCGGGTAAAGGAGGCGGGATCCGGTTTTCACATGAACCCATCCCCGGGAAACGTAAAGGACGGACTCATTACCGATGCCATCAAATCGGCCGGAGCGGCCCGCAAGGGAGGAACCTCTCCGATCGTCGACGTACTGGATTACCCGGAATGGGTCAGCAAGGACGGACTCAGTTTGCTCTGCACGGCGGGTAACGACGTCGAGTCAACCACCGCAATGGCGGGAGCCGGAGCCAACATGATTCTCTTCTCCACGGGTTTGGGTACTCCCACGGGTAACCCCGTCAGCCCAGTGATCAAAATTTCCAGCAGCAGCAAGTTGGCGAATTCATTTTCCGAATACGTGGATTTCGACACCGGGCCCATCGTCGATGGAACCGAAACAGTCGAATCTTTGGGCGAATCTTTGCTCGAGCAGGTAATCGCCTACGCTTCGGGCAGCAAGAAAACCAAAGCCGTCGTTCAGGGCCGAGATGATTTCTTGCCTTGGAAACGCGGCATGTCATTGTAGGTTGCTCAATCATTCGTTCAATGACCAAACTAAGTGAAAAAACTGCGATCGTCACGGGGGGCGGAAAAGGAATAGGCCAAGCCATCGCCCGGAGGTTCGCTCAAGAAGGGGCCCGGGTCGCTATCTGGGAACAAGACTTCGAGGCGGCCGAGGCAACGGCAGATGAAATTAAAAGCTCGGGCGGATCGGCTTTGCCGGTTGCCTGCGACGTAACCGATCCTCAAAGCATCGAGGCAGCCCTTGCCGCCACTACGGAAACGTTTTCCTTACCGGCAATTCTCGTCAATAACGCCGGAATCGCCCACGTTGGGACGGCAACGAACACCAGCGAAGAAGATTTCGACCGCATCATGAAGGTCAATGCCAAAGGAGCCTTCCTTTGTATGCGGACCGTCTTGCCGGCCATCGCCGAAAACGGAGGCGGTTCGGTCCTCAATCTCGCTTCCATTGCTTCCAGACTCGGAATATCCGAGAGGTTCGTCTACTCGGCAAGCAAAGGGGCGATCCTCGCGATGACCTTGAGTGTGGCAAAGGATTTCATAGAGCAAGGCATCCGGTGCAATTGCGTTTGCCCGGGCCGGGTGCACACACCCTTCGTCGATGGTTTCCTCAAGGAATATTATCCCCGGGAAGAAGAAAGGACGGACAAGTTCAAGGAACTTTCCGAGTACCAACCGATCGGTCGGATGGGCAAGCCCGAGGAAGTGGCGAATTTGGCGACTTTTCTTTGCAGCGACGAAGCATCCTTTATTACCGGCGGCGTCTACGACGTCGACGGCGGCACAATGAACCTCAGATAAAATCAAAGGCAACAAATGAAACTCATTCGAAAGGGCGAACCCCTCGAAGAATCTCCCGGCTTGATCCTTCCCGACGGACGGGAAGTCGACACCTCCTCCTTCGGCGAAGACTACGACGAAGTTTTCTTCGAAACCGACGGTCTCGAGCGACTTAAGGCATGGGCGGATGAAAACGCCTCGGAATTGCCGCCATTCCCGGAAGACGAGCGCTATGGTTCGCCCATTGCCCGGCCCAGCAAGATCGTCTGCATCGGACTGAACTACAAGGACCACGCCGAGGAATCAGGCATGGAACTTCCGGATGAACCGGTATTGTTCTTCAAGGCATCCTCTGCTTTTTGTGGTCCCAACGACGACTTG
>JABGWD010000376.1 GCA_018645725.1 Opitutia bacterium
CGAGCTTTGGGACAAGTTCTGCCCTCTGAAACCACCTGAATGGTTGGAATCTCAAATTGATCTCTTTGCTAACGCAGTGGAAGCCTTTCGAAAAGGGAATCGAAACAAATGCATCGAGATAATTTCCGCCACTCGGGGGCCTGATATTCAAGAATGGTTCATCGAGCATGGACAAACTTCGGGCAATCGAAGAACTCGCATTTTGCGTATTCCAAAACCGGAATCAGTCTCGGACCATCTAAGGGATTCCAATCGAAATCCTACGAAACATCAGAAGGAAGTCTTTGAACGGGACGGTTTCAGGTGCCGCTATTGTGGCATACGGCTGATTTCCCAAGTCTTCATGAAAGCCTTTATCAAGAAACTCGACTGGCATGGGTTTCGCAAAGGAAGCAAGAACTTGGAACGGCACGGAATGATTTTTGCGACTTGGCCCTACGCCGACCATGTCATACCTTGGAACCTTGGTGGTTCAACTGATACCGAAAATCTCGTTTCTTCCTGTGGTTCCTGTAATTTTGGAAAAGGCAGGTACACGATCGAGCAAATGGGAATTGAAAACCCTTTTGATCGACCGCCAAACAAAGATACTTGGGACGGCCTCACAAGTAAGACTTTAAAATAGACTGAAGAGTCATGAAGGTCGGCAGTCCATTTGCAAACAAAAGCATATCCCTTGTCCATCTGTTCCTGCTGGCCCCAACCGTTTTTGCTGCACCCGCTGAGCAAAATAAGAAGTCCAGGAAGATTGAGGCGGTTCTTGTGGAAGCCGTTGCCAAAACAAAGGTTCCGGGGATGGTAGCCGCCATCACTTCGTCCAAGGGGGTACTGGCTGTCGGTTCGGCAGGTATCCGGAAGGACGGAAGCGAGGAGAAGCTTGCCGAGGATGACCTCGTTCATTTGGGCTCCTGCACCAAGGCCATGACTTCGGTCTTGCTGGCTACCTTGGTCGACGAAGAAAAACTCACTTGGGAAACCTCGTTGATCTCCGTCCTGCCCGAGCTCAAAGGCAAGATCCATCCTGATCATCACGCCATCACCGTCTGGCAATTGCTGACCCATCGGGCCGGAGTGGAGGCCAATGCGGCGAACTGGTGGACCCATCGCAAGATGGAGCTGATAAAGCGGCGCCTGGCCATCCTTGAGGCAAACCTAAATGAGGCTCCGGCCCGTAAGCAAGGAGCGTATCACTATTCCAATTTGGGTTACTTGATCGCCGGATGTATGGCGGAAAAAATTACCGGCGCGACCTGGGAGTCCTTGATGCGAAAACGCATCTTCAAACCGCTTGGCATGAAGTCGACTGGCTTTGGTCCTCCGGGCCCATCCGGTAAAACGGAACAGCCCTGGGGACACGTCCGCTCGGACGAAGGCTGGCGCCCTCGGCAATTCGATAATGCGGAAGCCCTCGGCCCGGCGGGAAGGGTGCATTGTACGATTGCGGATTGGGCGAAGTTTCTCGCCATCCAACTTCCCGGTGGAAACAAGCTCGGCCTGAATGGCAAGACCCTGGATAAATTGATTACCCCCACCGGAACCTATGCGGGCGGATGGACAGTCAACAAGCGCCCATGGGGGAAAGGAACCGTGCTGATGCACAGCGGAAGCAACACCATGTGGTATGCCCTTGTTTGGGTGGCTCCCAAGATTGACCGTGCCTTTCTCGTGGTCACGAATTCCCGGGACGATCATTCCCATCCGATATGCGATCAGATGATCGGGAAACTCATTGAAATCAACCGGAAGAACCACCAAAGGAAATAAGATTCATGGAGAACTTTGGATACCTTGCCTTGAAATGTCCTTCGTTTCCCGCATATTTGCGTTGTATCAAATGAAGAAAACAATCCCTCCCCTACTCATCGGCCTGCTACTCTCCTCCTGCGGAGGCCACTCCAACAAATCCGTTCCCGAGCCCGTGAAGACCAGTGCCAAGGTGGTTGCGGTTTCTCCTGTTCTTCTTGTCGGTGGATCCGTGATCGGGGGGGCTAAAGTTGCTCAAAAAAGCGCGGTCGCAACCAAAGCACCCGCCCCGTGGTACTCCGAAGAAGTCAGCGGGGAGCGCCTCAGGGAACTTATGGAACCTGTTAAGTTGATAGGTAATTGGCACTACATGGGCAGCAGAGGGAGTCACCATTTTTTTTCTCAGGAGCAGATCGGAAGGAAGATCTATCGGGTCTTGAAAACCCAATATCCGGTTGAAGACCCCTTCCCGTTGACACCCTTCCCGTCAAGGTGGAGAAAAATGGAGATTACGAGGTTCAGGGGGGTACCCTTTGACCCGGAATTGCTTGAACGCCTTAGGGCGGAGCATCCCGAGGACGATCAATAGAAGTTGCA
>JABGWD010000377.1 GCA_018645725.1 Opitutia bacterium
GAATGACGTGCCTCTGGTGTTCCGGTTGTCGTGTCAACGGCACCGCCGGGTAGCTAAGCACG
Organism: Opitutia bacterium; assembly: GCA_018645725.1. Taxonomy (GTDB): domain Bacteria; phylum Verrucomicrobiota; class Verrucomicrobiia; order Opitutales; family Seribacteraceae; genus Seribacter. The sequence continues at coordinate 63 of JABGWD010000377.1, forward strand.
GACTAGATAAGCGCTGAAAGCATCTAAGCGCCAAGCTATTCCCAAGATAAGATCTCCTTTGGTCTTCGGACCATGAAGGAACCTGGAAGACTACCAGGTCGATAGGTCGGAAGTGTAAGTGTGGTAACGCATTGAGCTAACCGATACTAATGATCCGAAACGTTCCATTCATCATAATCGCCGTTTTTTCGGACGGCGCTTGCGTTCCCAGACGTTAAACTAATTTTTCCGTAATCGCGGACTGCCGCGGTAACAACAAAGCCATCAGCATTTTGGCGGTCCGCCGGATATCTATCTGGTGATCATAGACGAGGGGAAACACACGTTTCCATCCCGAACACGTTCGTTAAGCCCTCTGTCGCTGATGGTAGTGCGGCCTCGCTGCCGTGTGAGAGTAAGTTGTTGCCAGTCTTGCGACCCGTGCCTTCCGAAGGGAAGGCACGGGTCTTTTCATTTTCAAATTCATCCAATATTAACAAACCAATACCAAATGGGTAACCTCAAGAAAAAGCGTCGCTTAAAAATGAACAAGCACAAGCGACGCAAGCGTACGAGAGCTAATCGTCACAAGAAGAAAGATTGGTAGATTCATACTGTGTCTACGGTTTCGGTTTTCTTTTGACGAAAATCCTATTCTTGGTTTGTAAATCGTTTGATATTTCCTTAGAACGAATTTGTAATGAGTTTGAAGGAATTTGATCAAAGTAACTCGGCCATTTCTGGCCTTGGGCAAAGTGGCGATATTGCCTTTCTGAACTTTTTTGAGACTTATCTCTCAGATACCCTCGACTCTTTGGATCAACCGGTTCGCGATTTAGCAAGAAAAGTTGTCTTGGGCGGAGGAAAGAGGATAAGACCATTGCTCGTCTTCCGTTGTGGATCCGGTTTCCGGGAGGTCACAGAAGACTTGCTCAAAGTTTCCGCTATTCTTGAATTGGTTCATGTCGCAACCCTTGTGCATGACGATATTTTGGACGAGGCAAAGATTCGAAGGTCGCATGCTACTGTACATACTCAAATTGGCGAACATAACGCTATTCTCCTTGGAGATGCCTTGTTCAGTTTTGCCTTGGAATTAGCCACGGAATTTCCTTCTACTAGAATTTGCAAACTGGTTTCTTCTGCAACCCGTCGGACTTGTACTGGAGAAATCATGCAAACGTTCGCACGTGGAAACTTTGAGATTACTCTTTCCGATTATTTTTCATTCATTCAAGACAAAACCGGTGAATTATTCAAAGCCTCTTGTCAAGCCGGCGCTTTTCTCGCTGGTCATACCGAGCATGTCATTGACCTAGTTGGTGGTTTTGGTCTTTCCTTGGGGTTGAACTACCAAATTTTCGATGATTTGATTGATTCTTTTGGTGAATCGAATGTCGTGGGCAAATGTCTTGGTACGGATTTCGATTCTGGAAAAGTCACTCTTCCCACAATTCTTCTTTTTCAGAAATTATCATCTAGCCAAAACCGGGAAATCAAAGATTTGTTGGGTGGCGTTGATTCCATCAGCGATTTTTCAAGGCAAAAGATTGGAGACCTAATGGTTGAATTGGAAATTCGCGAGGAATGCATTGTCTTTCTCCGTCAGAAATTGAGCCAAACGAGGCTAATTGCTTCAAACTTGCCATACGAAGACATGTCCTCCAACTTGTTGAATTTCTTAGCTTTGTTCGACGAAAAACTCTCTTCGCTATCTGGGGATGCCTTCCCTAATTTTCTTGCCTTGGATAAGTAGAATATTGTATCTTTGACATATGTTTACGCGAGTTCATGGCAAAAGCCGGGAGGTTTCCTCCCCCGCCAAGACTGCCGATGAGGTCAGTGCCCTTGTGAAACGTGTTCAGGGTGGAGACATAGCTGCTTTCGACTCAATTATGCTTCTTTACCGAGAAAGGCTTTACAGTGTCATTTACAACATGACTTTTAACCATGAAGATGCGGCTGACCTTACGCAGGAGGCCTTCGTGAAGGCTTTCCGCTCTTTGGGGAAATTCAAAGGGAAATCGTCCTTTTTCACATGGCTTTACAGGATTGGCGTAAACATGACGCTGAGCCATATTCAGCGCAAGAAAACACGCAAGTTCTTCAGCTTCGAGCAAATTTCCGAGGAATACGGCTCAAGCAAGGAATTTGAAAAGCTTTCCTCTTCCGAATCGTCTTCCGTTCGGAATACTCTTCTTAACGAATTGCATCAAAAATTGAACGAAGCGCTGCTGAAGTTGTCAGACAAGCATAGGACAATTGTTGTTCTTTTTGAAATAGACGGTCTCAGTCATAAGGAAATTTCCACGATAATGAAGTGCACGGAAGGGACAGTTCGCTCTCGCTTGCATTACGCCAAATTACAGCTCCAGTCACTACTGTCAGATTATTTGAAATAGTTTAATCTTATGAAATCCAAAGAAAAACCTAGTTTAGATGAGCTTTTCCAATCGAAGAAGCTCGATGTCCCCTCGGATGATTTTTGGGACGGTTTTCAAGATCGTGTCCGTGATCGAGCTCTTACGTCCGTCGTACAACGGAGCAAGTTTTCCACAGTCTCCAAAGCAATCGTTTTCTCTGTCCCTGCATCTTTTGCCTGCCTTTTGGCTGTGTTCTTTTACTTGCAGTCCCCGCCCTCTCCGGTCCAGTCTACTGAATTCGTCCAGCAATTGGACGAGATTTCCATGTCGCCGGCCGACGCAGTCTTCCTAGATGATCTTGCCGGGCAAGACGTTGAAGTCGTTTCTTCCCATGTCGTGGATTCGAAACTTTCGGACCAAAGCCTTTATGTCCATCATGCGCTTGAGTGGGCAGATGAGGACTCTTCCTTCGAAGAGCATACGATAAAGGAAAAGGAATTTCAGCAACCGGACTTATTTGCTCAGTTCACCTTCTGATCACATGGGGCGCTCCCTCCTCGCGTTCTTTGCGCTTACGGTAATATTCTTACCTCGATTACTACTGGCCAATCAGAGTGAAGAGGCTTCTTTCCTCTCTCTTCAAACACGAATCCAAGAGGTTTTCAGGTCTTCCGAGTCCTCGGTCGTTCGCGTAAAGGCAGCTCGAGAGCAACGAGTAGAGAACAAGGTTCGCCGTTTGCTCAAAATGGGAAGTGGTTTTTTCATCAGTAAAGAAGGGCATGTTTTGACGACTGGATTGCTTCAGGATGCTGACAGAATTTGGGTTGAACATCGCAATTCTTATTTTCTCGCGCACAAGGTCGGGCACGATCCACTTTGCAATCTTTCCATTCTGAAAATATCGGAAAAACCAAAGGATTTTACGTTTGTATCGTTTTCCGGAACCAAAGAGGATTTAAACGTAGGCGCCATTTTAATTGGCGTGACTTGCGCTCTGGACTTCAAGATAGCCCCTACTTATGGCATTATGCAAAGTCATGAATTTTCTTTTGGGAAGAGGCTTTTCCCCACGAAAATGATTAGGTCGAGCATGCCATTGGGTTTGGGGGAAATCGGGGCCCCGGTCTTCGACCTGAACGGAAGGTTTGTTGGCATCACCTACGCGGCATTGCCTGACCTTCGGTCTTCTTTCCTTCTTCCCGCAAGGGCCTGTTCGAGAATTAGGGATGATTTGCTGCTATCGGGGGAAATCGATTACGGATGGTTTGGCGTGACGACGAATCGCAAGGTTAACCTCGAAAATAGTTTTGACATAGTCATCGATGATTTTGTCGTCGGTTCGCCCGGTTCCTTTTCCAAATTAAAAAAAGGCGATATACTCAAGCGGATTGCCGGCACGGTAATCAATGGTCCTGGCGATCTTGCTCACGCATCTTTTTTTGCCAAACCGGGAACATTTGTGGAATTTGTTGTCGAACGCGAAGGCAATGGGTTGATTATTCCCGTCAAGGTCGGTTCCAAACCCAGTGGCGACACAAGGGGGCCGGCATTGAAAGGCTCGAACCAATTTCCGGACGATGGTAATCGATCCACGGCTCCCCCGTCACTTCCTGCTGATTTGAATAAAAGTGAAAATCCCTAGAAGTTCACGCTTCCCCCCTTTTGATTGTAGCTTTCGAGTATGACTGCTAATCTTAACTTTCATCAAACCCTCTTTCCACTCGCTCCCGCTGAGGGAATCGAATGGACGCATTTGTCCGGATTGAGTTCTTTGGTTGCCGAATCAGAAATTGAGGGCGAACCAGTCATCAAGGTTGAGGTTGATGCTCTTGGTGAATTAGCCAGTGAGGCATTTCATCAGATTTCTCACTATTTGCGGACGGATCATCTTCGACAGCTCAGGTCAATTCTTGATGATGAAGAGGCGTCCGCAAATGACCGTTTTGTCGCATTGGATTTGCTAAGAAATTCCCAGATTGCGGCAGAAGGCATTTTGCCAATGTGCCAAGATACGGGAACCGCCATCGTTTTGGCAAAGAAGGGAAGGAGAGTCTGGACTCAGGGTGGGGATGAGGCTGCCTTGGCAGAGGGTATCGAAAGAAGGTATGCTTCGGATAATCTTCGTTTTTCCCAATTGGCTCCTCTTTCCATGTTCGAGGAGAAAAACACGCGTTCGAACCTTCCTGCGCAAATCGATCTATATCAAACCGAGGGCGATGAATACCACTTTTTGTTCATGGCCAAAGGGGGAGGGTCGGCAAACAAGACCTTTCTTCATCAGGGTACGCCATCATTACTGAAAGAGGATTTGCTTCTTGAATATTTGGATGAACGTATTGCCGCCTTGGGTACTGCGGCATGCCCGCCTTATCATCTGGCTGTAGTTATTGGCGGGACTTCAGCGGAGGCCAACCTGAAGACTGTTAAGCTCGCCAGCGCACGTTATCTGGACGGTCTGCCGACCGAGGGCAATGAACGGGGGCATGCCATCCGTTGTCCGGAAATGGAGGAGAAAATCCTTGAACTTACACAGAAGCGCGGGATCGGAGCACAGTTCGGTGGAAAATACTTTTGTCTCGACGTAAGGGTTATCCGTCTGCCGCGTCATGGGGCCAGTTTGCCGATAGGCATTGGCGTGAGTTGTTCCGCAGACCGTCAAGCCTTGGCGAAAATCACGAAAGAAGGAGTTTTTCTGGAAAAACTCGAAGCCAACCCGGCTCGTTTTCTACCCGATTTACCCGAGGATGATTCGGAGGCCATTCGAATTGACCTGAATACAGGAATGAAGAACGTTCTCGCAGAACTTTCAAAATATCCCGTTCGTACCAGGCTCTCCTTGTCCGGCCCTCTGATTGTAGCTCGCGATTTGGCTCATTCGAAACTTCGCGACAGGTTGAACGAAGGACATGGGTTGCCTGATTATTTCAAGCAATACCCCATCTACTATGCTGGACCGGCCAAGACACCCGAAGGGTACGCTTCGGGTTCATTCGGTCCTACCACGGCAGGAAGAATGGATGCCTTTGTGAACAAATTTCAAGAGGCCGGTGGTTCCCTTGTCATGCTGGCCAAGGGCAATCGCTCCAAGATGGTGGTTCAGGCGTGCAAGAAGCACGGAGGCTTCTATCTTGGTAGTATTGGAGGCTCAGCTGCTCGCCTTGCCCAAAAGTGTATCAAAAAAGTGGAGACGATTGAATTCGAAGAATTGGGAATGGAGGCAGTGCGAAAAATTGAGGTGGAGAATTTCCCTGCTTTCATCATCACCGATGACAAGGGGAACGATTTTTTCTCGGGCGATGGCACTGCTTGAAACGTTCGCTTCAAATACCTGTTCCTTATCCGGGTGAATTTTTGTCAGGCTTCCTCAGAGAGGTAGCGCAGGGCCGAAATATAGCCGTGGTGGCTCATGCCGGCCACGACGGCTGCCGCAATGCCCGAGATGAGTGACTTGTGTCGAAAATCCTCCCGGGCGTGGATGTTGGAAAGGTGAACTTCCACGGTTTTCAGACCTGAGGCGACCACGGCGTCGCGCAAGGCAACGGAAGTATGGGTGAGTCCACCGGGATTGAGTATCAGACCGGAGAACCCGGCATCGCCCCATTCGTGAATCTTGTCGATGAGAGCGCCTTCGTGGTTGGACTGAAAGGCGTCCACCTCACAATCGCAGGATACAGCCTTGGTCTTAACCTTATCCTCGATCTCGTCGAGCGTGGCGGAACCGTAAACCTCGGGTTCGCGTTTGCCTAGGCGATCGAGGTTGGGGCCGTTGAGGAGTCCAATCTTCTTCATCTTGCTTTGAATTAAAGACTAAGACCGGACAAACGGCAATCCTCGAAGTTTAAAGAGGGCACTCCATGTCTATGAATTCGTATGGCAGATCGAATGCCTTGGCCGCTTCTTGGGCGAGGGCGTCGACTCCGAACGTCTCGGTGGCATAATGTCCGCAGGTATAAAGATTGAGACCCAGTTCTTGAGCTAGATTGAAGTGGTGTTGCTTGAGTTCTCCAGTGACAAGGGTGTCGGTCCCAGCGGAAAGGAGTTGATCCACTGCGCTTTGACCGGAGCCGGTCAGGATAGCTATGTTCTTGGGGTTTTCCGAACCGAATTCCATGGAATGAAAGCCTTTTGGAAAAAGATCGGACAAGCGATCCCGGAGTTCTCCGAGGTTGTATGAGCAAGTCGCAATCAAACCTATGTCGATCCCCTCGTAGGGTAAGAAAGTAGCTTCGGAAGATAGCCCAAGCTTGTCCGCCAGAAGTCTGTTGTTCCCAATTTCCGGATGGCAGTCGAGTGGAAGATGGGAGCCGTATACAGCCAAGTTGGATTCAATGCAAAGCCTCGTCTTTTCGTAAGCGTTTCCAACGATTGGTATTGGGGGAGTCCAAAAAAGGCCATGATGTACGATGAGAAAGTCGACGTCTGCTTCATCCGCCTTTTGAAATGGAACAAGGCCCGCGTCAACTGCGGCGCCTACTTTCGTTACCGATCCGTTGTTCTCTATTTGAAGCCCATTGAAAGCTCCGGCGAAATCAGGGATCTCCAATTGTCTGGTTCTGGTGTCGCAAAACTCGACTAGGTCTTTTGTGCTGGTCATTCTTATATGAAATGCAGTCCGTTGCTCTTGAGCACAACCTAAATACACGGGCAGAGATCGTTAAAGATTTACGTTGCTTCTCGGAGTGAAATCCGAATAATACCATTTCTTCTGTAGCAGGGTGGAGCAGTCTGGTAGCTCGTCAGGCTCATAACCTGAAGGTCGCAGGTTCAAATCCTGCCCCTGCTCCCAATCTTAATCAACCTATCCTAAAAGAAAATTATTTCTCCCTGTTTCCTAGCGGGGCTTTGAAAGTACATATTATGAACGTTACCGTTAAAGACCTTTTGGATGCCGGAGTGCATTTTGGTCATCAAGTTCGCAGGTGGAATCCAAAATCCAAACCTTACGTTTACGACAATCGCCACGGAATATCCATTATTGATCTGGAGAAAACCTACGATTTGCTTGAAAAGGCTGCCCACGCGGTTGAAGAAGTCGTATCTCACGGCAAGCAAGTTTTGTTGGTGGGCACGAAGCGGCAAGCTCAGGAACCTGTCAGGGAACTGGCCGCTGCCACCAATATGCCTTTTTGCGTCAATCGATGGATGGGCGGAACGCTAACCAATCATGAAACGGTTTCCACCAGCTTGGCCAAGTACAAGAAGTTTTTGCGCATGGAGGATGACGGCAGCCTGGACAAGTTACCGGGCAAGGAGAGCGCCGCCATCAGGAGACAAATGTCACGCATGCACAGAAATTTTGAAGGATTGCTGAATCTCCAAGGTTTGCCCAGTGCGTTGTTTGTCATTGATTCCTACAACGAGTCAATTGCGATAGCCGAAGCAAATCGCCTTAAGATTCCCGTGATTGCCTTGGTCGACAGCAATTCCGATCCATCTCTCATCACTCATCCGATACCGGGCAATGACGATTCTACGAAATCCATCCGGATCATCGTAGACGTGATTTTGGATGCCATTCAAAGCGGAGCTTCCCGTCGCGTCGAAGCACCGACGCGCAGGAAAGACATCACGCCCATCGCCCAAGAACCTGATTTCGTTGATCAGGAAGACGAACCGGAGGTTACTTTGCCCGAGGGCTATGAGGAAAGCGATTTCGACGAGAGAAAGAAGAGTTTCGATTCAGGGCCGAACCAAGAACCTGAAGCCACAGTCGCAGCGGAACCGGAAGCCACAGCGGAACCGGAAGCCGCAGCCGAACCGGAACCCGAAGCTGAACCGGAAGCCGAAGCTGAAAAGGGCGAAGAAGCACCCACAGAACCCCAAGGGGAAAACACGGAGGGAGATACCCCTGCCGAAGATCCCGTCAAGGCTTGACGGTACTAATGTTTTTACACCCAAATTTCCAATTTTAACATAACAATGTCCGCGATATCCAAAGACGACGTGCTTAACCTGCGAGAGAAGACCGGAGCAGGTTTGATTGATTGTAAACGAGCGCTCATTGAGAGTGCTGGCGACTTGGACGAGGCCGTGTCCATCCTTCGAAAAAAAGGGATTGCATCTGCTGCCAAGAAGGCAGGTCGGGATGCCGGAGAAGGTATCATTGCCCAAAGTATTTCAGCCGACAAAAGCAAAGGCGTGCTGGTCGAAGTAAATTGTGAAACTGATTTCGTGGCCAAGAACGAGGACTTCGTTGCATTCGCAAATGCCATTGCCCAAAGGCTACTTGATGAACCTGAGGCCGACCTTGAGTCGGCGAGAACGGAACAAGTTGCCAAGATTGGCGAAAATATCAGAATTTCCCGATCTCAAGCGCTCGAACCCAAAGACAATGGCTTGATTGAGTCTTATGTTCACACGGGAGCAAAGGTAGCCGTCCTTTTGTCTCTGGGGACGGGTTCTGCGGCCGCTTCCTCGGATTCCAAGGTGTTGTCACTAGCCAAAGACTTGTGCATGCATATTGCCGCAACTTCCCCGGTTTGCGTTTCGCGCGATGACATTCCCGCTGATCTTGTCGCGAAGGAGAAAGACATAGCCAAGGCACAAGCGGAAGGGAAACCTCCGCAGGCGATTGAAAAGATCATTCAAGGGAAGCTTGAAAAATACTTTTCCAATTCGTGCTTTCTCGAGCAACCATTTGTCAAGGACCCCGATCATTCGATCAAGCAACTCCTGCATGCTGCCAGCCAAGAGGTCGGAGCGGAATTGACCGTTGAATCCTTCATCCGTTTTCAGGTAGGAGAAGAATCCTAAAATCCGAAGAGGACTAAATTCCGGATTTGCTTTTCGGACTGGAGCCTTCTGCGAACGGTTCTTGGTGCGTTTGTTTCTGATCCTATGCGCTCCCATTCAAGATCCAAGTGAATAGGGAGGATGCCAGATAGCCGGCGAGGAGAACGAATCCTTCTTTCCGCGTAAGGGTTCGCCCCTTCAGCCAAAGGCAAAAAAGCGCCGTCAGTAGCAGAAGGGAAACGTAGTCGATCCAAGGGGAAGGCGTTTTTGAGCTTACCGGGCCGAGAATGCCAGCCACACCTCCTACCAAGCCTATGTTGAAGAGGTTGGATCCCACTATGTTTCCCAAAAGCATTTTGTGCTCGCCTTTTTTTACGAGTGAAATGGATGCCGCTAGCTCCGGCAGACTGGTTCCGATTGCAAGAATGCTGAAGCCAATCAATTCCTCCGGCACTCCTGCAATTATTGCGAGATTCTTGGCGCCGAACACAAGGAAATCTGATCCTGCCCAAAGAGCGGCAGTTGAAAGCAGAATGAAAGAAGCCGAAAGCAAAAAAGCTTTCGCAGGAGGAGTATCAAGACTTTCTTTGTCGGTTTTTGTCTCCCTTTCTTTCTTTCTTTGGCCAAGGGCTTTTGCAGTCGTGCCAAAGAGATAGACGGAAATAAACCCAAGCAAAAGAACCCCGGGCAAAAGGGAAAGGTTTTGTGAAGGGTTGAAAAATAAAAAACAGCAAAATACAAGGGTGAGCAGAAGGAGGGTAGTAATTTGACTTTTCGAAATCGTGTTTCTTGTGTCGACGTTTTTAACCATGAGGGCAAGCCCAAGAATAAGGCCGATATTGGCAATATTGGATCCAATGATGTTTCCGAGTATCAATCCTTGCGCATTGCTTCGGATGGCCGCAATCGACGTAAACAACTCGGGAGCCGAGGTTGCGATGGAAACAATGGTCAAACCGACGACCACACTGGGCACCCCCAATGCTTTTGCCAAAAGGGAACTATGATCACTCAAAGCATCTCCGCCTTTGGTGAGCAAGAACAAGCCGACGACAATGGCCATTGCCAAAACCACGCAATATGCAAACCCCGTTCCAAGGCCTGCTTGTAGAGTTAAATTGTGAAGAATTTGGTCCATCTTTCCGAAAGGCGAAGAGAGTGAATTTAAGTATAGTTAAAGCAAGGAGAATCGAAACTTCATTTTTCAGCCCTTGACTTGGGCTGATATTCCAACATCTTCGCTACGCTTTCAGCCTTCAATTCCATAGTCTCAGATGAACCAAGCAGAAAAGCTCAAGGATACTCTTAATCTCCCTCAAACGGATTTTCCGATGCGGGCGAATGCAGTTGAGAGAGAGCCTGTGCGAATCGACCATTGGAAAAATGGCAATGTATACGCCCGCATGCAGGAAAAGAACAAAAGCGGCAAATCGTTCGTGTTGCATGATGGTCCGCCATTTACGAACGGAGACGTTCACGTGGGAACGGCATTGAATAAAATTCTGAAGGATACGATTCTTCGCTTCAAATCTGCCTGCGGATTCAGGACACCCTATGTCCCGGGTTGGGATTGTCACGGCTTGCCTATCGAGCACAAGGTTACGAAAGCCTTGCGAAAGGAGAAGAAGGATTTTGACAGTTTGGTTTTGCGCAAGGCATGCAAAGATTTTTCCAATTCTTATATCGAGACCCAACGCACGCAATTCCAACGACTTGGGGTTCTTGCCGATTGGGGAAGCGAATATCGTACCATGAACGGACGTTACGAGGCGGAGATTCTTAAGACATTCGCTTCTTTCGTCGAGCAAGGACTTGTTTACAGAAGCAAGAAGCCCGTTTATTGGTCGATTCCCTGTCGAACTGCCTTGGCCGAGGCAGAAATCGAATACCAGGATCATATAAGCCCCTCTGTTTTTGTGCGCTTTCCCCTGATGGGCAAATCACCCAATTCGTTCATCGTGATTTGGACGACCACACCGTGGACTCTTCCTGCCAATCTTGCCATCGCGGTTCATCCTCGTGAAAAGTACGTTGAGTTAAAGGAGGGTGAGAATAATTACTGGGTTGCGGAAAGCTTGGCTGAAGCGGTTTGTTCCGCGTGTTCGATGGAAGGAATCACAAAGGGAGAATCTTTACTTGGGGAGGAAATGGTCGGTTGGATTGCCCGCCATCCCTTTGTCGAACGGGACAGTCCTGTTTTGGCCGCCGAATACGTGACCATGGAGTCGGGCACGGGTTGCGTGCACACGGCGCCCGGTCATGGGTTGGATGATTACCTTACCGGTCAGGCAAACGGCTTGGAAACGTACTGTCCTCTCGATGACAACGGTTGCTATGTTGACGATGGGCAAATTCCCGAGGTGTTGGTTGGGATCTCGGTGTTGGAAAAAGCGAGTGGTTGCGCCGCAAATCAAGCGGTTCTCCAAATATTGAAGGACTCGGGAGATTTGCTGGCATTGACGGATCACAATCACCAGTATCCGCATTGTTGGCGTAGCAAGACTCCCGTTGTCTTTCGGGCCATGGACCAATGGTTTGTTTCTTTGGATCATGATGACTTGCGGAGAAAATCTCTTGAAGAGGTTGAAGACGTCCGGTTCACCCCCGATTGGGGCAAGAACAGAATAAAAGGATTTTTGGAGGCTCGGCCGGATTGGTGTATCTCTCGTCAGCGTTCTTGGGGCGTTCCTCTTCCGGTTTTTTACGACGAAGAGGGAGAACCATTGCTGGACGCATCCTTGATCGGATTGATTGCCGAAAAAGTAGAGCAAGCCAACACCGACGTTTGGTTTGATCTAAGTGAGGACGAGCTTATCGATGGATTTGATTTGCCCGAGGAATGGAAGGGCAAAAAGCTTGTGAAAGGCATGGACACTCTGGACGTCTGGATTGATTCGGGTTGCAGTCATCGGGCCGTCCTTAAAGACCAAGACGAATTGGAGTGGCCGGCCGATCTTTATCTCGAGGGGAGCGATCAGCACAGAGGTTGGTTCCAAAGTTCTTTGTGGACAAGTATGGTTGCTTACCAAAAGGCGCCTTACCGCCATATTTTGACACATGGGTTTGTCGTGGATGGCGATGGCCGCAAAATTTCCAAAAGCGATGGAAAACCTCAAACCGCAGATTCTTACGTCACCAAGTATGGGGCCGACGTTTTGCGTTTGTGGGTTTGCTCGGAGGATTTCCGCAGAGACATCCCGCTTTCCGACGAAATCCTTGGCCAAGTCGTCCGAGCCTATCGAACTTTACGAAATACGATCAGGTTCCAACTTGGCACTCTTTCTGATTTCTCGGTTGAAAAAGATGCGGTTGACGTGACCTCCATGAGCTCCATTGACCTTTGGGCCTTGTCTCAAACGAATATTTTGGTTGAGGAAGTTTCGGACGCCTTGGAGCGTTTCGAACTTCATCGCGCGGTCCAGATCATCAACCGGTTTTGCTCCGGACCCTTGTCGTCCACCTATCACGACGTCATCAAGGACCGTTTGTACACTTTACATCCTGATGACCCTGCTCGCCGATCAACGCAAACGGCTATTCATCTGATCTTTGATGCATTGATTCGGGTGATTGGTCCTCTCACTCCCTTTACCGCGGACGAAGCATGGTCTTTCCGCCGTTCCGGAGTGGAATTATGCGAAGACGCGCTTGTTCTCCAAGACTGGCCGCAACCCCATGACCTCGGGGGGAACAAGGAAGCCGTTTCCGATATCGACGCCCTGCTTGAGTTCAAGGAGTCCAAGGTAAATGAGGCGTTGGAGGGATTGAGGGCCAAAAAGGAAATCGGACAATCTTTGGATGCCCAAGTGGGGATCACCTTGTCCCCGGACAATCCCTTATGGCCAATTTTCAAGCGCCGAGAAAATGAATTGGCTGAAATTTTCATCGTGTCATCGGTAATTTTTGCCGAAGATGCCGACCTTGACCTTTCCGAAATACAAGTTTCGGCTTGTCACGCCCCGGGAGTCAGATGCCCGCGGAGTTGGCGTTGGGTTCCTGAATTGGTCGAAGTCGAGCGATGGGGAAAAGTTTCACCCCGTTGCGCTGAAGTTCTTGCCAAGCTTGGTTAAAAAAATATTCTCTGCACACCCTGATCATGACGAAGAAAAAGACACCATCAATCCAATCAAAGGCAAAAAAAGCAACGGCAGCCAAGAAGAAGCCCACAACGGCCGCCAAGTCGAAATCAACTGCCTCGACAAAGGCGAAGGCTAACGCCGCCAAAGGCAAGGGTCCTCCTGCCAAAGCAAGCCCAGCGAAAACTTCGAAAACCAGGGCTAAGCCTGTCTCGTCCAAATCTGCGAAAGTGGGAGAACCCGTGCAAAAACGCCAGTCTCGCCGTCAGTCAAAATCATCGGAAGAGGGCGAGAGAAAGGTACGGGAGATTGCAAGCCAGAGCAAACCGAAGCCCTCGGAAGACAAGGAAAAGGTGGACGAGAGAGGCTTTAGCTTGAGCGACGTTCGTTCGATCCTGTCGACCCGAAGTAAGGACGAGGAACAATCCGGTTCAAAAGACGTTACTTCAGCGGATGAGAAGGATCGCACCGGCAAGCGTTCGAGCACCTCCAAAGTCAAGGCTTCCAAAGTTAAAAAAATCCAAACCGCATCTATAGACGATATTTTGGGGTTGAGTGTTTCTGCCGTTTCACCACGTCCTATTCGAGATGAAAAGAAAGTGCCCAAGGAGTTGATTTCATATTACACCAATCTAATGGAGCTGCGAGCCTCGCTCAAGGGGGCATTGGGGGAAAGATCCAACGAAACCCTGGGTGCCTCGGCGAGGGAGTCATCCGGAGAGCTTTCCCTAAATTCGTCAGACGCGGGGACCGAGACTTTTAACCGTGACGTAGCCCTATCCATGGTGGCAAGTGAGCAAGAAGCTCTCGAGGAAATAGAGGATGCGATAGACCGAATTTTTGATGGCACTTTCGGGATCTGCCAAGAGACCGACAAGCCCATAAAGAAAACGCGCCTGAAAGTAGTTCCCTTCACGCGTTTCTCTCTTGAAGGGCAGAATTTGTTTGAAAAAAGGAAGCGCCGGGATGGGGATCCCGTTTCAGGGGCATTTGCCACCATTTCCGATTCCACCATGGGACAGGAAGACTGAGGCAGGATAGCTTTGGACCACCCGTCAAAGTGATTTACCTGAGGTTTTGGCTTCTTTTTGCCGGCGTATTGTTGCTTGATCAGGCAAGCAAGGCCTGGGTGGTTGAAAACTCAGTCGAGTTGAGGCGAAACCCGATGGAAGTCCTTGACTTGATTGAGGGCGATCCTTGCTTTTTGGAATTTACCTACGTAACGAATCCCGGGGCGGCTTGGAGCATGTTTTCCGATTATCCCGAAGTGCTGACCCTCCTCGCTGTCGTTGCCCTGGCGTGCATTTACTTTTTCCGGAAAAACCTTGAGCTGGCAAAGCCACCCATCCAAATCATATTTGGGCTCATTTGCGGTGGCATTGTTGGCAATTTGGCAGATCGAATCTTTCGAGATCCAGCAGAGGTAGTCGATTTTGTCGACGTGTACTTCCCGATCGTCAATTACGATTACCCGATCTTCAATATCGCGGACTCGGGAATTTTTCTTGGGGCTTTCGGCTATCTTTTCTTGAGCTTTTTTGAATCACGAAAGGAAAAGGACAAGAAGAGCGATAACGAAACCGTCGGATCTTGAATGCGATTCGACTTATTCCACGTTCATTGACTGTTCGCGCATTTTTTCCACTTCCGCCCTCGCATCCAAACCGATCGAGGTGCATTGAGTCCGAGTTGATTTGGAGCAAAAGGTATTGAGTTCCCTGCTCACCTCTTGCAGCAGGAATTCAAGTTTTCTGCCAATCGAGCCTTCCTGAGCCACTGTTTCTCGAATTTGTCCCAAGTGACTCCTTAGTCTCGAAATCTCTTCCGACACGTCGCATTTTTCAGCGAAGAGGGCGACTTCCTTGAGGACCCGGTCATCTTCGGAGTTCAGAGAGAGGTCGGCTTTGTTCAATCGCTCCAAGAGTTTTGACTTCCATTCGCTTGCCATTTCCTTGCTCCCTTCCTCCATCCGCTTGGTCATTTCTTCGAGACTGTTTGTCCTTTCTTCGAGGTCATGGAAAATGCTGCTTCCTTCCTCTTTGCGCATGGCGATCATTTCCAAGGTTGCGTTGCTCAAGGTTTTCTCGAGCTCGGAAAGGATATCCTCGAGTTTTGGGAGACCACTTTCTCGATTTCTTGCCTGGGCAAGTTGAAGAATCAATTCCGGAGTGACTTCACAGGCAAAACCTTTCTCCTCGATGAAACTTTTCAATTCGCTCAAATCTCCCTCCATGACGTCCTTGTCAAACAAGCCCTGAGCGTTCTCGTCGACTTTGGTTTGTTCAACTGAGATGGAGATCCTGATTCTTCCTCTTTCCAGCGATTTTTTGAGGAAGGAATTTGCCTGCCGTTCAAAGGCTTGCCATTCCTTTGGCGCGGAAAAAACGATCTCAAGTCCCTTTTTGTTCACGGAAAAAACCTCGAGCAGAACCAGATGATCGGGCAGACTGAGTGTTGCCCGCCCAAAGCCAGTCATGCTGTTCATGAGGCTTTTTCGTTGGGGAACTCAGGGACTTCCATCAAACGGGCCACTTCCATCGCATCCTTGTCCCCTCGACCGCTAAGGTTTATGCAGATGATCTTGTCTTTGGACAATTCCCGAGCGCGTTTGAACCCGTGAGCCAAGCCGTGTGACGTTTCCAAGGCCGGGAGAATGCCTTCTTCCGAAGAAAGTATGCCGAAGGCATCCAGCGCCTCCGCATCTCCGATATGAGCATAGTCGATCCGACCCCTATCCTTGTAGAACGCGTGCTCCGGACCGATTGCCGCGTAATCCAGTCCCGCCGAGACCGAGTGGGTCGGGTTAATCTGTCCATCCGAGTTTTGCAAAATCCAAGTTTTGCATCCCTGAAGAATGCCCAACTTTCCTCCTTCGAACCGGGCCGCGTGCTCGCCTTCATCCAATGATCGTCCTCCCGCTTCCACTCCAACCAACCGAACGTCTTCCTCTTCCAAAAAATCGAAGAAAAAACCGATCGCATTGCTTCCTCCGCCAACGCATGCAATCATTTCATCGGGCAACCTGCCTTCCATCTTCATGAATTGCCTTTTCGTTTCCTCTCCGATTACGCGATGGAAGTCTCGCACCATACCGGGGTAGGGATGAGCGCCCAAGGCCGAACCAAGAATATAATGCGTGTTCCTTACGTTCGTTACCCAATCTCGCATGGCCTCGTTGATTGCCTCCTTGAGTGTCTTGCTGCCCGCCTCGACACCTCGAACCTCAGCTCCACTCAAGCGCATGCGGAAAACGTTCAAGGCCTGTCTTCGCATATCTTCCGCACCCATGTAAATTACGCAGTCGAAACCGAAACGGGCGCATACCGACGCGGTTGCGATCCCGTGTTGTCCGGCTCCGGTCTCGGCAATGATTCGCTTCTTGCCCATTCTCTTGGCAAGCAAGGCTTGACCGAGGGCATTGTTGATCTTGTGGGCGCCCGTATGCAACAAGTCTTCCCGCTTAAGGTAAATCTTTGCTCCGCCCAGACGATTGCTAAGCCTCTCTGCAAAATAAAGCTCGGTCGGTCTGCCGGCAAAGCAGCGAAGCAATTGATCAAGTTCACTTTGAAACTCCGGATCTTTCTTTGCTTCAAGGTATGCGTCGTTCAATTCTCTCAGCGGGTGCGAGAGTGTCTCGGGGACAAAGGATCCGCCATACGGACCAAATCTGCCCGATTCGTCGGGTAGGGAAAATCGATCGAAAGGGGTGGGTGGAACAGTGGTGGATTGTGCGTCTTTGATCATTTGCAAAATGGATGATTTGACATCCTACCGTGCGGATTTGCTTGCTACAACACAAGAAACGTTCGCAAGATCGAGGTTTTGTCATGAACGCATTAGCTTTGCCGACTATAATCGTCCCAGCCCGATTGGCATCGGTCCGCTTCCCACGAAAGCTTTTGGCTGATGCCGGAGGCAAGCCTCTCATTTTGAGAACCGCCGAACGGTTACGGAAGGAAGTTCCCGAATACGAAGTTTTTTTTGCCGTTGACGGGGACGAGCTTGCCCGACCTCTGCAACAAGAGGGGTTCTCGGTTCTCTTGACTGACCCCGAACTATCGTCCGGTACCGATCGTATTGCTCAAGCAAACCAAAGTCTCCGTCGAGAAAGCATTCTTAACGTTCAGGCTGATGAACCCATGGTCGAACGCGGTCACATACTTGCTCTTGGCGATGCCTTGAGCAAAGAAGGCGCATCGATGTCGACCCTGGCCGCGCCTTTTGAGAGTGAGGAGGATTTTATTGATCCCAATCAAGTGAAGGTTGTCCTGGATGCGGAGGGCTATGCGATTTATTTTTCGAGAGCCCCGATTCCCCATCAGAGAGAAGGCGACGAAGGAAGATGGGGCAGTGGAAAAACCTTTGGCTTGAAGCACCTCGGTATGTACGGATATCACTCCTCTTTGCTTGATTCTTTCTCAACCTGGAACCAGGGAACCCTTGAGCAGATCGAAAGACTTGAGCAATTAAGGGCTTTGGAGCATGGCTGCCGGATAGGCGTATCGATAGTGGGCAAAGCGACGATTGGAGTCGATCTTCCAAGCGACTTGCAAGAATTGACTTTTGCCGATCCTTCGAATTCGTGAATTCCCCAATCATCATACGTAGGTTTGTCTTTCTCGAACTTTTGACAACCACTCTGCTCGCGACCATTGTATTGACCGGAGTCCTTCTTTATGGGAACGCCGTTCGCTCCCACGAATCTCTTTTTCAGGCATTGTCCCTGTCCCCCGGTCTTTTTCTTGAGCTGATCGGGTTTCTTGTGCCTTATTCGATGACCTATGGCATTCCTTTCGGTTTTGCTCTGGCGGTACTCCTTTGCTTCGGGCGTTGGTCTTCGGACAAGGAAATTCTTGCCTTGCGTTCTTTGGGGTTGGGGATTTGGGACTGGGGAAAACCTGTTTTCAGCCTGTCGATTCTGTTGAGCGCCCTCTGTCTTTACGCAAACTTGCAATGGGCTCCGGTGAACCGGTCCCATTTTGACCAAAAGATGGAAGAAGTTTTGTGGACAAACCTCAATGCGGTTCTGGAAAAGGAAGGGGAAATCGAATTTTCCATCGGAGACGATTTAAACGAGGAGTCGGGGGCGAGTCTTCAAGCTCTTGGAGGGTCAGAACTTTCCAAAGTTTCAATTTCGGTGGGGGAGGTTCGAGACAAGGAATGGGAAAATCTCCGCATCCTGCTTTTCGGAGAAGCAGGCGATTTGCTCTCGATCGTTCATGCAAAGCGCGGGATCGTCGAGAAATCTGAGGAAAAGGCTCGAATCCTCTTGGAACTCAGGGATATAGACGTTGAATCCGGTGATTCCGCAAGGGAAGGGAAGTCATCCGATTTGTTTGTCTCCTTCGAGCGCTGGAATCAACCCTTGGTTTTGGATCTGGATGCCGGGGAGCAAACTCGAAGTTACAAAAGAATGGGCTTTAGGCAACTTTGGGCATTTTCCCGGGAATCCGAAGACAAAGGGCAGAAAATTGAAGCAAGGTCTTTGCTTAACAAGAATTTCGCCCTCGGACTATCTCCCTTTTTCCTTTCTTTGATCCTGCTTCCTCTTGCCGTGACGAAAGGAAGAAAGGAATCCGTGAGCAACATGGCTTTGGGTATCTTCGCTGCCGTTTCCTACTATGGGATCGGAAATCTATTTGCAAATTCGGCATCTCCCGCCGTACTTTTGACTTTCGGTTGGTGGGGACCCAATGCCATTTGCCTATGCTTGGGTTTGCCTCTCCTTCTGCGCTTCGAGAGCACCTAGTGAACTATATTCTAAAAAAGGCACACAAAGAGATCTTTCCGGGCTTTTTTGAAAAAAAAAGAGAGAAATTAAAGAATTATTTTGAAAAAACTTACAAATTTCACGTATGATTTGTTGATCAGGCGCTAATACCTTTAAAGCCCACCAGTAATCAAGACCTTATCATGAAGAAAACGACTTCTTTCCTTTTCGTAATATTGGCATTTCTTTTTTGCCTTCACCCGACTGTTTTCGGGGACCAAATTGCGGGTTATTCCGGTGCGGTCACCATAACCGTCCCCGCCACTCGTACCGAGAGCGGGGTAACCACCAACGCTTCCGCTACTACTCCTATTTACAAAATCATCAGTGCAGGAGTCTCTGGCGAACCAGTTTTTTCTGGCTTTATTTCGAGCGTTGGGAGCAATACCATCACCTTCGAGAATTCCACCGATGGTGATGGCAACGTTTTCAATCCTTTTGTCACGGGAGCCTTCAAGAGTACGGTCAAAGTTCCCATTCTGACAGCCGTTCTTTCCGGTAACCGGGTGGATTCGATCACCATTGACGAGGCAGGCGCCGGGTTTAACGACACTTGTAGCACCGGAAACGCTCAATTGATCGACATCGATTATCCTCAAGCTGATGACAACCAGTCTACTTACACTGCTACGGTCAGTGGAGGCAAGATAACGGGCCTCACCCCGACGAACAAAGGGAGCGGTTACGCAACGGCACCTAGCGTCACAGTCGTTGGCGGTCCTCATTTCGTACGCCTTACCGAAAAGGGGTCACCCGACGTCGGGCGGTATTTTCTTATTACCGACAACACTGCGAATCAACTTACGCTCGACGTTTCCAAGCTTGCAACGAAGTCGAAATCCAATCCCACCGGTGAAACCTTGGCGAAAGTTTTGCAGACTGATTACTCTGTAGAGATTGTGCCGGCAGCAACAGTCGGTGGTATTCTCGGAAACAGTAAAGCATCTGCAGAAGCAAACGGTTTCAGTACGGGTTTGATTTCATCTTCCGATTTCGTTTATCTGTGGAACGCGAGTGAATTTCGCTATGACCCCCACTTCTTTCTTGGTAGTGACGTTGGGACCTACAAGGCGGGATGGTATAACGTCAACAACATCGGAGCGGGTCATGCTACGGACCAAATTCTCTATCCGGACGAATCCTTTATCGTCGCTAATCGAACTAGCAACGACATTGAACTCACCATCGAAGGCGCAGTCGGGACGACTAATCAAAAGATGTACTTACCTGCCTACCCGCAACAGGCATTGATGAACAATCCTTTCGGTGCCGACGTCATTCTCGGCGAAATTATTCCTGCCGATTACATGGGTACCGAAGTATACGATTTTCGACCGAGCGCATCCGATGGCAATACGACCAATGCGGACACCATCTTCTTTCTGTCCGGGAGCAGTTGGAACGAATACTACTACAAAGGGGGGGTAAACGATGCGGTGACCGAAGTCGCCACGGCATCGGCCAAAGCCGGAACGCACGGTAGCGACAACGGTATTGGGGATGCCGACGTCGAATTCGTCTCTGGAACCGTATCAGCCTTGGCTAGTTGTGATTCGACGGGTGGAACCAGTGGAGATCATAACACATCCGAATACACGAAAGTATCTCTCTCCGGAGTAGGACCAGCCGGTGCAGACGATTGGAATGGGTTTAGCATTACCTTTAGCGAAATTTCAGGCAGAAGCGTTAGTGATACTTACGATACCGGCAACAGCGCCCAATATGAATTGGACGTCAATGGATCGGATGTCTCAGTGGGGAGTGGAATCATGATTTACTCGAATCTCAATGGAGCGCACGAGGTTGTCGACAGCGCATCCGGTTACGTAATCGTCAAGGTCAAGAGAGACGTCAATTTCGATTCTGGCAAAGGGGACAAAAAATGGGCTCTTGGTTCGGTAGGAGCTGGTTACAATACGACTGCCAAAGCATACTTCATCGGAGGCAATGATAATCCTGGAGCGACTGATGCCATCGCCACCGTAACTGTCGATTCGGGTGGATCCATTACGGGTTTTGACTTTACCGGCACCGGTAATTCCCACGGGTCGAAATACACCGAAGCTCCACAAGTCATCATCACCGGAGGAGGTTGGCGTTTGATTGGTGGAGCCGATGCACCCGAAGATGATCAAGTTTTGAGTTCCGACGAGGGTATCATTGTTGTCCGCAAGCATCCCACCGGAATTTTGACTTACGTAGAGGCGATCAATCCGGTCCAGAAGTAGCGGGGTTTCATCTTCTGCCTAGGCAAAAAGGCGGCTCGCTTGGTTTATTGGATTGAAGTCTTTTGGACTGAATCGGGTTTTTGTTTTCTGTGGTTGCCTTCTTTGGGTTGCCTGTCCCGCAGACCCGTTTGCCCATAGATACCTGACTCGAGAACCAACTGTTGAGGAGGTTGTGGGGGAATATGAATTGAAGGAAATCTACCTGGACTTGATCGAGTCCGGGTTGAGCGACCGCATCCGTGATTCCGCCAGGTGGTCCTCGATTGTTTTGAAAGGCGACGGCACGGCAATCCTGACCAAATTCCCCGTTCTCGAAAAGGTGGAAACTTTTCGCTATGAATTCAAGGGTTTGAAAAACTTCAGGGGCGAATGGAAGGTAGCCAAGCTTGGGAACGTGAGTTCGGTCGAAGATGACCTGCGGGCAATCTACGGGGTGCGATTTATCCTGCCTGGGCAAAATTTATCAGCTAGTTTATCGGAGCAAGACCAGGTTGAGGGCATGATTTTCGGATTCAGTGATCCGGATGAAGGGCAAATCCTTGGCTTTTCCAAGGGTTTGGGGAAACAAGACACTTTGCCCCAAGTCCAATGATCATGGCTTGGATTATCTGTGGCGAGTTATTTGGGCAAAGTCTCTTCGCCAGGTTTCACTTACTTGACTACGGCGAAACCAATGAGCGGATTTTACGATTGAGGTTTATGTTGTTTTGCTTGGAGAGGGGAAGAGTTTCTTAAAACTTAAAGATCGTCGAACCGTTCCTTTCGGCTAGAAACTAACCCATGCTCCATTTCCAGTGGAGTCGCTGTACTTGAAGAAAACCTTCTTTTCTACGGTAGACAAGTCCTTGTTGAACCAATACCAAGTGGCCGAAGCGCCAGTATGCACAAACGGGTAAACGTTAGTTGTTGTCCACTGCCAACCATCGAGGAACTCAACCCAAAACCAAACCGACAAATCGGCTTTTTGCGGATCCATGAACATCCATCCCAATACCGAATGATAAGCCCAAAGATCTCCCTCCCGATGCCAAAAGGGACCGAACCAATCGCTATACCACCATGAATTTCCGAGCTCGATCGATCCGTTGATGAGATCGGCTCCGGTCACGAGCCTGAATTTTGCGGCGACCTCAATGTTCTTGGTTAGAAAAATACGGGTGCTTGGCGAATTGACGCTTTCCACCCCATCCGCATCCCAATGTGTGAAAACGTAACCCGGTTTATTGCTGGCAGATATATTTCTCCAACCGGTTCCAAAAATTCCCGATCCTTCCGTGCTTCCTCCCGTGGTTGGTGATGAAACCAAGTTGAGGGAATGCAAACCAGGGGCAGTTGGGTCGCCATTGTAGTTGGGGTCGCTCACAAACTTGGCCTTG
Source organism: Opitutia bacterium (assembly GCA_018645725.1). Lineage (GTDB taxonomy): Bacteria > Verrucomicrobiota > Verrucomicrobiia > Opitutales > Seribacteraceae > Seribacter. The sequence goes on from JABGWD010000377.1 coordinate 22,587, forward strand.
ATCGTTTTGTTCTCGTTCAGAAGAACGGAAGTAGTTGCGGCCTTGGAGTCTTCAATTCCAATCCCTTCCCAACCGTCAAACAGATAGCCCAGACCGGGCGTTGCGAATATCGGATGCTTGGAGTTGTAAATGAATGAACCCGAACCAATCGCAAAACCTCCATCTGTGGGCATGATTAAAATTTTTAGCTCGATTGGCTGAAGGGGGATGAAGCTACCGGTCAAGGACATGTCTTGAGTGACCGATAATTCAAGTTGCGAATTGAAAACGTTGGAGCTTTCAAGGCCGCTGCCTGTCCATTTGTCGAATTGATACTCAACGCTTGCAAGCGCTTCCAAGTTTATCTTGTCGCCGTGGGCTATGCTGAGGGTTTGAATTTGGGAATTGGTTCCTTTGTCGGCCTTGATTGTGCCACCGACGAGTGGTGCGGTGAAAACCTTGACTTCGTAACTGAGTTTCTTGAACGTCGCGGTGATCGTTTGGCTGCTGACCAAACTGAACTCGTGGGTACGGGATGAGGACAAAAGTTCTCCATTTGTACCGAGCCAACCGTTGAATTGGTAGCCAGGTTCGTCGTGAGCGGTCAAATTGAGATCGTCACCGAATTTGTAAGGCGGATTGGCGGATGCAACTACGAATCCACCCGTAATGCCATTCAAAACCGAACCGTCGACGTCGAGGGTTTGGACAACCTGAGTCACTGATGCGGGTTCACCGTCGAAGTTAGCCGAAATCGTGGTATCTTGGCTAATTGTAATTTGCTCGGAGGCATTCGTCAGTGCATTACTCCAAGACAAGAAGACGTATCCTGGATTGGGTTGGGCTTGTATGGTGATTGTCTGGTTGAAATTAAATTGATATTCACCGTTCGTAGTGAACACGTCTCCCCCTCCGGGAATGTTTTTGGTCAGGGTCAGGTTATAGGTAAGAGGGCTGAAAATTGCCTGAATCACGCTGTCCGAAGTGACAGTCGTTGTGGTGGATGCCGAATTGGGCGAGGCAAAGGTACCGCCTTCCCAATGACTGAAGGCATAGTGGTTAGCTGCTGTTGCGGTTAAGTTGACAGAATCTCCATGGGAGTAAGTGCCACTGGTGCCTTGTGTCACACTTCCTCCCGTTCCAGAGTTGATCACAACATTGTATTGATTCAGATTGAAGGTGGCTTTAAGGGACAAATCGTGGGAAACCGAAGGTGTTATGCTCGATTGATTCGAGAACGGCAAGATTGTTGAGTCCGGTATCGAATCGATCACTTGAACGGCATTTCCCATGAATGCGTTTTGAGAAGAACAGTAATAGAGGGTAGCGTTGGTATCGAAATCGGTGGGTACGGTAAAGACCAGATTGCCTGAGGTTGCTCCGGAACCATTCAGGTTCGAATGGGTGTACATACCGGCAAACCCCGTAGAATTGAGCTGAGTGGACAGGTAGAATGCTTCGGTTCCGGTATTGCAGGAAAAGACATAGGTATATCCTTTGAGCAAGGTGAGGTTGGGGCTTTCCTTGCCATTCAGGATAAAAACCTGAGTGCCTGGGTTCACGGAGGAATTTCCAACGGTGACGGCGTAGGTGAAGTTTCGGTCGACCGTCCAACCTTGGAAGGTGCTTCCTGTGTTTGCCGTGGCGTTGATTTCAAGGGTTGTGTCGTTGGATTGAAATTGGGTGGTGCCGTCTCCGGAAAGGCGGGTTGCCACGCCGATAACGTTCTTTTGGAATTGAGCGATGAGTGAAGCGTTCTCATCCGTGGCGAACGTAATGGTCGGACTCCTGAAACTCGGCGTGATGCTCTTGGCGTCCGGGTTGCTCCAACCTAGAAATGAGTATCCCGGGTTAGGGGTTGCGGTGATCGATGAACTTAGGGTCGAGGTGCCCGGGTCCCAAGCTCGGAGACTCGGGTCATCGAAGACAAATCCGCTTCCAGGCGGTGAGACGGAAATATTCAGGTCATGCAAATCGACTTGAATGGGAGCAAAACTCGCAAAGACGGAGTAATTGCCGTCTATCAGTAGTGAGAGAGGGTCGTCTGATGAATTTGATTCTTGCCCCAATGGGTTGATTACCGTCCATTTTGAGAATTCGTAACCTTCCGGAGCGCTTATGCCGTTCGGGCCGGCTCCAACGGGAGTTATGGTTGCGGTTGAACCGAATGAGTAACTGCCTCCCCCCGATACCGTTCCGTTGGAATCGGAAGTCACGGAAACATGATAAGTCTTTGGAGTAAAGGTGGGGGTCAGGTTGACTTCGTTGCTAGGAATCGTGACGATGGTGGTGGACGAATTCGGATCGGCGAGGTATTGGATGTCACCGGTCCATTGGGAAAACAAGTATCCGGTGTTAGGCAGGGTGGAAATGGTGACGTTTGATTCGAATTCGTAAGAGCCCGTACCACTGGATTGGCCGTGAGCAGATGGGAGGACGTTCAAGGCGAAGTTGCTTCTTCGGAAACTGGCGTTCAGTTCCATGTCCGAAGAAACGGAAAACGATACGAAGTTGGATTCCGGGTTGGCGAACGAATGACCGTACCACCTGTCGAATTCCCAACCAAGGGTAGCGGTTGCGTTCAGGTCTATGGTATCTTGAAAAACCGGGTTGAGGGAGAGGGACGACTGTCCGTTTACAAGACCGCTTCCCGTCGTCGTGACATTGACGTCATAACTGTTGCGCGCGAAATTTGCCTGTACGGATACGTTTTGCGGGTGTTGCAGAAGGTTGATGGAAGAAGAGACGCTGGAATTGGAATTCATTGCGAAAGTGTCGCCCGACCAACTCGTGAAATGCCATCCGGAGTTGGGTATGGCGGTGACTTGGGGAGTGTCGTTGATCGTATAAGATCCACTTCCCGTTGCACTACCGCTACCCGATCCAACGGTTGCCGTAACGTTGAAATCGATCAAGGCGAAATTTGCCGTAAGCGTAACGGGCCCGACGATGGCAAGTGAATTGTTGGCATCGGCCGTTCCCTTGGTCAGCGAGTCCGTCGAGTTCGCGTCTCCCGTCCAACTGGTAAAAGAATACCCGGTTGCGGGGGTTGCAAGGAGGGGGTAAACGCTGAAGTGCTTCCATGGGCCGGCCGTGGGATCGATGGTTACCTGTCCGCCAACTCCGGCACTCAGGTTAACCGGGTACTCCAAGGGTTTGAACAGAGCTTTGACCGTGACGTTCGAGCCGGAGTGAGACATGTCGACGGTTGCGTTCAACTCGGCGAAATTGTCCAAAGATCCGTTGGCGTCTTCCCACATGTCGAATTGGTAGCCATGAAGAGCCGTAGCGGTGATGGGAACGAAATCCGAATGTTTGTGGAGACCAGGAGGTGAAGGAGATGCGGATGCTCCGCCCGTATCATAAAGAACCGTAAGCAAATATTGGTTTTCGGTAAAGTTGGCAGTAAAGGACAAATTTCCGGGATGAGTCAGCTGAAAAGGAACGATGTTGGTATTGGCCGAAGAAAGAAGAGCGATCGAATTGGCGTCTCCGGTCCAGCCCGAAAAGCTGTAGCCGTAGGTTGCGGAAGCTGACAGGGTATAGTTTTCATCGAAGGGGTAGGGGCCAGGTTGTTGGACGACTTGCCCGCTCCCTCCGGCCGTCGAATTTACCGTGATATCGTAGGAGAGGGGAGTGAATACGGCGACGAGGATATGAGCGCCTTGCACGTTCAGCGTGGCGCTTGCCGTCAAGTTGTTGTCAAGCCCGCTGACGGGATTTTCCAAGTGATCAAGGTTTTTCCAATAACTGAATTGATAGCCCGGGCTCGGGGTTGCCGTGACGGAAACGTTGTCGTCGTATTCGTACAACCTGCCTGTGTTATCCGGAGTGATGCCAACGGTTCCTTTCCCCTCCGTAGTGGTGACCAAGTTGTATTGACGGACTTTAAAGGTTGCGGTGACATTGCGATCATTCGACATGACCACGGTACTTTGCAAGGAGGTCGGTTGACTGACCCCCGGTCCATTCCACCGGACGAATTCGAAGTGCTGGTCGGCCATTGCGGTAATGGTTACGTTGCTGTCGTATTCGTACAACCCGTCCGGATTGTTGGGATTCACTGAGACTGAGCCTCCGGTCCCAAAAACGGAAACCTGAAGGAGGGCCTTTTTGCGCAGGGAAGTTTTGTATTCCGAGGCGTTGTCCTCGAAAATGCTACCATATTTCCAATTCGAACCCGAGAGATTGGTTCCCGGGGCGATCTTCAGATAGAGGTTGGTCGGAATGCCGGAAGAGAAGTAAGGCCAAGACCAATTGGTGCCGGTGACGGTGTTGTACCGTGCTGTCGCGTCCGTTGTTGCTCGGTCATAGAATCGGATGCAAAGGGGGGTTCCGGGTGCCGGTGTGTTCTGGAGAATAACGAAGGGAGTTTGTACGGAGTACCCGGCGGGTTCGTTCGGATAAACCAGAACTTGGTCGGAACCCCTGGTAAAGATCGTGGTGAAAGAAAACATTCCGTCGTCATATCCGTATCCACTGCTCGAATCTCCGACCGTCGTACCAGAGGTCATGGCAATCCAATTGCCCTTGAAAGGTTCGGCGGGGGTTGCCTCGTCAAAATAACCCAAGGTTGCCAAGTTGCCGTCGCCATTTACCGCAAGACCTCCGTCAAGAGGGGCTCCGTCACGATCCTGGAGGCGGTATGCATTGGCAGTCTCGGTAAGAGTCGACCAGTGAATGACGAGTTGCGGAATGGTAGCCTGAAGGAATTTAGGAAAACCGAAAATTACAACGAGCAAAGCGAGTCTGATTATCCCTGAAAGGGGTAGCTTCGCGCGCGTACGAGGATGCCTTCTCAAGAAGTTGACAAAGATGGCTGCTCGTTTACAAATCACTAGTGGGCGATCCCAGGTGTGTAGGGTTTGGATTCTAGGCTTGTAATGTGTGAGGAAGGGCATTTTCCCATGCTTATAAATATCCTCCAAAATTTTGGTAAAAGCAAGATATATTTGTCGTTGGAAAATAGCGATCGGTCTTTGCTGATTTTGAGAATGAATTATGGGATTAAAAAGTCTCGGGTAACAAAAAAGGACGATCCAAACCTTCCTTTGACTGTCCGACTTAAGTAAAGCAAAAAGCAATCGAAATATGTATAATTATTGCCAGTAAATGTTTCTTTGGCCGGTGGCAAAATAACTTAATTTGGTCGAGTATTGTTAACATGTCTAAAATTGCGGATTTTTTTAGTGAAAAGTTGTCTGAATTTCGGTTTGACCTTTGTTTTGGAGCGGGTGATAGTAGTATATCTTGTCCAAACTGTTAGAAAAGATTCCCTGTTCCAGTTTTGCCCGAAAAGCGAGCTACGTATTTGTTTGTTCGTATCTCTTCTTTGGACAGCATGTCCTTAACGCAGACACAACCACGGTTTGGTGGCAAAGTTGGAAAAAAGTATATCAAGGCTATCCCTTTGACACTCCAGGTACCACTCCAACAAATGTGCAAGAACTCCGTGGAAGAGATCTTACTGGCACTGCACGTGACCTTTACCAGGGCAGTGACGGCCAATCTTTGAATGGTGATCTTGTAGAACTTGGCTATTACAAGCTTTCGGACAACACCGCGAACACCAGCGACACAAATTTGTTCAAAGGCACTTGGACGCCTCTCACGACCAAAACCACGATCGGTCACAATTACTATTTGGATGGAACTAACAATTCGGGCAGTACGGCCGGCCATTTTCACTTCTCCACCACCTTCAGTGTGACTGGTACTGCAGCAGTAGATGATAAGGCCAAACACAATGATGGCCTTGACCCCCCCTACAAAATTTCCAACGACACCTTTTCTTCACTGAGTGACGAGGTGACAAGGCTTGAGGCCGGTAACGACGCTGGAGGAACTAATTACGGTAGATTGGGTATACGTTTCTACGAGACTGGTACCAGGTCAAACGCATCTGACGGTGGACTTACCAAGGATGATACGGTTGGCCATGTTCTCTACAATACAGTTATGGCCGAGACTTGGCGTTGGGTAGACACGGATACAGGCGGTTTGGGGGATCAAAACCTTTACATACAACTGCATGATCCTTCCTCCAATTCCGCCATGACTTCTGGTTTGGCATTTGAATTTGATAACAACACCCACAACGCTTACTCCAAAGTCGGATCTGATTCTGATGCGGTTGGGATTGACCCATACGTGACGTCCCTTACCTATCACGATGGCGATGACAATATTGATCTTGATACGGTTGGATCGGCCAACTTCAGCGGGTTGAGCGGTTCGGGAAACATCACCGATACCGAAAACGCAGTTTTCCGGACCGTAACCCTACACGCAGCGGCGGGTAACATGGGAGACGATGGCACTTCCTTTGCAGGTGGGATTTCCGGTGACGTCACGCTCATAAAGACGGGTGGGACTGCCGGAGACGGTAGCAGCGACGGTGAACAGACTTTGACCGGGACCATTGCAATAACCGATACTTCGGGCGGCGATGGGGAGGGATACTTGGATATCAAGGGAGGAACTCTGATTCTCGCGCCCAACGGCAATTCTCAGTCTTTCGAATACATTACCGGGGCAGGGAATTTGGATCTTGTCAATACCGGTGGTCAAACCGTTGAGCTTGGCTTTACGAGTGCAACCGCTGCGCAAACTCTGTCTGGCACGGTGTCATTGTCCGGTGACGGAACGGCCACAACGATCAAGGTCTCGAGTGGAACCGCTGCGGGAGACTATAACGACGAGCAGGTTTTTTCCGGTAAAGTTACGGGAAGCGAAACGTTGACCAAGTCGGGGGTCGGCCGTTTGAAGTTGTCCAATTCGGGAAATGATTTCGCGAACACTGCCGGTGGCGCTGCGGGTACGGACGTCATCATAAACGACGGCACCTTGGTTGCGGCTCACGCGAATGCTTTGGGTGGGGCGGGAAATACTGTCGTGA
>JABGWD010000378.1 GCA_018645725.1 Opitutia bacterium
AACTCCCTTAATCCAACAACTGCCGGGATCTCTCCAGCTCGGGCCATAATGACTGCATGACTGGAACGACCGCCGCTATCGGTGGCGATGCCGAGAATCTTCGATCTGTCAAGCGAAGCCGTATCAGATGGCGTGAGGTCTTCGGAAACCAGCACCCTGGGTTCATCCAAAAAAGCAGTGCCCGATCCAGTAGCTCCGAGGAGGTTACGTAAAAGGCGACGAGTGACGTCGCGAACGTCGGAAGCTCGCTCGCGCAGGTATTGATCTTCAAGTCCGTCGAAGAAGTCAAGGTAACGAGAGCTAACCCGATGCAGGCATTGCTCAACGTTGTCTCCCGTTTTATGGACCTCTCCGACAACGTCGTCGATCAAGGCCTGATCCTCCAGTACTAGGACATGCGCATCAAAAATGGAGGCCTCGTTTTCCCCCAGACTTTTCCCCACGTCAGCTCGAATTGCCATAATCTGTTCACGAGTCTCTAACAATGCTTGCTCGAAACGACTAATCTCCACGGTTTGACTTTCCTTGGACACCGAGTAAAAAGGCACCTCCACTTCTCCGTGAAGAAACCGGAATACACGACCATGGGCTACGCCGGGGGAGGCAGCAATACCGTGAAGGATGATTTCACGTTTTTGAGTATCTTCGGGCATAGAATATAAACCTCAGGTAACTGAGGGGAGAAAATAATGCCTTGAATTGGTTGATTCCGCCACAAAAAAAGAAGAGCTTCTTTTAGGCGAAAGCGGTTTCTTCAACAAAGCATCCCTGTCCCCAAGCAGAACGGATCACACCGATTCCATCGGCAATCTCCCCATCGTCCTCCAAAAGAGCGAAACAACATGAGCCACTACCGCTCATTCCGCATGTCCAACCGAATTTCTTGCTCAAATCATCGAGCAGTACAGGAAATCCCGGACATTTTTCAAAGACGGGCTTTTGGAGGTCGTTTGCCAGCAAAACATCCAAGCCATCGTTTCCTTTGGTCCATGCAGACAAACGAGCTCGTGCACCCAACTTGTCGGAATACCAATCGGGGTTGCGAGCAAGGCGACCGTAAACCTCCGGCGTATCCATTTCCAAACTTGGCGCGAAAAGAAGCAGACGGTCTCCGCGAAACCTTTTGGCAACCCCAGCAGCCAGAGGCTTTACCAATTCTCCCCTTCCCTCCAATAAACAAGGTTCGCCAAATAAGAAGAGTGGACAATCCGACCCAAGTTCCCCCGCCAAGTCCAAGAGGGTTTCCAATGGCAAGGGAACCTTGGCCAGTAGGTTTAGCGCGTGCAAAGCAGCCACTGCATTGGAACTCCCCCCCCCCAAACCACCGCCAACGGGAATACCCTTAGTGATAGTGATGCAAACATTCCATTCACGCCTCGCCTTGCTCAACCATACCCTTGTCGCTCTCGCTGCAAGATTTTCCTCTCCTAGGGGCAATCGCAGCCCCGGACAAAGGCATTCGACCTCTCCATTTCCTGCCCTCGCCTCGATGGTAACCACATCTCCAAAAAGCAAAGGAGCAACAACGGAAAGAATGTCATGAAAGCCGTCGGAGCGCTTCCCTGTAACAGCGAGAAACAAATTCACCTTCGCGGGGGAAAAAACGCTAATGCTTTGAATTCCTGACTTCATGAAGGGTTTCGTCTAGCACTCGTTTTCCATTCAGGCGAACCGAAATAAAAGTTTGCCCGATTCCCTTTTCGCGCATGATGCTCGCATTGATGCAGACGCAAAAGTCAACAGAAGTGATTCTGGCTCTGGACGTGGAGTCTAGAAGCCGAGCCGAAACGATAATTCAAGCTGCGGGAGAAAACCTGAAGTGGATCAAAATCGGTCTGCAAACCTATCTTCGTGACGGGCCAGCATTCGTGTGCGATTTGGCGAGTGAGGGCAAAAAAATCTTTCTCGATCTCAAGCTGCACGATATCCCGAACACTATGGCGAAAGCCATAGAAAGTCTGGCAAACCTTCCTGTTTCTATGCTTACGGTTCACGCATCGGCCGGTACAGAAGCCTT
>JABGWD010000379.1 GCA_018645725.1 Opitutia bacterium
ATGACGGGGCTTTATGAGTACCGCCATGGTTGCAACTTCGACCACGGCCCATTGACCGAAAAGCTTTGGAAAACTTCTTATCCCATTCGCCTGCGTAAGGCTGGCTACCTCACGGCATTTGCCGGCAAGTTCGGCTTCGATGTGCGCAAAGGAACGGGAAAAGGACGGAAGTTTTTGCCTGCTGAGGATTTCGACAAGTGGGGTGGTGGCCCAGGCCAAACCAATTACGCTACCGCCAAAAACCCGAGCATGAAGGCCTATGCCAAGAAGTACCCGCACTCCTCGCGGTCCTACGGTGCGTTCGGCCATGACTTCGTGAAGGAGTCGGCCAAGACGGGCAAACCGTTCTGCCTATCGATCAGCTTCAAGGCCCCGCACAAGCCGGATCAACCGGATCCCCTTTTTGACAAAGTATACGCGGGCCATAAGTTCACCAAGCCGGTCAACTACGGCCGGGAATACGGAAAGCACTTTTCCCTGCAAAGCAAACAGGGCCGACAATACGAGCGCTTTGTCAGCTGGGGCTACCGCGACAAATACGACGAGGTCATGGCAATCTACCATCAGATGGTTCACGGAGTGGACTCGGCGGTAGGGATGATCCGGGCGGCGGTAGCGGAAGCGGGCGTGGAAAAAAACACGGTTTTCGTCTTCACTTCGGACAACGGGTTCTTTTGCGGTTCACACGGCTATGGCTCGAAGGGGCTCCCTTATGAGGAGTCGACCAACGTACCCCTGATTATCTATGATCCCCGTCACTCCTCCAGTGGCGAGAATCTGCGTTCCGACGCACTGACCGCGAATATCGACATGGCCCCCACCATTTTGGACCTTGCGGGCTTGAAAATGCCCGCGGGGATCGACGGGGTAAGTTTACTGCCCCTCCTTGACAACCCCAAGGCAGCCGTCCGCGAAACAGCTGCCCTGATTAACGTCTGGGGACCGAAAGCAGCCCATTCCTACGGGGTGGTCACCAAGGACTACAAATATCTTTACTGGCCCTACGAGTCGGGGGAATTCGAACCCACCGAGGAATTGTACCACTTGGCCAAGGACCCTCACGAATTAACCAACCTGGCTCCGCAAAAGGGGAATGACCTGAAGAAGATGCGAGCCCGCTACGATGAAGCGGTAGAAGCCTGGAGGCGCGACGGGGTCGATTACAACGGCTACCAACCCTATGGCGACGTCTTCGACCGGAAAATTCCTTGGAAACCATGAGGAAGCGCGGATCGGCGCTGTCAGACTCATAAATTAAAAATAAATAAATTTACATGAACTCCTGCAAATTATTCCTACTCTTACTTGGCACCGTTTTGGCCTGCCAGGCCAAGCGTCCCAATATCGTTCTCATTATGGCCGATGACTTGGGCTTTTCCGATCTCGGTTGCTACGGATCCGAAATTGAAACTCCCAACTTGGACCGCTTGGCCAAAAATGGCCTTCGTTTCAGTCAGTTCTACAACACCGCAAAATGTCACTCCTCGCGGGTTTCTCTGCTCACCGGGCTCTATTGCGACCAGGCAGGTTCTGCAAGCCTAAGCAGGGGGGCAACCATTGCCGAAGTCCTCAAACCGACAGGGTATTCGACTTGGATGTCGGGGAAATGGCATTTGAGCAAGCAGCCCACCGATTTCGGGTTTCAGCGCTATTGGGGTCACCTTTCAGGCGCCTGCAACTTCTTTACCGGCGATAATACCTTTCGCTTAAACGGAAAAGAGTGGAGCGTTCCCAAGAACTTGAACGGCAGACCCTTCTACACTACGCATGCCATGACGGACTTTGCCTTGGACTTCATCAAGGAAGGCAAGATCGGAGAGGCTTCCGATCCGTTTTTTCTATACCTCGCCTACAATGCCCCCCATTACCCCCTCCACGCCCCTCAAAAGGACGTAGAGAAATACGATGGAAAGTACGATGCCGGCTGGGATCAGTTAAGGCAGACCAGGTATGCCAAGCAACTGACCACTGGTTTGATTCCCCGCAAGTACAAGCTTTCCCCGAGAGCCGGTCACGTACCAGCATGGGATTCGATCAAGGAATCCGAAAAGAAATGGGAAGCGGACCGGATGGAGGTGTTTGCCGCCATGATCGACGTCGTGGACCAGAATATCGGCCGGCTAATCGAAGACTTGAAAAAGAGAAAGGTCTTCGACAATACGCTTTTTCTTTTCTGCGCTGACAATGGGGGATGCCCATTCGAACGAACGCGAGGTAGAAACCTCAAGCCTTGGGACCCGAAATCCTACTGGACTTACGACGCCTCCTGGGCCCAGGCCAGCAACACACCCTTTCGTTTGTACAAGCAAAACCAGCACGAGGGCGGGATTTCATCCCCTTTAATCGTTCACTGGCCGGAAGGCTTGAAAACAAAACCGGGAAGCATAACCCGGCAACCCGGACACCTGATCGACTTCATGGCAACGTTCATTGAGCTTAGTGGAGCGAAATACCCAAAACAAGTTGGAGCTCGCGCAATTGACCCCCTTGAAGGCAAATCTCTCCTTCCCATTTTTCAGGGAGAGGAAAGAGATGGGCATGAAAACCTTTATTTTCACTTCGGTACGGATCGAGCCTTGAGGCAGGGACAATGGAAACTCGTTTCAGCCAAGGGAGGAAAGTGGGAACTTTACGATCTGGAAAAGGACAGGACTGAACTCAATGACCTGTCCGCTAAGTATTCCGACCGAGTCAAAGAGATGTCCAAGCTTTGGTTCGATATCGCCAAAAACAAGGATCGGTTGATCAAAAAAGGCCTATGGCCTGTCAAAGGCCAGCTCAAGAAAATATCATTTCGCAAGGATACCTCAGGACAATTGAAGGAGTAGAGGGAGAATCGTCAGGATTTCTCCTTCCAAGGCCCGGTAATCGCCAAGGTCAATCCCTCCCGTTGCATATTTACAAAAAGCGTGGATCCATCGGGAGAAAAACAAGCCCCTGCGAATTCACCACTGCTTTTTGCATTTTTAGCTAGCTTAAAAATCTTTCCTTGCGGTGTAATTACGTCCAAAAACTGGTCTCCCTTACCGTCCTCGCAAAGAATCAAGTCCCCCCAAGGGGCAACGGTTAGGTTGTCGCAGTTATCAACTAAGTCCGCATCATTCGGCTCTGCATATAACTCAATTTTATTGTGGGTTAATTTCCATATTTGTCCCCTTTGTTTTTTTCCGCCATTGGTGCATGCAATAAATATTGACCCTTTGGAGTACCACATCCCTTCTCCCCGCGCAAAACAAGCCGCGCCATCTTTGAATCCACGGATTCGCAAGTCATCTCTGGGAGACTCAACGTCTTTCATTTCAATCCATTCGATTTCCTTGGAATCACCTACCGAAAAGGTATTTTCGGACCAATTTCTAGTATCCAAACTTGGCTTCCCTTTGACTTTGAGGGCGAAAAGCTTTCCGCCCTCAGCAAGTTTCCCTTTTACCTTTGGGACAAATCGATAAATCAGGCCTTCATGCCTGTCCTCCGTTTCAAATACGTCCCCCGTCTCAGGATCAACGGCAACGGCTTCGTGGTTAAATCGCCCCATGGCCTTAAGCGGTACTGGGTCTGCAAGAGCCGGTTGATCGGTAGCCGGAACGTCAAAGCACCAACCGTGATCCCTCACCAAGTTCCCTCCTGCTCCTACGACCGTTTCCTCGCAGGTGATCCAAGAATTCCAAGGGGTTGGTCCTCCTGCGCAGTTTCGAAGGGTACCCGTCAGGCTAAGAAACTGCCTGACGACGGTTTTCGCTTTGGTATCATAAACGAAGGTGCTCGTTCCCCCGAGACAAGGAGATTTGTCTCCGGGATCATAAAAACGGTCCTTACCGACCAGATTCATTTTCTTGTTTCCTTTGCCAAAAGGGCCCGAAGAAGAAGATGCTCCAGGATTAATCTCATGGTTGCGGACAAGAATGACCTCATTTCCTTTGCCGGGGAATGCCGCCATTCCGTCCGGACTACCCGGCAGAAACAAGCCGTCTGACATGGCTTCGCCTGCACGACCGATTATCTCGTAGGAAAATCCCTTTGGTAAATCGAGGATCTTTTCCGGGTCAGAAAGCAAAGGACCGTAACCGCGAGCAGCGCGACTTTTCGCATCATTGGCCGTAAGACTCCGCAAGCCGGAAAAACCCAAGGCAATTGAACTGGAACTTCTTAAAAAAGATCGTCTTGTGTGCATTGCTGAAGACTAGTCCGTATAAATTGAATACCGCAACCTTTCTCTATCGATATCGCGCGCAGCCGGAAGGATTCATCCAATCTCTTCCATTATCTATTAATCAACATGGGTTGGAAAATTATCGCATGGAAACTCAAATCCATGTACCGATTCCATGCGTACTTCAATCCCATCATTATGAAATGCTTGATCCTTACTATTGTCCTCGCCTTAACGTCCGTCTTGGCGACCGCCGCTGATAAACAAAAGAAGGGTTATACCCCGCATGTCGTTGTTCCCGAAGAACTGGAAGCCACCTTGTTCTCGCCCAACACCTTGACGCCTTGCGTGGCCTGTATCGGTGTTGCACCCACCGGAGAAGTTTATGCCGGTGTCGATCAGATTGGTTCGCTCGGCAAGGGAGGAGGGAAGGGAAAGATCATTCGCTTGATCGACAAGGATCACGACGGAATACACGACGTGCATACGGTCTATGCGGTGATCGACAACCCCCGGGGTATCGTACCGGTCGGTGACAAGCTTTACGTGCTTCACACCAAGTGGGGAGAAGGCAAGAAGTTCGAGGGAATGTTTCTATCCGTACTGGAAGATAAGGATCGAGACGGCAAGGCAGACGGCCCGCCCAAGCACTTGATTAAGGAAATCAGCACCCGCAAATTCAACCAAGCCCGGGGGGTCGACCACACGACCAATGGGATACGCATGGGTATTGACGGATGGATTTACGTCGCAATAGGTGATTTTGGCTTCGTCGACGCCGAGGGCACCGATGGCACAAAGTTGACCATGTACGGGGGCGGCGTGATACGCGTTCGACCCGATGGGACGGAATTGGAAACCTACATACACGGCCTGCGCAACATCTACGACGTCGCGATCGATCCTTTCATGAACATGTACACCCGCGGCAACACCAATGATGGCGGTGGTTGGAACATGCGTTTCATTCACGAGATCCAAACGGGCGAGTATGGGTACCCCAAGCTCTTCAAGCGCTACACTAGCGAGATCATTCCCGCTCTCGTCGACGTGGGCGGCGGCTCCGGAACCGGTGCCATGTTCTTCGAGGAACCGGGTTGGCCTGAAAAATACAACGACGTTCCCATGATGTGCGATTGGGGGAGGGGACAATTATTCATCCACCGGGTTACGCCCGACGGACCGAGCTTCACGCAGGAACAGGAAAATTTCATCAAGTGCGGAAGAATCACCGATGTCGATTGCGATGGTTCCGGACGGCTTTTCATCGGGAGTTGGAGCAACTCCGGGTTCAGTGGAGGTACGGGCGGGTACGTTGCCCGGGTCGTCCCGAAGGGCTGGAAGTACAAGGAGTTTCCGAACCTGCAAAAGCGTAATCCGGTCGACTTGGCCAACCTGCTGAGCACCCCCAGTGCCAAAACCAGGCTGCATGCCCAACAGGAGATTTTGCGACGTGGTGGTTCGGGCAAGGAGGTCTTGGCAGTAGCCGTCGACAAGAGACTCGCCCCCAGAGCCCGGGTGGCTGCGATCTATACCTTGAAGCAATTGCTCGGAACGAAGTCTCACAACGATCTCCTGAAATTAGCGGACGATCCCGCCGTGGCGGAGCATGCCCTGCGTGCCTTGGCCGACCGCAAGACACAACTGGCTGGGATTCCTCAAGCTCCCTTTGCCAAGGCTCTTAAAAACAAGAACCCCCGCGTCCAAGTGGCTGCTGCAGTTGCCCTCGGGCGCCTCGGAGACAAGTCGGCGGCCTCTGCTTTGCTATCCGTTTCCAACCCGCCGGAAGTCGATCCCTTGCCTGCATTCGCAGCGCCACCCAAGCAAGAATCGGGTCCCCAGGACATTCACCAAAGCTCGCTCATCGATGGCAACAAGGTGCATGCTTTCGATGTCGACGTCTCGGGCTGGAAGGAGCTCTACCTGACGATTGGGCATGGAGGCAACGGCGACGGCAATGACCATGGTGGTTGGTTCGAGCCCACCTTGGTGAAGAAGGATGGCACCGCCGTGAAATTGACCGACGTCAAATGGTCCAAGGCCACTCAAGGGTGGGGTAAAACAGGTGTCGGCATCAGCCCGACCGGTGCCAAACTGGGACGTGCGGACAAGAAACAGATGGCTTTCGGGATTGGTTCCCACGCGGTCAGCGTAATCACCTACAAGAAGTTGCCCGCGGACGTCGTGCGCTTCAAGTGCGTGGCCGGTTTGGCAAGCACTCATCGTGGCGGAAGAGTCCGTTTTTACGTCAGCAATAAGGTGATCAAGAAATTTGCCGGGGGAGGCAAAAAGCAAATTGCCGAGGGGCCCCATGCCACTCCCAATTCCGCAACTGTTCTGCCACACATAGCTCGCCAAGCCTTGGTTGCCTTGGATGCCGGTTCGGCTTGCGTCGATGCCATCGGCACACCTAATCAGAGCGGTGCGCTCATGGCCCTGCGCTACATGCACACACCAGAAGCCGTTGATGCGCTTATCAAGCGATTTGAGGAAACCCTTGAATCCGATACCAAGCAACGCATCGCACGCAGCCTCGTCAGGTTGGTGAATATGGAAAAGCCCTACAAGGGAGACACTTGGTGGAGCACCCGCCCGGACACACGTGGGCCCTACTACTATCCGACTGCTTGGGAAAAAACCGAGGAGATTACAAAATCCTTGGTCAAAGCTGCCAAGCAGAGTGATGCCGCCACCCGCCACGTTATTTCGGAACTGGCCCAAAAGGACCGTGTCGTGATTCCCGGCTTACCCAAGGCGGATGATCCAGTCTTGGCCTCCGCCGCCGAACCAACCGTTGACCTCGACAAGATCATGAAAAAGCAGGGACAAGTCGGGAAGATGAGCGTGGAGGACCTAACCATTGCCCTCGGGAAGATCAAGGGGAAACCAAGCAAAGGACCTGCACTCTTTGCCTCACAAGGATGCGTGGCCTGTCATGCCCTTAAAAAGAGTGAAGTCCAGAAGGGTCCATACCTCGGGCAGATCGGTGGCATCATGAACGCCGAACGAATCGCCATGAGCATCCTTCGCCCGAATGCGGAGATTTCCCAAGGGTTCAAGACCGTATCAATCACCACCAAGAAAGGGGACGGGTACGTCGGTTTCGTGACCAACCGCTTGAGCGACCGGATCGAGATGCGCGACATCGCGGGTAAAGTCACCACCCTCAAGCCCTCCGACATCGCCTCCGAGACCCTTCTTCCGATTTCGATGATGCCCGCCGGTCTGGCAAACGGAATGTCCCTCGAGGACTTTGCTTCCCTGGTTCATTTCCTCGCCGCCCAGAAGAACTAGGAGAAAAGGAAATCCATGAAGGTATCTTGTTTGGTAGCATTTTCTTGTTTTATTTTAAATTTCGGAATTCTGCTTTCTGCTCAAAATCAACCAAATGTGGTGATCTTATTGGCTGATGATTTAGGGTACAAGGATGTGGGCTGTTATGGTGGTCCCGTTAAAACTCCGGCGATTGATCAGTTGGCCAAGGACGGCGTTCGATTTACTGATTTTTATTCTGGTTGCGCCGTCTGTTCTCCTTCGAGAGCGACCCTTTTGACAGGAAGGCATCATATCAGAACGGGTGTGTACAGTTGGATTCATGACGAAGGTCAAAACTCTCACTTGCTTCTTCGTGAGCGTACGATTGCAGAAATCTTAAAGGATCGTGGGTATTCCACTGCTCATATCGGAAAATGGCATCTTGGTTTGCCGACCAAGAACCGGTCCAAGCCCACCCCTGGTCATCATGGTTTTGATTATTGGTTTACCACCTGGAACAATGCATCTCCCAGTCATAAAAATCCGAATAATTTTATTCGAAACGGACAGACGGTCGGACCTTTGGAAGGTTACTCCTGTCAGTTGGTGGCAGACGAAGCTATTGATTGGCTTGATAATCACCGGCATCCCAAGGCTCCCTTTTTTTTGAATATTTGGTTTCATGAACCACATGCTCCAATTGCCGCACCAGATGAGATTGTTTCCAATTATGGGGAACTCAAAGACAAGGCAGCTATTTACTCCGGTACGATTGACAATACCGATCGGGCGATCAGTCGGGTGATTGAGAAATTAAAGACCATGGGCGTCCGCAAGAATACATTGATTATTTATGCTTCGGATAATGGGAGCTACCGGGACGATCGTGTCGGAAATTTAAGGGGAAAGAAGGGATCAAATTGGGATGGAGGTATTCGGGTACCGGGTATCTTTTCCTGGCCCGGGGTTATAAGAAAAAATATCGCGGTCAAAAATCCAGCAGGGCTAGTTGATGTTTTACCCACCTTGTGTGGATTGCTTAATTTGGAAGCGCCCCGAGACAGAGTTATTGACGGAGCCGATTTATCCCCCTTGCTGAGAGGTGAACCTGACAAATTCAAGCGTCATCAGCCAATGTTCTGGCATCTGCAAAAGTCCCGGCCGATTGTGGCCATGAGAGACGGAGATTTCTCACTGGTGGCCAATCCGGATTATGAAATACCAACTTCAAATATGTTTCAGGAACGCTGGATTCCAAGAGTAAAGGATGGAGGGTACAAGGATTTTCAACTATTTGATTTGTCAAAAGATCCGGGGCAGACCCAAAACATTGCTTCCGAATATCCTGAATTACTGAAAAAGTTGAAAGCTAAGTTATTAGAAATTAATCAAAGTGTAATGGCGGACGGAACGGACTGGCATCTCCAGTAGTTTATTAAATGAAACTTGGATTGCTAATTGTTTCCATTTGGCTTGTTGCTGGGCTCAGTGTATCCGCAAAGGAAACAAAACCTTGGAGCTTTGTAAGTATTCCCGATTTTCTTAATTTCGACATCGAGTACCCCCAGAAAGGGTGGGAGGACGCCCTCGGTTTTATCGTAGGTTCCATGAAGAAGGAGAACCCGGCCTTTGCGATGGTGGCGGGCGACCTCGTGATGGGGCACTGGGGAACCAAAGAGGAGGAAATCAACAAGTGGGCGGATAAGTATTATCCCGGTTGGGTCCAGCGCTTTAAGGATCATGATCTCAAGGTCTATGCCGCCCTCGGTGATCACGAGATCCGGGACAACCCATGGCGCGGAGCGACGGCGGATGCGATTCCCTTTTACAAGGATGCGTTTCGTCGACACCTCAAAATGCCCCTGAACGGCCCCGACCACATGAAGGGGACTGCTTTTTATTGGGTCCACAAAAATGCCTTGTTCGTCTCGGTGGACGTCTTCGAGAAAGGCAAGAGCAACCAGGGTGAGATCGCCGCCGGGGTGACCGGCAAGCAACTCGAGTGGTTCGAAAAGGTGCTCAGCGAGCACGGTCCCAAGGTGGATCATATCGTGGTCATGGGGCACACGCCCATTCTGCGTCCCGTCCGGACCTACAGTTCTTCCGGTATGCTGACCGTCCAAGGACGTGATTCCGACTTCTGGAAATCAATGGCGAAGCATGGCGTCGACCTCTATCTTTGCGGTGAAGTGCACGCCGTGACTTGCACCCAGCGGGACGGTATCCAGCAAATCGCCCACGGGGGACTAATCGGTCGCACCACCAAGCCCAACTACCTGGTCGTGACCGTGTGCGAAGATAGGCTCGATTTGAATCTAAAAGAGATTGATTTAATCAACGGCACGGGCAGGCTTTGGCAGGAAGACAAAAGTAAGGGGCCATGGGATACGATCACCATTACTCCCGAGAGCAAGAAACGGGGATTTACATCGATTGGCAAAGTCACCATAAACAAAGGGACGGACACCAAGTCGTTCGAGACCGCCACCGGCTTCTTCATCGAGAAAAACAACCCCAATTAGAATTGTCTAATTAGCCACTGCTTATCCTGCTATCTTTCCTTGAGCCTTGTTGCACCTGTTGCTCGTCCCGCCGAAGCTTTTTTCAATAGCTACGACAATAACCTATTTTGCCCGTCCCGAAGAACTTCCATCTCTGAATGTGGATGGTGCCTTTCCGTGGTCGCGAAGAAACATACGATTGAAGTGGGCAAGATTGTTGAACCCGCTTTCGTAGGCGATTTTACTCACAGGGTCTCTGGAGGAAAGTAATCGGTGACCGGCATGGTCGATCCGTACGTCAATTATAAATCGGGTAAACGTCTTGCCCGTATATCTGAGGAAATGTCGGCTGAAGGTTGCCTTGCTCATGCCTGCAATGGAAAGAACCTGTTCAAGAGAGATGCGTTCTTGAAAATGGTTCAGAATAAACAATATGGATTTTTGTACACTTCGATATCCTGGAGCGAGATGATCGATGTTGAATGGTTTGGAAGAGATTTCTTTGGTTTCCGCCCGCTTTACCTCGTCAAGACTGCCAATTAATTGCAGCAACGCGCCCCATCGCGCAATTCCCTTGGCGGTGGCGATACGGAGAACGATCTGTTCAATACGAGACCTAGCTTTGCCCGCGAAAATCAACCCTTTGGACGATTGTTTGGTGACCCTATGAACTTCTTGGCTCGGCAAGTTGGGCAGCGCATGCTCCAGGCGCGCCAAGCTGACCTGTATGCAGATTCCTGACGACGGACCTTTGAACCGCCAGTAATGAGGTAGGTTGGGACCGACCAGAACAAGGTAAGGAGCACTGAATCGATCTACCCGGTCACCCACGAGTCGGCTTCCTTCGCCCTCAATGATCAGGGTGAGTTCAACTTCTTCATGAAGGTGCCACAGGCTACCGGATCCCTCTAGGGAAACCGTCGAGCCGTCAGAATTTAGTAGCTCTATTTTATCAACGTCGTTGCGCCATCGAATCACTCGCTCGAATTCTCCTGACGCGAAACTTATTTTTTCCACGTTTATCGCCATTAAGATGTTCTACGGAGATGAGACAATAGTATCAACCATAGATTCCAGAAGCGTAGACGAAATAGCGTTAGATTGGTATACTTCAGAATTACAATTAAGTAATTAGAAGCAAAATGACATGACTACCTTCAATCAAAGATTTCGATTTTCTTTCGGTCCATGGAATATCAGTGAAGGGGGAGACCCGTTCGGACCTGAAGTTCGCGAACCCTACTCACACGAGAAAAAATTTGCCCTGTACAAATCACTTGGGTTTGACGGGGTACAGTTTCATGACGATGACGTTGTCCCGGGATTGGATGACCTCTCTGCTGCGGAGATTACTCGACATGCGGCCAGTGCTGGCGAGACGCTGAACAATGAAGGACTCACTCCTGAATTCGTGGCGCCACGGCTCTGGTTCGCCGAAGAGACCATTGACGGCGCTTATACCTCGAACCGTCAAGCCGACCGCGACTATGCTTGGGAACGAACCGTGAAATGCATGGATATTGCGAAGGAGATTAATTGTAAGGCGATTGTGCTGTGGCTTGCCAGGGAGGGTAGTTACATCCGGGAATCCAAGAATGCAAAAATAGCATACGAACGAATTCTCGAAACCATTAACCGGATGCTGGACTATGACGACAAACTGGAAATATGGATCGAGCCCAAACCGAATGAACCGACGGATCAGGCCTATGTGCCAACAATCGGTCATGCGGTGGCTCTCTCCTATGCTTCTTCAGATCCGGCTCGGGTTAAAGGATTGATCGAAACCGCCCATGCGCAGCTGGCTGGGTTAGACCCGAGTGATGAAATGGCCTTTGCCTTGGCTCATGGAAAATTGGCCAGTGTACACCTCAACGATCAAAATGGACTAAAGTATGATCAAGATAAGAACTTCGGGTCTTCGAACCTGCGGGGTGCTTTTAACCAGGTAAGGGTACTCGTCGACAATGACTTCGGGAAACAGGGGGAATTTGTCGGGTTGGACGTAAAGGCTATGCGAACGCAAGCTGGTTCACCCGTAACGGATCATTTGACCAACAGTCGCAAAACCTTTCTCCATTTGGTGGACAAGGTATCTACCTATGATCGCGACCGTGAGACGACGTTAATTGACGCGCGTGACTACGAGGCGCTTGAGCTTCATGTCCTCGAACACCTGATGGGTATTGATTGAGTCGCGATGAAGACTTGCCGAGCGCCTCAACCGTATATCATTCACTCTGACTTCGGGCAGGTCATGAGGTATCATAACCGGGGAACGCAAAAAAGGGGCTTCACCACGATCGGCAAAGTCACCATAAACAAAGGGACGGACACCAAGTCGTTCGAGGCCGCCACCGGCTTCTTCATCGAGAAAAACAACCCCAATTAGAATTTTTCATTCACCAAAGAATTACCCTATGATCCATCGCTTATCGTGCTATCTTTCCTTGTGTCTGCTCGCCCTCACGGCATCGGGCGAGGTGCCCGGCATACACTTGGCCGACAAATCGTTGGGCGTTGAGTTTCTCGACAGTGAAGAGAAGGAGTTCTTCATTAGCCAAACGATGGACCTGTCCGGGCGGCTGTTCGTTGGTTGCCGTGAGGCCTTGTATGTTTACGAACCGACCGCGGACGGTGGCTTCGGGCTACGGCAGGAGTTATATCGTTTCCCAAAGGACTCTTGGCTTTATGACCTCGAGGTCTATGGCAATGACCTCTTTGTCCTGACTAATACGGCGCTCTACCGTATGGGAGATGCCGTCACCCGGCGGAACAACCTGAAGCCCGAAAAGTTGTTGTGGGGCCAGCCCCAGGGCCACTTTCACCAAGGGCTCCATGGGATGGAGTTTGGACCCACTGGCGACCTGTTCCTGTCCATGGGGGATCCGCAACCGCACATGCACTGGGACCGCTCGCGTCCGGACCATTTGTGGCATTGGGTTTTTTACGTTGGGCCGGACAACAAGGAAGTCCCGTACACCGGGGTAGGGGCCGTTTTTCGCTATCGACTGAAGGATCACTCCTTGACTGTTCACGCGAGTGGCTTGCGAAACAGTTGCG
>JABGWD010000380.1 GCA_018645725.1 Opitutia bacterium
GGGATAGCGGGAAAGTTCGATGGACTCCCCCCCGACGCTCGAGCCATGACGGTCTGGAATACGAGCGTAAACTCACTCTTCCTCGATGTTTTCGGCAGACCTGATGCCAGTGCTGAAGCACCGTGCGTACGAGACCCCTCGCCCACTATCGTGCAATCCCTCCACCTAATGAATTCGGAAAAGCTCCAGTCTCATATTTCTGATAAGAATGGCCGTGCTGCCATTCTTGCGAAAAGTGATAAAAAGCCAGACGCAATCGTGAAGGAAATTTATTTGGAATTGTATGCTCGATTTCCATCAGATGAGGAACAGGCCATTGCGACAAAGTCCTTTGAAGATGAAAATGCCACTAGGAAAACTGCGACCGAAGACCTAATCTGGGCCTTGATCAACACGCCCGAATTCGTATTAAATCATTAGTAGAGAAAAATGAGGCCTTTAAAACCGAACTGCAACGGCTTAGCTCGTAGAGATTTCCTTCAAGTTGGAATGGGGGCATTGGGAGGTCTCGGTCTGACCGATATCCTGCGCCTTCGCGCCGAGGCAAAAGCTGCAGGCAATCAGACAAAAGACGTTCGTTGTATTTTCGTTTGGCTCGATGGTGGTCCGAGTCACTACGAAACCTTCGATCCAAAACCTGACGCACCCGAAGGGATCAAGGGCGAATTCGGCACCGTAAAGACACCTGTGCCAGGAGTCAGTTTTAGCGAGCACATACCACGTTTGGCGAAGGCTTTCGACAAGTACACCGTGGTACGTTCGATAGCTCACAAGCAAAACAACCATGGAGCGGGCAATCACTACCTGATGACTGGTCGACCCACTCCCGTACCGGTCGGTTGCGGCGCTTCAGTTACTTTTCATCCGTCATTCGGTTCCGTGGTGGCCAAGGAGCGTGGCATTCGAGAAGGTCTGCCGAGTTACGTAAGCCTACTTCGCATGTCCCGTTCGGGCGGACCCAATTTCCTCGGTGCCCCCTACGCCCCATTCGTGATCAAGGATGATCCGAATAAAGAAAACTTCAAGGTCCGGGACGTCAGCATTCCAAAGGGCATTGCCGAGTTTCGATCGGACAACCGTCGCCTGCTCCGCAAAAAACTCGACCGGCTAGAACGAATCCAAGAAAAAGCCGCCAACGACCCTGCCGTCAGCATCGATGATTTCTATCGGCAGGGCTACCAGTTGGTGTACTCCCAAAAGGCTCAAGCCGCCTTCGACATTTCGAGTGAACCGAAAAAAACCAGAGAAAAATATGGGGGCAATGATTTTGGGCAACGCCTACTGTTGGCGCGACGACTCACCGAGGTCGGTGTACCCTTCGTCACCGTTTACTACGGAGGTTGGGATCACCACACTAATATTTTCCCAACCTTAAAAGACAAAGCCCTCCCCAAGCTCGACCAAGGAATGGCAGCACTCATGGAAGACCTGCATGCTCGCGGTTCCATAGAGAATACACTCGTTATTTGCCTCGGCGAATTCGGACGCACGCCAAAGGTGAATACAAAAGGAGGTCGTGACCACTGGTCTTTTGCCATGTCAGTAATGATGGGTGGCGCAGGTATTCCCGGGGGACAAATAGTAGGCGCAACCGACCTTAAGGGTTACTACGCCAACGACAATGTTTACGCGCCCGAGGATTTTGCCGCATCCCTCTACGCCAAACTGGGAATCGATCACGCTCAAGTTCTCCATACCCCGGTGGGACGCCCTGTCCAACTCATAGACAAGGGACGGCTCATCAAGGAACTTTTCGCTTGATGCGTTGGCGTCCGCCAGCATATGGGACGGCGCTTCTGCTTGCAGTACTCGAACTTTCGGCAACTCCGCCCAAGCTCGACGCGCTCTTTCCAACAGGTGGTCAACGGGCCCAAACCGTGGAAGTCGAAGCACTTGGAAGTTTCGCCAATTGGCCCCCCGAAATCTGGACGGATCATGAAGGACTAAAAATAGAAGCTGCAGAAAAAAAAGGCAGACTTTCGGTAAGTATCAAACAGGACGCCAAAATGCATCCGGCTCTGATCCGCTTGTTCGATGCCAACGGTTCTTCCACCGCCCGACCCTTCTTGATTTCAAGTATTCAGGAAGCAAACGAGATCGAACCAAACGACAATACGGGCCAAGCACAAGAGCTCAACGCCACCGACTCGGGCATCATCGTCAATGGCATCCTTAAAAAAGGAGATTCCGACTTCTTCCGAATCGCACTCCGAAAAGGACAAGCTGTTGTGGCCGAAACGAACGCCTACTCACTCGGTTCACTCATCGACCCATTTCTCGTCATGATGGGTCCCGATGGTCAAGAGGTCTCCTCCGCAAGCGATTCTCATAACTTGGATCCAAATTTAAATTATACGGCAAAAACCTCAGGGGTTCACTATCTCCAGCTGTTTGCCGTGGCTCATCCCGCGGCTACTGCCATAGGTTTCGCCGGTTCCAATTCCGCAACCTACAGACTAACCCTAACTTTGGGAGCGTTGAAGAATAAATCGATTCCAGTTGATCGAAACGAAGAAGAGCTAAAGGAGGACAATGGGAGTAGGCGTTTCCGAACTCCCCTGATGGTCCAGGGGGTTCTATCTGAGAAACTTGAAGTGGACTCCTATGAATTCTCGGGCAAAAAGGGAGACCAATGGTTAGTCAAAGTGGATGCGCATGGGCTTCACCTGTCTACGGACCCCGTTCTTGCGTTGTATCGACCCAGTGGAGCATTATTGAAGGAAGTGGACGACGTAAAGCCCACTAAAGATCCCGAGTATTTGCTAAAGGTTCCCGAGGATGGCAATTACACCTTGCGGATTCGAGACAGGTTTGGGCGAGGTGGACCGCGCTTGCGTTATCGATTGAGCGTCACAAAACCGAAGCCTGAATTGTCGGTTACCGTAGACAAGGAAATAGTCGTTCTCGAATCCAACGGAACGGCCGAACTAAAGCTTACGCTTAACCGGAAGCAAGGGCATAGCCTCCCCCTTCGCTTCGCAATTGCTCCCCCCCTCCCTCCGGGAGTCAGTCTCGAAGACGCCAATGCTTCCCAAAAGGCAAAAACCGTAACCATCACCCTACGAGCCTCAAAGGAGGCGGAACCGGTCAGTCATGCGTTTCAATTGCAAGTGTTCGAAACGGATGAGACCAACGCCACCAAAGAAAGTCTCGCATCGTATTCCTTCCTCACATCTAAATCCCGAGGCGATTACCTCGTAAACAAAACCAATTTTTTTCATCTTACCGTGGTTCATACGAAAAAGCCAAAGAAGGAAGAAAAAGACTGACCGCCCGATGAGTTGAAAATTTACCCTTTCTTGGGTTCTTCGGGTTTGGCATACAAGCTGAATATTCGCAGGATGCTGGTGTTGGGCAGGTAATTCTCGGGTGCCTTGCCCCGCCCCCCGTTTCCGCTACTGCCTCCGGTGACGTAGGTAGGGACAAGCAGATGTCGCTTGTCGGGGTGCAGGCTGAGGTCGTATCCGGATCCATTCTTGATCGAATGAATGGGCTCGGCTTGATCGACCTTCCAAAATGCCAATTCCGAAGCAGCATGCAAAATCTCGGTATGCCCGACCAAGGTCCCATCTTCGAGGAACTGCAAAGCATTGAAGGGCCCATCGCTTTTGCCCTTGATTTGAAGCTCGTTGCGCAACTCTCCGGTTTTCCAGTCAAATACCAGCACGGTGGGCTTGCCCGGACAAAAGGCGTTGCTCTTGGCCTCTTTCATTCCCCCCGCGGCGAGCAGTTTGCCATCTGAACTGAAGGCAAAGCTGCGCACCCCTCCCACATCGGCAAGGAAGTTTTCTTCCCGAGTGTGGAGCAGTTTGGCATCCAGTTCGCGCACCTGCTTCCATTTGCCTATGCTCCATTGACGAATGCTACCCAAGAGATCCCCGCTCACGAGGTGCTTGCCATCCGGCGAGATGGACAGGCAAAAAATACATTCTTCGTGACCCTCCAATTTGGCCACTTGTTTCCCGTCGCTTGCTTTCCATACTTTGATCACGGCATCATCGCCCGCGCTTATCAGGTATTTTCCGTCGGCCGTGACGATCAGAGCTCGAACGTTATCCCGGTCGGCTTCCTTGATAGTCCATGTCGGCTTATCGCCTTTTTCGTAGTCCCAGCAATGAATTACGCCGAGGTAATCCGCGGTGAACAATTTCTTTTCCTTGGGATGAAAGACGAGTGAGGAAACCCAGGTTTTGTGTCCTTGGAGGGACTTCTTGCCCTCCTTCTCAAGTTCCCACAAATGAACCAGTTTGTCCTGCCCGCCAGCCGCAATCCACTGACCGTCCGGACTGAATTGGGCCCGAAAAAGTTGGCGGCCATGCTCCAGTTCGCGGGAGGCCCAGGATTGGGTGACGTCGAGGGGAGGCGCGCTCATAGCATGACCTCCTCGATCGGTTCGCAATCATCGTTTGCGATGGCGAGCTTTTGTCCCTTGTGGCGGTAACGAACACGGTGCCCATCGATACCCAAGACATTATAAATGGTGTGGAAAAGATCTCCGACGTCGTAACCCCGTCCGTTGACAAAGCCCCCGTCCTTGGTGGTCTCCCCGATGATGGCTCCCCGTTTGATCCCGCAACCTGCCAAGGCGATACTCCAGCAGTCGGGCCAGTGGTCGCGACCGAGGCGGGAGTTGATGAGCGGGGTTCTGCCAAATTCGCTCATCATGACGACTAGCGTGTGGTCCAGCATGCCACGGTCGTCCAGATCATTGATCAAGGCAGCGAATGGTTGATCGGCTTGAGGCACGAGGCGTTGGGACATGTTGAAATTATCGCCGTGGGTATCCCAGTGGTAACTGTTGACCTTCACGAAACGAACACC
>JABGWD010000381.1 GCA_018645725.1 Opitutia bacterium
ATTAAGTGCATCTTCCGACAAGGCATCGCTTATTTTGCAACGTGAGATATCCACAGGACTATGATAGAAAGTGACGCCTCCGGTTAATGTCCAACCACCTCTGTCAATGCCTTTGGGGTTTGCGTCACGTCCGACTCCTGCTGTTTTGCTTATTCGAACATGACGTAATTCCGACCGACCGTTCGCGTTTGCGATCAAGAGGCCCGGCCATGTCGCGTTCGAAGCGGTGAGTATGACGGGGTATTCCTCTGTCCCGAGAGCTCTTATCGGACCTTCGGAGACGAGGGTTGCTTCAGGTGCGAAGCGGAGGATGGTCCCTGGGGAGAGTTGGAGTGAACGATTGGGTGGAATTATCAAGTCTTCCGTAACTTCATGCTTACCAGGCGCAATATATATTGTATCACCATTCTCGTGTAGGAAGGAGTGTAGGGAGATGGTGTTTTCGGTATGTTTTCTGAAGGGGAGTTTTTCTGGTTCGAATCGGGAGGGGTCAATAGGAATAGGAAGGCGATGCGTTTCGAGATCCATACCCAGAATTCGTACAATGATATATAACTTTTCAATTGGGAGCTTAAGGTTTTGAGTGGAGTTCTGCTCCAGATAGGAAGGTAGAGTAAAAAGATAATCGCCATCAAAAGAGGTGTGCCCAAATCGTTGCAAGGGCATCACTATATTTTTTCCGGTAGGGTCGAGTTGAGAAATACTTGGATTGTTTAGGGTTTCTTTGGCTGTCCAGTTATGGTCTCCTTTTTCGAAACCAATGATCTCTATTGGTTGGGTGAGGGCATTGCGAACGACAATCTCAAGGTCGGATGGATTCTCTTTGGTTGGTCGAGCATAGACCATGGCTGGACGATCCTCGGTTAACTCATCTCTGATTCGTTTTGCCCGAATGCGAAGAAGAACCCAAGGGTCATAAGTTAGCAAATTGCCGTCCGATTTCCAAATTAACGCATCATCCTCGAGAAATAGGTCTTTGAGTAATATTCTTCTTAGGTGCAACTCTTCTGTGTGGAATTGCTCTTGTAATATAGCTAAGTACGAAGGGCGCGTGACTCTGTCTAGGTGCTTTACATACGCCTTGGCGATCCGTGGCGAGCGCAGTGCCTGATTAACCCAGTTGTCCGGAACCCCTGGAAGCCAGTTCCCACTGAAATAGCTGTAGCCATTGTCAAGCAAGTCCAGGGAGTTCCCGTCGCGACCTATGGGTTCGAGGCGATTGGTGATTGGGTCGAAATAAAAATCAACATTATCCAGCAAAAGGCCGTGCTCGGCATTCCATAGTCGGCTGATTGCCAAAAAACGCCCAAGTCTATCCGGGGCAAAAACTTCATCACCTGCTAACTTCTTTTCCTGTAGACCTCGTAATAAATTGAAGGCTGCCACTTTTTGTTTTTGTAATGCTGGAGATAGTTCAATACGTTTGGAACTGCGTGCTTGAAGATCAGCTGATTGGTACACCGAACCCCACTCTAAATTGCCTTGTATTTTGGGAAACATCTTCCGAAAGCGGTACTCATCAAAAGACACAATAATCCCCTCTCGCCTTTTGTGAGCCTCCACCAATTCCTTCGAAAAATGTTCCTCCTGCGCGTAAATACCCATCGATTTGCCGTTGAGAGTAAGGTTGGCGAAGCGATATCGGACTGCGAGCAGGTTCTCTCTTCGGAGCGATTCCAGATAAAGCCATTCGCTCGTGTAACCACGAGTGACTGGATTCTGCAGAGAAAAACTACTCATCCCAAATATTGTACCACCATCCTT
The DNA here is from genome assembly GCA_018645725.1 of Opitutia bacterium. GTDB lineage: Bacteria > Verrucomicrobiota > Verrucomicrobiia > Opitutales > Seribacteraceae > Seribacter. The sequence continues at coordinate 1,765 of JABGWD010000381.1, forward strand.
AAGCCTTATTCGAAGTGACCATTTTCGACCCTCCCAGTGGTCTGATAAGTCACCCTTTAATCTCAGTTTGCAGTCGAAACTTTGTTCGGCAGTTGATATCTTTCCCGGAACGAAGTCAGCATCAGACGAAATCAATAGATCACGCTCCAATGCTTCTTTCCGCTTTTGTTCAATTTTGCTGAAGTGTTTGAATTTCACGTCGAGACGAATTTCATCCAAGTCGTTGTCGGCAAACAAAGCGGAGGTGGCTTCCGGATGCCCGACCAGAACGAAATTAGCCTTTAGGTAGCCTGGTATGTCCGATAGTGCCAAAAGTCCGCCTACAACTGTAGCAGTCCCCACAATCAACAGTAGCATGAGTCCGCTCAAGTGGTATCTTGTGGAAGTTGATTGTTCCTGTCCCTTGGGTGAAGGGTCGTAACCGTCGTCGGGCAAAAGTCTCATTGGAATGCGTGGAGGAAGGCTGCTACTCGTTAGGGAAGGCGGAATCGTCGATAAGGGTGAAACTCCCCTCGGGAAAAGCCTTTTCGAAGGCTGTCGAAAAACTCTTCACCTCAGTCACTCCCTCAAAGCGGGCCAGGCAGGTCAAGGAAATGCGTCCTGGGCCCTTGTCGACGCGCCGTATGTTTACCTCACGGCAGACCTCGCCCAGCAGATTTGTTGCCCTCTCCAGATCATCTGCCGTCGGATCGTCATTTCCGGAAGGCAGGTCAAGGGTGACGAGAAGGTTGCCATCCACCCGTTTCTCCCTCGTCCTCAAAATTTCCGTGAAGGAGATGACCGCCAGAATCACCACCACCCCCAAGACCGCCGACTCTCTCTGATCCGCCCCCAGGCTCAATCCCACGGCAATCGACAGGAAGATGTAGGCCAACTCCTCCGGTTCCTTGATCGGCGTACGGAAACGCACGATCGAAAGAGCCCCCACCAAGCCCAGCGAAAGGGCCAGTGAAGACTTTACCACGGTGATCACCAGGAGCGTCGTCAGGGCGATG
>JABGWD010000382.1 GCA_018645725.1 Opitutia bacterium
CAAGTCGAACCCGTAGGTTCCGATCAAGGAGATTTCGTTCGAGACGACAGTTTGAAGGGGCAACTCGACTTGTTTGGCCAGGTTTCCGATCAACAGGATTGTTCCTCCTTCCGCCACCATTTCCACGGCTTGGTCGAAGGATGCCTTGATTCCGACTGCATCGATGACCAAATCCGGTCTCGTTCCGAGCTCGTTCTCGACCTTTTCCGCAATTTGGGTCAATTGATCCGCAGGGTCGACTTGTACGGTTTTTCCTCCGAATGATCGGGCCCGTTCGAGCTTTTCCGCGATCGGATCGAGCACGAGGACTTGTTCGATTGCCCGTGCTCGGGCTACCAAGAGTGAGCAAAGCCCGATGGTGCCCGAACCGATAATGGCAACCGACTTGGGAGTAATGGCCTTTCCCTTGACCCGGTGAAAACCATGGAGGGCGACTGCCACGGGTTCGGCGAGCACGCTTACCTCGGGAGGGATGTCCTCCGATACGGGTATGGCGTTGCAGGCGGGCAAGGCAAGGTATTCCGCCATGGCCCCGCGGGTTCCCAAATTGACCCCGACCACCCGCTTGTTGAGAAAGCTGGGATCTCCTTCCTCGGGGGAGGGCGCCTCGTCGGACAGGACGTTGAAGACGGTGACCCGTTGTCCGATCGTCCGGTCCGTAACGTCATCCGCCCGTTCGACGACTCGGCCGACCACTTCGTGTCCCATGACCATGCCGGGTGTCCGGCGTCCGCTTTCCCCGGTAAACCCATGCACGTCGCTTCCGCAAATGCCGACCGATTCCATCTTGATCACAACCTCCCCGGAGGCCGGTTCGGGCTTGGGCAGATCCTGCAGGGTCATTTTCCATGGCTCTTCGTATACCAATGCTTTCATCGCATAGATCATTAGCTTACGCAGAGGTCGCAATCGAGCAGATTCCTTCCTGCCAGTCGTCTTGATTTGGGAGACACTCCCAGTGTCCTGTTCCCATAAAAGAGATAAGGGGCTTGTTCTTCCCTTTGGTCTACTTCACAAGAAAAGCATGAAAGCCCTTAACCTTTTCTCTTTGTCGGCGGCGATCCTTTCGCTTGTCATGAATGCCGGGGCCGCCGTTTCGGTCGACCCCATGTTTTCGGACCATATGGTCCTCCAGAGGGACTTGGCCGTTCCGGTTTGGGGAAAGGCCGAGCCGGGCGAAAAAGTAAAAGTAAGTTTCCGAAAGCAAGCCAAAGAGACCGTGGCTAACGAAAAGGGCGAGTGGATGATCAAGCTCGATCCCTTGAAACTCGGAGCAGCGGCGGAGTTGATGGTCGAGGGCAAAGCCAAAACCACCTTCAAGGACGTTCTGGTCGGCGAGGTCTGGCTTGGTTCCGGGCAGTCGAACATGGCGGGGGGAGCAGGGGGTTATTCGAGGAACGACCCGACTTTGAAAGCGATCATAGACAAAGGCCCTTATCCGAACCTCCGTCTTTACGCTTCCGGAAAATGGCAAATTGCCGACTCGAGCTCAATGTCCCGTTTTTCGGCCATTCACTTGTCCTTCGGCTATGCCTTGCAAAAGGAACTCGAGATTCCGGTCGGTTTGTTCTATGGAGCAGTCGGTGGAACCCCATCAGGCCGATGGCTGAGCGTGAAGATGGCGGCCGATGACAAGGAATTGGACCGGCAGTTCGAAAAGGCGAACGGCTATTCACTCGTCAACTATGAAGAGCAAAGGGAAGCCTTGGTTAAAAAATGGCAGGAGGAAGTCAAAAAGGCAAAGGCGGAGGGTAAACGGGGACCACGTGGTCCGGTCCGGTTGGGGGATCTTTACCAAAGCAAGATCGAGCATTACGTCCCCTATGGCATGCGGGGAGTCCTGTGGGATCAAGGCGAGTCAAAGACCCAAGTCCCAGGCGTTGCCAATCAAGTCGTAGTCATGCGGGCTCTAATCACCGGCTGGAGGAAGGTCTGGGGACAGGGAGACTTTCACTTCCTTCACGTCCAAAAGCCCAGTGGCGGAGTTGCTCCCTGGGATCCTGAAAACCCGGTTAACAGGGGAGCCAAGAAATTCAATGCCCAGTTGCCCAAGGTTCATTTGGAACGCCCGAATGCCTTGGCTTATCCGTTGGAGCACGTCAAAATGGGCACCCTTCCCAACGCGCCCCTTGTCACCGCCCTTGACTTGGGCACGGGAATTCATCCCGCCAACAAATCGGGCTACGGGCAAAGGGCTTGTCGCGTTGCCTTGGGTACGGTTTACGGAAAGAAGGTTGCGATCTGCGGACCGGTCTACCGGTCGCACAAGGTGCAGGGCGCAAAGATCCGTGTTTCCTTCGATCATCTCGGTCAGGGTCTGGCCTTCCGGCATGCCAAGGAATTGAAGGGATTCGAAATTGCCGGAGAGGATGGGAAATGGCAATGGGCCAAGGCTGAGATCGATGGAGACTCCGTGTTGCTTTCGCATCCGGACGTTACCAAACCGAAGAACGTTCAGTACGCCTTCAATAGGGATCCTTCCTATGCGAACCTTTACAACAAGGACGGATTGCCGGCCCTTCCCTTCACCTCGGTCGACTGGAAATACTGAGGCGCGGACTGGCGATTTACTTTCCGGTCCTTTTCCTTCCTCCAACCGGGGTTCACCCCGCGCTTTATCGTGGAGGGAATAGGGTTGCCAATCCATTCGCCTGAGTTAACAATCATCGTATGGACACGTTGATTCCGATTCTTGGGGCAGGAGTTTTTCTCATTGTCCTTGAACGGATCATTCCCGACCAGAAGTTGCCGCACGTCGACGGTTGGTGGTTTCGCGTGGTCGTGATCAACGTTCTCCAACTGGGAGTGGTCGTCTTGGCCATGAATACTTGGGACAAGTGGTTTCATAGTTCCGAATGGCATGTCTTCCAGTTGACCGGAGTGCGGGATGAGCTGGGCGGTCTGCTTAGCTACTTTGCCGTGACCTTTTTTTTCTACTGGTGGCACCGGTGGCGTCACGACGTGAATTTTCTCTGGCTGGCTTTTCATCAGATTCATCATAGCCCCAGCCGTATCGAGACCATCACCTCTTTCTACAAGCATCCGACAGAGATCATCGTTAACTCTCTGATGATCGGGGCCATCAACTTCTTCCTTTTCGGTCTTTCGGCCGAAGCCGGGGCCTGGTGCCTGCTCTATGCTTCCCTCGGTGAATACTTCTACCACATGAACATCAAAACCCCCCGCTGGATCGGCTATTTTTTCCAGCGACCGGAAATGCACAGGATTCATCATCAGCGGGGAAAGCATTACAAAAATTTCTCCGACTTTCCCATTTGGGATATGCTTTTCGGCACTTTCGAGAACCCTCCTACTTATCACGGGGAGTGTGGCTTCCGGACCGAACGCGAACGCAAGCTCAAGGATATGCTCTTTCACAAGAACGTTAACAACCCCTTTCCGCCCGGAAAAAATAGCATGGTTCATTATGCTAGAATTCTACTTGTTGGCATAGGTCTGCTTAAAATTGTCGGCTTTTCGATGGAGAGGACCGGTTTGTTGGTGGAGCAACAGTGGTTGGAGGACGCCGGAAGCGTGCTTGTGAAAGTCGGGAGCGTGCCCGTGGCTTCCCCCTTGCCCATCGTCTTTACCGAGCAGAAGGGGGTGGAAACCTTTGCCTTGGATTTTACCTTGGAATACGAGGACAAGAATGGCCAAACCGGCAAAGTTCCCATAACGCCGCAGTTGTATGCCCGTTTCGACGCTCCTTACAATTACCGTAACGTGCTCGGGGCGGCCATTTCCTACGGAGCGATTCTTCCGGAATCGATCTGGAAACCGATTTTGACCTTTGCCTTCATCGAACCCGGAACCATCGGGCACTCGTTTGATCTCGAGACCCCCTTGAGGAAAGTCACCATCCACTTGGATACAAGAACCGCTGACAGAAACGAAACCTGGCAACTGACCGTGGAAGGGCCGAAGCCATGAAGCAGGGCGTGCAAGGATACCCCGCGTATCAATACTCGCTGTTCCGGATTGTCTTCGGTTCCTATCTGCTCCTTCATTTCCTCTTCCTTGTGCCTGCCGCGCCGGATATCTGGAGCAACGTGGGGATTTTGGCGGATCCCTCCCTTAACTTCACTTTCGGCGCTTTTCCCAATATCCTGAACGTCTTGGATTCGCCTCTCCACGTTCAATGCTTCGTCGCCTTCAATGCCCTCTTGTCTCTCGGCATCCTTCTTGGCTTTTGGCGAAGGACTTGTTGCCTTTTGCTGTGGTATGGTTGGGCCTGCCTTTTTCACCGGAATAATTTGATCAGCAACCCGGGCATTCCCTTCGTCGGTTGGTTGCTTCTTGCCAATGCACTCGTTCCGCTGGGCGAACCTTTTTGCCTGGGCAAGAAATCCGATGCCGCATGGAAGATGCCGGGCATCCTGTTTTACGGTGCATGGTTGATTGCCGGGTTGGCCTATTTGGCGAGTGGAATCGACAAATTGGGTTCCCCCAGTTGGCTGGACGGGAGTGCCATTCTTCACCTTCTTCATAACCCGCTCGCCCGGGACTGGGCTTGGCGGGAGTTCCTTCTTACTCTCCCTCCCTCGCTTATCTCATTTCTCACTTGGGGTACCTTGGCTCTGGAAATTGGTTTTGTGGTTCTTTGTATCTTTCGCAAGGCGAGGGCGTTGGCTTGGGTCCTGGTTATGTCGATGCACCTCGGGATCCTTTCGCTGGTCAGTTTTGCGGATCTTACCTTCGGGATGCTGATGATCCACTTCTTCACCTTTGACCCAAGGTGGCTCGCCAGGAATCCCCGCGACGGGGTACGAAAGGTTGTTCTTTTCGATGGTGTTTGCGGGATGTGCAACAGCTCGGTTGATTTTTTCATGAGCATCGACTCAAAGAACCTCCTCAAATTTTCTCCACTCCAAGGTGAATTTGCTGCCCGGGAGGCAAAGGAGGAAGCAACGGATCTTCAAACCATTGTCTTCTATGACGACGGGAAGATTTACAAGCGCTCCACCGCAGTGCTCCGTCTGCTTGCTCAACTCGGTGGCATTTGGTCCGCTGCCTGGCTGTTTCTGGTTATCCCCACCGTTTGCAGGGATTGGATATACGGCTTGATTGCCCGTAACCGCTACAAGTTTTTCGGAAAGCGCGAAGCCTGTCGCATGCCGACGAAGGAAGAACGCGAGAAGTTCATCGACTGATTGACTTCAATTTCGATTTCTGGCTTGGGTCTCTGCCCCGATTGAGGATAATTACGCCCCATGCATAAATTTATCCTTACCCCCATCCTTCTTCTGTCTTTTCTTTTGTCTTCGGGGTGGACTGCTCCTGATCGCGAAAGCTTCGCCAAGGAAGACAGACCGGTCGAGGGTGTCACGGTCGATGCCTTCGAATTGGGAGACGCAAACCTGACTGTCGAACTGTGGGCGAGGTCACCCCTTGTCTATTCGCCCGTGGCGATGGATTTCGATGCCCTTGGAAGACTTTGGGTAACGGAGGGGATCGACTACAACCAAGGCCTTCGAGTACAGACCGGTCGTTCCATTATGGTTGTGGAGGATAAGGATGGGGATGGGAAAGCCGATCACTCGCATCCCTTCGTCACGGAGAAGGATATCAGGCACGCCCCCTTGGGTATCGCGGTCTTTGATAACCGGATCGTTCTTTCCTCAACCCCCTCCATTATCGTTTATACGGATGTCGATCGGAATACCGTATTCGATCCGAAAGTCGACAAGAGAGAGGTCTTCCTGACCGGTTTTCAGAACAAGAACCACGATCATACCGTTCATGCGGTGGTGGGCGCCCCGAGTGGACAGTGGCATTTTTCCTTCGGCAATTGCGGGGCCGATCTCAAGACCAAGGACGGCAGGCACTTCCTTTCCGGTTGTTATTACGGATACCCCGAAGCGATCGGGAAGAAAAGCTCGGATGGCGAAGTATACGTGGGGGGCATGACCATGCGGATCAACCCGGACGGAACGGGCCTGACCCCGACGGGCGAGAATATGCGCAACCCGCATGATATGTTCGTTACGTCCCATGGGGACGTCCTGCAGAGCGACAACGACGACCCTGCTCATTCCCGTTCCTCCTGGATTATGGAACATGCCAACATGGGCTATGCCGATCTTAGCGACGGAAGCCGCTCGTGGGAAGAGGTCGCCACGACTTGGGAAGAACCATCGGGGTGGAACAAGAGCCTGAGGTTCTCGCGTTCGCACTGGCGGGAAAATTATCCGGGCGCCTTCCCTCCGGGATCAATCTACGGTGCGGGCTCGCCTACTGGAAATGTGTTTATCGAGGATGATACCCTCGGTCTTGCCGGAACCTACTTGGTGTGCTGCATGGTGCGCAAGGAGATCATGGCTTGCTCCCCCAAATTGGTGGATGCCCAGATCGAGATGGGCCTGCATCGTCCTTTCGTCGGGCTCAAGGCCTCGGAAAAGGGTCAGCGCTTTCTGCCCACCGACGTTGCGCTTGCTCCGGACGGCTCTCTTTTCTTCAGTGATTTTTACAACGATACCAGCAGGCGGACAAACCAAGTAAGCGGGAGCATCTACCGGATAACCCGCAAAAAGGGGCCCAAGCCGGTCATGCCCAAGATTGATTTCTCGACCGTCCCCGGTCTTTTGCAGGCTTTGCAAAATCCAGCGGTCAACGTCCGTTCACACGCCGCGGCTCAGTTGGTCGGGAAAGGGGAGGGCGCAACCGGTCAAATCCTTGCTTTTCTGCGTGAGAACGAGAAGGATACGAACTTGCGTTCCCGAGCTGTCTGGGTTTTGGCCCAGCTTGGCAAGCAGGGACGGGCAGAGGTTTCAAAATACCTGATTGCCGAGGACGAACCCGAGAAAGTAATCGTGGCTTACCGGGCGCTCAGGCACGCCGACCCCAAAGGTTTGCTTGCCCGGGCCCATGCTTTGGCCGAATCCAAGTTTCCCTCCGTGCGCAGGGAGGTTGCGGTCAGCCTGAAGGGAACGTCCTTTTTCGGATGCAGAGAGGCACTCATAGGGCTTATCGCCGGTTACGACGGTCGCAACCGGTACTACTTGGAAGCTTTGGGGGTCGCCTTCCACGGCAAGGAAAGAGAAGTGTACGAACAATTGATCCGCCCGCTTTTTCCAAAACCCGGAGAGTGGCAATTGAAGGCAAAGAACCTTGCTTGGCGCCTGCATACGCCTGAATCAGTCCGAGACTTGGATCTTTGCATCCGGGCACAGGAACCTCCCGTGGACGAGTTCCGGTTTTTGGCCATGGCCTTTGCCAGTTTCCGTAACGATCAGGATCGCGTCGATCGGAGTGAGCGGTTGAAAGCTTTGGGGGAACTGCCTGCCTTCCAAGCTTCCTATTACCAGGAAACCGTCCGGGAGATCATCGCCAAGGACTTGAACGATCTCGAAGGGGAAATGATGACCACGAGTTACCCCGTACCCTCGGGACTCGGTTTGCCGACCAAGGTTTCCGAACCCAAGGAGATTGCCAAGCTGAAGGGGGATCCGGCGAAG
>JABGWD010000383.1 GCA_018645725.1 Opitutia bacterium
ACCGCGTGCAAATTACGGTGCTTGGAGCAACCGATCTGGAAGCAGGCTTGCCCGCCGCCGACGTAGCCCCTGTTTCCGAGCAAGTCATTTCCGCCTCTCCCAAGACCAAACGGGCCCACGAATCCAAGCTTGCGACGGAAAAAGCGAAACCGGCTCCCGCGCCCGCCAAGCGCAAGAAAGGAAAAGACCCCGTTGACCAGAACACCTTCGAATTCATGGAAGACGGCAACCAACGGGGCATCTTCGACGACATGCCCTCCCGCAACCTGTACGAAGGGGAAGACCTCGATGTACCCGCTTACCTCAGGCGCGGGGTCAAGATCGCGGTCTAGGGATCAATCGATTCCCACTCCCTGCCGTTCTCGTCGTAGAAACCCAATTCGGCGAGGAAATACTTCCATCCTTTCGTGGAGTTGAAGTAAAGCCATGGAAAAGACGTGCTCTTTGTCCAAGCCCACCCCCTGGTCGAATGATAGAACCAAACCGACGAATCCTCTCCATCCACCGGAAAAAGCCATCCCATCTGCGGGTGAAAGATCCATGATTGGTCCCGGTCGTAAAACGTCCCGAACCACGAACCCGTTCTCCACTTGTTCGAACCATCCAGAACGGTCCCGGATCTGATTGACTGAGCGAGGACCGAGAAATTCGAATCCGCGCTTCCGCCGTAGGATTCTCCCTCCACCAAAGACGTTATGTTTCCATCGGCATCCAAATTCAGAACCGTTCCGTTCTCGTCCACGAAAAGGGTGGGCACGCTGGCAAAATCCGCCGGGCTCTTTAGCTGGCTTACCTTGAAATGCAAATGGGGACCCGAGGAATACCCCGTGTTCCCGGACAACCCGATTGCCTGACCCACCGTCACCGTATCACCCAGCTCGACCAACGCGCCGTTCAACTGCAAGTGCACGTAGGTTGCCTGACTCCCGTCGTCATGCCCGATCGTAACGTAATTCGCCATGTCCTTGTGCTTCTCCTCGACGCCCCCCTCGTTGGAATCCTCCTTCAAATCGATCACCGTTCCCCCGCGTGCGGCGCGCAGAGTCGTGCCCTCCGGCGTATTCCAGTCCAAGGCATGTTCGCCTTGATGGCTGAAAGAACCGAAATACTCCTGCCCAATGGCGTATGATTCGCTCGTAGAGTAAGGCAACCGGTATTTGTGATCGGCATTGTGAGCCGTCCCCGAGTGTCCATGACGGTATTGGTAACTGTAGCCATACGCATAGCCCGCTTTGGCATCCGTCACACTCAAGCTGAGCAAAGTCGTTTGTCCCTTGCCCGACAAATTGAACAACGTCTGGGTGGTGCTCGGGGTCACGTTTTGCAATTTCGTAAAGGTGACCAATACGCAAAATTTCGAATCAACCGTGGTCGTCGCCACCAAATCCGAGAAGTAAGCCGAGGAACTCGTGTTATTTACGTCGGCTACGGTCAGGGTATCACTTGATTCGTTTTCCGAATCCGCCCGTCCGGTCCACGGAGCGGCCAAAGCCACCGAAATCACTGCTATTCTAAAAAATCGTATCTTTTTCATATCAATATTCAAGCAAGGTAAACCAAGGTTTTTGAACTCGCAAACCTAACCTTTCGGGAAAGTGAAGGGTGAAGGGTGAGGATTGAAGGGTGAAGATTGAAGAGAGAAGAGCGAAGGGTGAAGGGTGAAGGGTGGATATTGAAGGGGAAACCACCACTCTTGTCATCGCGAGGGTGCAGCCCGTGGCGATCCACTGGGACCCAATAACCGAACCGCACCCCTCCTACGCCTTTTCCCCCCCAAAGAAAGTCTATTGTTCCGACAAGTTGAAAGATTATCTAATTTGCTTGTATGAAAATCCCGTTACCTGCTAATATTTCATTGAAAACCAATCATTTAATTTCCCTTCTTTTCCATACAGTCCACTTGTTTCCCTTCAATTTCCGCAAACGAGCCCCCGTTTCGGAAACGACACCCGTTGGTCGGACCCGTCCGTACTAGCTTTCCATCACGAATTCAGAATATGAAAACCCGCCTTTTAGCCCTCGCGCCGATCTTGGCCTTCTTTCTCACCACCTTGTCGGCTCAAGCGGCTCCCCCCTTCGTGACCTACGCTGGCCAAGTCGCCTCGGGCGGCCAACCCTACAACGGGACCGGACAGTTCAAGTTCGCCTTCGTCAACGCCGACGCCAACCTCACCTACTGGAGCCAAGACGGAACGAGTTCGGCCGGTTCCCAACCCACCGGACACGTCTCGACCGCAGTCAACGGAGGCTATTACTCGATTCTCCTGGGCAACACCGCGATCACCGGGATGGCAGCCATCGATCCCACGATTTTCAAAACCCATTCCGACGTCCACCTGCGGGTTTGGTTCAGCGACGGCGTGGCCCCCTTTCAGGAAATGACCCCCCACCGGCCCTTCGCCTCCGTGCCCTACGCCCTTAATGCGGGGGTGGCGGACGGATCGATCACCCAATCCAAACTTTCGACCCAAGTGCAAGCTCTCCTTTCTAGCCAATCCTCTTCCATTTTCGCCCCCACGCTTGCCAACCCCTATGGTTATGCCGGTGGCACCCCGATCGAGCACAATGCAGCGAGCTACACCGTTCCAAGTGATAAAGTGTTGGTCATTCTTACCAGTGGTGAAGTAGGTAACGTCAAGATTCCCTCCGCCGGAAACGATTACATCAAAGGGAGTTCCGAAGGCTCGGGGGGCACCATGATTGTTCCGCCCAATACGGTGGTTGAATTTTATCAAGCAGCCAATGGGAGTTGGCCAACGCAAAGTTTTTCGGGTCTTCTTTTTGACCCCGTGAGTCATCTCACCCCAGTGGTCATTCCCTCGGGTTTTCAAGTTCCGACGGGCAAGGTCTTGGTCGCCACCTGCAGATATTTGACTAAGGATGGAGCGGGTGTTGCCGGCCCACATTCCGATAACCCCACCATCCACCTCGCCGGAACGATCATCAACGGCTATGGTTGCGGCTACCTCGTTGACGCCAGCATGCTTGCCTCCGCCGGATCCGGTTCGGGTTCCTCGACCCCCGCTCCCGGCTCCATCACCAAATCCATGCTCGCCCAAGAGGTGCTGGCAGACCTGAACGCGAGCGGATCCGGAGCCACCCCCGGTGGAATCATCGCCGTTCCCTACGGGCAAAATGCCCCGGCCGGCTACTCGCCTTACACGCTCGGGGATCGCAAGGGTTTTGCCTGGACGGAAAAAACGGCCGTCACCCAAGTGCGCTACCCTTACGATGCGGTGGTCGCCGTCGGGACCGACATCTACTTTGTCGGAGGTAGCGCAAAAGGAGCATTCAGAGGGTATTCGGGAAGTGGTTCGAATGTCACGACCGTTGAAAAATACAACTTGGCCACCAACTCCTGGCAAGCCGTTGCCCCTCTGCCCGCCGCCCGTTTTCGCTATGCCACGGCTACCCTTAACGGTAAGATCCACGTCCTGGGAGGCAACGGCCTCAATACCAGCGTGGTCTACGATCCCTCGACCAACCAATGGACGGCCGGCCCGAACCTGCCCTCGGTGGTGGAAAACGGCCGATCGATTTCCTACAATGGCAAAATTTACCTCATCGGAGGAGAGGGCGCCGCCGGAAACCAAGTTCTGGAGTTCGATCCGTCCACCAACCAATGGAGCGCCAAAGCCACCATGACCACCGCCCGGTCGGGCGTCGAATTGGTCGTCTTCGAGAACCGGATCTGGGCCATCGGGAGCGATCAAACGCAGAGCAACGTGGCCGAAAGTTTCGATCCGGTTGGCAACTCATGGCGAACCGAAACTTCCCTTCCCAACACCGCGGACATTGCCTGGGTGGCCAACGGAACCATTTACTGCGGGGTTTACGGGGGAGAAATCTTCGTCTTTGATTCCACGAATTCCCTCTGGAGACAGTCCGGAGCGATGCCCGGCTATTTTGACGCATACGGTTATGCGATCAGCGCCGCCGTGGTGACTGGTTCCCGGGTTCACCTCGTGGGTGGTCCCAGCAATGGTGCCGGAGTAGGTTTTGGTCCTGCGAACTCCAACAAACACTACGTCGCCGATCTCAATTCTTCCGTCCTCGGGGTTCGCGATCTCTACGTCCGGAACGGCAATGCCTCGACCGGTCCGGGTTCCTCGACCCCCGCTCCCGGTTCCATCACCAAATCCATGCTCGCCCAGGAGGTGCTCAACGACTTGAACGCCACCCCATCGACTGGTTCGGTCACCAAGTCCATGCTCTCCTCCGAGGTGTTGACGGATTTGAACCGTACCCAAAGTGTGGTCGGTACGAGCGACGATGCCTTCACCGAAGGTCTGCGGGCTTACCTGCGCCCCATGCTCGCGGGCGGAGTTTGGCACTCCTGGGGGCTTTCGGG
>JABGWD010000384.1 GCA_018645725.1 Opitutia bacterium
AACGAACAGCAGTCACTATATTTTGCTCACCGCCGTCCACCGGAAGAGCTCTATGACTTACAGAGTGATCCGCATGAAATGGTCAACCTTGCCATGGATTCTAAACATCGCGAGCGTTTGGTTGCTATGCGAAAGGTTCTCTATCAGCGAATGATGGCAACGCGTGATATGGGTCTGATTCCCGAACCGATCCTCGAGGACATAGGGAAGAAGGCTGGAAACAAGTACTCAGCTTTTGTCCGTAACGACCACAGAAAGCAAACGCAGGACTTGATCGATGTGATTACTGTTGGCGAAGCAAACCAGAGCGACAAGCTAATGGACTTCGCTAAATCTTCGGATCCGTCTACACGCTACTGGGCGGCCGTCTGCCTCGGAGTCAATAAGACGGCAGGAAGCAAATCCACACTGCTTAAACTGACTACTGATCCCGTACCCACCGTCCGTGTCGCGGCGGCACAGGCCTTGTGCAAATTCGGCGACCTTGGCCAAATGAAGGTCCTGGTCGAGCATATTCATGATCCTAACTTGTTGGTTGGGATGTTCGCCCTGAGGGCCATTGAGGAACTAGGCGATGTCGGTAAGAAGCATCACGATGCTATTGAAACGGCCCAGAAATCAAAGTACGAATTTTCCCGACGCATCGCGAGGCGATTGACTGGCAAATGGGACTGAACTGATTGTCAGAAAGAAAAAGTAAGTAATTAACAATCCAAATTTTAAATTATGAAAGTACTAACCATCCTATTATTATTTTTAACGTTTGAGTCATTGATTTTTGGTGCATCCAAGAAGCCGAATGTTCTCCTTGTTTCGATTGATGACTTGAATGACTGGGTCGGTTGTATGGGTGGACATCCCCAGGCCAAAACTCCAAATATTGACAGAGTGGCCAAGATGGGAACCCTGTTCAATAACTCTCATTGCCAGTCCCCAGTCTGTAACCCTTCCCGTGCGAGTATGATGACAGGACGTTATCCCCATACCAGCGGAGTTTATTTTTTAAGTCCTGATCTCAAGGAAGCCCCGGTTCTTAAAAACCTAAAAACCATGCCTGAAGTTTTCGCTGATTATGGCTACAAAACGATGGCAGCAGGCAAGATCTTCCACCGTGGAGACAAGCGTTTTTTTCAGGAATACCTGCCCACTGGGGGGTTCGGTCCGAAGCCCAAGAAGAAGATTTCTCAACCACACGGACATCCATTATGGGACTGGGGGATTTTCCCTGATGATGACAATTTGATGCCCGATATGAAATGTGCCAAATGGGCAGTCGATCAATTGAGTCAAAAGCATGATAAGCCCTTTTTTATGGGAGTTGGTTTTTATCGTCCGCACGTTCCAATGTTTGCCACAAAGAAGTGGTTCGATATGCATCCGAGAGATCAAATTAAGCTTCCCGCTGTTCGAAAGGATGATCTTAAAGACCTTAGTCAGTATGCGATTGACCTCACGAATTTGAATCATGTTTCTCCCACCCATAAATGGGTAACGGAGGCAGGGCAGTGGGAGCATGCAGTTCAATCCTACCTTGCTTCGGTAACTTTTGCTGACCATTGCCTTGGGCTTGTGCTCGATGCACTGGAGAAAAGTGAACACGCAGACAATACAATCATCGCCTTGTTTTCTGATCACGGGTTTCACCTTGGGGAAAAGGAGCGGTGGGCCAAGCGTTCCCTCTGGGAGGATGGGACTCGGGTGCCCATCATCGTGTCGGCACCCGATCATAAAGCCGGCCAGAAGACCAATCGACCAGCGGAGCTGTTGGATGTGTTTCCAACCTTGCTCGAATTGGCAGGTTTACCAAAAGATGAAACGCAGGAAGGGCAGAGTCTTGTCCCCCTCATGAAAAATCCCAAAAAAGAATGGAACCATCCTGCTATCACGAGCTTTGGATTGGGGAATTATTCGATCCGGTCCACTCATTATCGATTTATTCAATACTTTGAGGGCTCTCGTGAACTTTACGATTTAAGGGATGATCCACACGAGTGGAATAATCTGATTAAAGATCCAAAAATGAAACAATTCATTAAGAAACACGCAGCTTTCATTCCTGAAAAGCAACATCCTATACTCCCCGGAAATTCGACTGGGCACAATGCTTATGCAGCTTCCAAAGAAAATATTAAAAGATAACCTGTATACTTATTTATGAAGAGCATCTTGGTCGGTAAGATAAACCTATTTGTATTTCTTTCATTAGGGGCAATATCAAAACAGCCTAATATTGTGGTAATCATGGCGGACGATGCCGGGTATTCTGATTTCGGCTGCTATGGCGGGGAGATCGAGACACCGGTTCTCGACAAGCTTGCATACGATGGGTTGCGCTTTTCGCAATTTTACAACACGGGTCGATGCTGCCCGTCCCGGGCCGCCCTCTTGACCGGAGTCTATCAGCACCAGGCGGGGATGGGCCACATGTCGCGGGACCGGGGGGTCCCAAGCTACAGTGGGACCATTTTGCCCGACGTTCCGACCATGGCCGAGCGCCTTCGCAAAGGAGGCTACCGCACCATGATGACCGGCAAATGGCACCTCGGCACGGAACCCAAGCAATCACCCATCGCCCGCGGATTCGACCGGTTCTACGGAACCCGCAACTTCATCGACTCCTACTTTACGGTGCTGCGCAACTGTCAGGTATATCTGGACGACAAGGAAGTGCTGCCCGCAACCGAGACTCCGGTCAATCACCTCCACCCGGATCAGAAATGGTACACCACCGACGTCTTCACCGACTATGCCCTCCACTTCATGGACGAATCGTTCGAGAAGCACCCGGACAAGCCCCTTTTTCTCTACGTCGCCCACAACGCCCCTCATTTCCCGCTTCATGCCCGTGAGGAAGATACCAAAAAGTACCGTGGGCGCTTCAAGGACGTGGGCTGGGACAAGCTCCGTCAGGATCGCTACGAGCGCATGGTGAAGCTGGGGTTGATCGACAAGAAGTGGGCCTTGTCCCCATTGGACGTTCCGAAGTGGGAAACCTACGACGAAAAGATGCGGGATGAATTGGATTTCAAGATGTCCCTCTATTCCGCGATGATCGATCGGATGGATCAGAACATCGGGCGGGTCGTGGAGAAGCTCAAGTCCGCCGGTCGCTTGGAGAACACCCTCATCCTCTTCCTGGTGGACAATGGCGTGCCCGGTACCGGCGTGCATGACTGGCGCGGGCTATTCGCCAAGAACGGCAGGAACCCCGAAACCCGGGTGGACAATTACGAAGAGTGGGGGAGACTCGGTGGTTGGACCTCCAGCTCCGGCCGCGGATGGGCCAACTTGAGCAATACGCCTTTTAGGATGTACAAGCGCTATACTCACGAGGGCGGCGTAGCCACCCCTCTGATCGTTCATTGGCCGGCCGGCTTCAAGGCCAAGGGCGAGTTGCGTCACGCGCCCAGTCACATCATTGACGTCGCGCCCACCTGCCTGTCTGGAGCCGGTCTTTCGGTCAAGGGAATGGCAGGCAAGAGCCTGGTGCCGCTCTTTGCCAAGGATTCCCAAAAGCAACGCACCCTCTATTGGGAACACGAGGGCAACCGGGCTGTGCGCAAGGGAGACTACAAGTTGGTCGCCATCCACGAGACCCCGTGGGAACTCTATGACATGAGCAAGGACCGCAGTGAATTGAAGGACCTGTCCAAGATCATGCCCCGAAAGGCCAAGGAACTGCGTCTCCTTTACGAGGCCTGGGCCAAGCGCGTGGGTGCCCTTCCTTGGAACGAAGTAATGGTCACGAGGAAAAAGAAAATCAAGAAATAGGCCCCCCTTGGGCAAATTGATCCTAAAGGGTTCCTAGGCATTGACTTTTAAGGGCTGGGAAACGAGAATTTCCTCCATGCCCGTTTCACGTCGTAATCTGCTCAAAGGCTTGACCTTGGGTTCCGGTGCGATGCTTCTGCCCCCCATGGTGCAGAGGATTTTGGCCAACGCCGAGGGGAAGAGCAGCGCCCCGCGCTTTGTCTTTGTCGTCCAGAGCAATGGATTCGATGCCGTGCAAGCTTGTCCCGAGAGCATACCTTTTCAAAAATACGAGGATCGGGACAAATTCGAAACCTTCGACCTTTCCGAACACAAGTTGCCCAAGGGATTGGCTCCCTTGGAGGAGCTCAAGTCCAAGACTACCATCCTGCAAGGTCTTTCGGGGCGTTGCACGGGTGGCGGGCACTCGACCTGGGGTGGTTGCTTGGGAATGTACCGGATATCGGGAGCAAACCACTCGCCCCAGAACGTCACCATCGATTACCAGTTGGGACAAGCCAAGCCGGGCATCCTCCCTTGGGTTGGGGTAGGAATGGCATCGGGTGCACGCGACGCTTTGATGGACATTTCCGCCCGAGCGCCACACAAGTCGATGCCCATCATCCTGAAGCCCGAAAAGGCCTACAACTCATTCTTCAGCGTGGCGGCTGGCGGAGACCGGGAGAAGAACTTTCACCTCAAGCGCAACCTGCTCGACTACATGGTGGGGGACGTCAAGAAGACACGCTCCGCTCTAGGGTCCTTGGCCGGGGAGGAACTCGATGCCTACTTGGGGGCCTACGACCAATTGGCCGCCCGGCAGTACAAGCTTCTCGCCAACAAGGAGACCCTGAAAAAAGCGGCTCCCAAACTGGACGACCGGTTCACTTCGGAGGTCGCCACTCAGCGCCTGGAGGCCCAGTTCGAATTGGCGTCATCCTCTCTTATCGGGGGGCTCAGCAACGTGGCCACCATCACCTGCGCCGCCACCGAGATCAACGCCCAACCCTACTTGGGCATCGGTGTCGACCTGAGTAATCATGCCTATGGCCACATGGGTGGCAACAAGCGCGATGCCAAAGGTGTGCAGCATTATGAGAAAGTGCGCAATTGGCTCTTCGGCTTGATTGCAAAGATGGCCAAGCAGCTCGAGGAGACACCCGAGGGGAACGGCACTATGCTCGACAACACCTTGATCGTCTACATGAGTGACGCCCCCGACACCCATCATTCCACCGGCTTCGAGTGGCCCCTGGTCATCGTGGGCAACCTCAAGGGGAAGATGAAGCTCGGCGGCAAATACGTCAATTACCCGGGGTACGGAAAAGCCGGTCACCGCACGGTGGGCTCCCTTTACACGTCCTTTCTCAACAGCGTTGGTGAAAATCAGCAAACCTTCGGGCGCATCGATCCCGATCTCGACTTGCAGGCCATGCAAACCGGACCACTTGCCGAGCTCATGGCTTGAACCCAAGCCGGCGTAATCCCGATGAACCTAGGTAAAGGTGGCTTTTGGGGGGTGATCAAGGATGGTCAGGTCATCGGACACTCCAAACATGCATTCCCCAATGGAGGGACGAGCCCGCGAGTCCGACCCCGTTGAATTCAACTGCTTTTCTTAGAATGAAACGCTTGCTTGCCCCCATAGTCTTTTGCATGACCGCGTTCCTGCTGATCGAGGCAGCTCCGTCGGCCAAATGGACCGAGCACCGCCGGGCCCTTTTGGTACACGCCGGTAAGGACAAGGCCCATGCGGCCAAGGTAAAGGAGTTGGAAAAAACACTCCAATCCAAGGGCTTCGTCACGCAGTTCATCGGAAACAATCCTCTGACCGACGGGGTGACCTACGAAAAGTGGGTACGCAGCCTACCCACCATGGGGGTCAGCGTGTTTTATTACTTGGGGCGTTTGGAGACTGAGAAGAGCCCGGATGGCAAGAGCGTCTGCTACTCGATGCCTCTCGGTGGGTACAAGGAGATTCCCCCCGCCCGCGACCCGGACTTGGGTCGGGCCCAAGCGGAGGACAAGCCATGGCTTAGCCTCGACCGGCTATCCCAGAAACTGAGCAAGAACACCGCCCGGGCCAACCTCGTGGTGATCGATTGCCTTGGCATCGACGACAAGGCGAAAGCCGGTCTCAAAACCGAGGAGTTGTTCAGCCAGGCCCAGGGCCTGTTCCGGGGGGAGTTGTTTTCCAGTTTCTATCCGGGAAAGGCCGCCTTTCATCCCAGCTTGGAAGCGCCCTCGTACGGCCCCTTCATGGCCGATGAATTAATCAAGTCCCTGCAGAAGGACGGTCCGATCACTCCGCGTATAGAAAAGCTCGGCTACACGGTGACCCCCCGTGACGTTACGCTTGAACTCAAACACGAACCGGCCGAAGTATGCGCCCCGCCCGAAACCCTGCGCGAAGGACGGTTCGCAGGCGACCAGTGGGTCGATCAAAACGGATTTTGTTTCGTCTGGTGCCCGGCAGGAACCTTCCTCATGGGGGACAAGACTTTCGAGGATGCTCAACCCGTTCAAGTCACCCTTTCGAAGGGGTTTTGGATCGGCAAGTACGAAACTTTGGGAGACGAGGCTCACCTGTTCAATGCAGGCGGGCAGAAGTTGGGCAACCGCTATGCAAAATTTCTCCCGCCGAGCATTGGAAGCGTGGACAAGGTAGCTCCCGAAATGAAGAAGTGGCATGCCTACTCGACCGACAAAGGACTGGCCTACGAAGGCTGGACCTACGACTATCCGACGGAAGCGGAATGGGAATATGCCTGTCGAGCGGGTAGCCGGGCCGGGTATCCCTCTGCCATCAAGGATTTGGGAAAGTATGGGAACTTCGCCGATCGTACGCTCTACGATGACCGCGAGCTCGTGCACTACGTCTACGCCTACCGGGAAGCAAATGATGGATACGGTCGGGTATTCGCTCCCGTCGGCCAGTACCTTCCGAATGCTTGGGGCATACACGATATGCTAGGCAACCTAGCTGAACTGTGCTCCACCTACTATCTGGACAAACTGACCGCCGGCACCGATCCCAATTTTCAGTCCTTGCCTGCCCCGAGGGGTTCGCGTCACCGGGTGTCACGGGGCGGTTCCTGGTGCAGTCCTCCGGAATATTTGCACGTTGCCTTCCGCAATGCCTTTACCGGCGCCCAGACTCCGCACGCTGGGATGCGCCTGGTCTTGCGACAGGGGGAAGGGCTCACCCGGACGAGAACCGAGATTTCCAAAGAGCTCCAGGAAAAACTGGATGCCGAGAAGAAGGCCCGCGAGAAAGAGAAGAAATGATGATTCTGCGAAATTTTCTTCTTTCGATTGCCTTCGTAACGGGTACGGGCGCATTCGCTGACGATGCCTTTGAAAAAAGTATCCAGCCTTTCCTCAAGACCTATTGCGTTTCCTGCCATGGCGAGGAAACGCAAAAAGGAAAGATCCGACTCGACCAGCTGAGCTCCAGCATGGCGGACCGGAAGGAAGCGGAATTATGGGCCCGTAGCTTGGAAGCGATCGAGTTCGGGGAAATGCCCTCCGACAAGGCGAAGGAATTTCCCACCAAGGTCGAGGCCCGCTTCGTGCAGGACTGGATCGCCCGGTCGCTTGCCCAAGCCGGGCTGAAGGTGGAGGACAAGGCGGACAAGGAAGGATATGGCAACCTGATCCCGCACGACCTCCTCTTTTCCCCGACCGAGAGCAAACGGTTGGTGGACGCGGCGGCCCGCC
>JABGWD010000385.1 GCA_018645725.1 Opitutia bacterium
CGAAACGAACGCAGGCATCGTTGATCAAGTAACGGGAATTGAAGGAATCCGTCCCGTCGACCACGATCCCGTACCCCTCGAGCGCTCCCTTTGCATTTTCCCGGGTCAAGCGATCCACGAGAGGAACGATCTCGACATAGGGGTTGAGCTTGGTCAACCGGCGGGCCGCCACCTCTGCCTTCGGTTCCCCGATGTCATCGTGCGTATAAAGTACCTGCCTCTGCAAATTGGAAGCGTCCACCCGGTCGTCATCCACGATTCCGATTTTCCCAACGCCTGCCGCCGCCAAGTACTGCAAAGCCGGACAACCCAAGCCGCCTGCCCCCACCACCAACACGGCAGCCTCCTTGAGTTTCCCTTGAGCTTCCGGGCCAAAGCCAGGCAAGGACAAATGACGTTGGTACTGCTCGATCTCTTCTGCGGAAAAATCCATCGGAAACAAAATCAAATGCCTACCCGGCCAATGAAAGAGCCTCCCCCCGCCCCTCGGCAAATAGTTCAACGCCTTCGGACGCAGGCGATCGGACGAGATCGTAGGACGGATCCCAATCCTTCCAGACCGGATCGAATCCCTTTTGCTTCAGCATGGCCCGAACTTCGGCCGCCGAACGCTCGTCCGAGGTCGAGAATTGCTCGAGCGAATCCTCTTCGCCCGCATAGCCTCCGGGATTCGTTTTCGACCCGGCGCTCATCGTGGTAACCCCGAGAGGAAGCAAATTTTCGCGCAAAGCCGGGCTCTCCCTTGTCGACAGGGTCAATTCAAGTTCCTCCTTGAAAATCCGGAACGCGCAAAGAAGCTGAACAAGGTCGCGATCCGAGAGATCCGCCATCGGCATGGACTCTCCCTCGAACGGCCGGATGCGCGGAAAAGACATGGAATAGGTCGTCTTCCAGTATTTCTTCTCCAGGTAATCCAAGTGCAAACCGGCAAAATACGCATCCGTTCGCCAATCTTGAGTCAACCCGAACAGACACCCCAACCCGATCTTGTTCACACCCGCCTGCCCAAGCCGGTCGGGCGTCTCCAACCTCCACTCGAAATTCCTCTTCTTTCCCTTGACGTGGTGAACCGCATAACTCTCCCTCTCGTAGGTTTCCTGATAGACCATGACCGCGTGCAACCCTTCCTCGATCAGCCTCTCGTATTCAGACGTCTCGAGGGGTTGCGCCTCGATCGACAAGTTGGAGAAATGTTGGCGTAGAGTTCGCAAGGAATCGGCCAAGTAATCCACCCCCACCCTCATGCTCGACTCCCCCGTAACAAGGAGAACGTGCTCGAAACCTTGGCTTTTGAGAATCCCTGCATCCCTGAGAATTTCCGCCGTACTCAACGTCTTTCTCGGAATGTCGTTGCCTAGGCTGAAACCACAGTAGTCGCATATGTTGTTGCACTCGTTGGACAGGTAAAGCGGAGCGAAAAGTCGAATGGCGTTACCGAAGCGCCTGCGGGTAACCCGATGGCTCAATTGGGCCATGGGCTCGAGATACTTCTCCGCCGCGCAGGTAGAAAGCAAAGCGGCAAAGTCAGCCAGACCGCCACGACCCTCTCTTCCCAATGCGCGCTCCACTTCGACGCAACCAGCATCCTTGATCAAGCGGGTCGCATGACCCCAGTCCTGTTCGCGAAAAAGTTCGGTAAAAGTCGAATGCTTCATCCCGGTCGTCATTCCCCTTGGTCGAGAAAGGCAGTCAAGGGGGAGGTAGCCCGGGCAACCCCGGAAATTTCACCCAAACCGGCCAGGTATGCCTGCCTGCCCGCCCGGACGCCCAAGGCAAAGGCTTCCCCCATGGCAGTCGGGTTTTGGGAAACAGCCAAGGCCGTGTTCACAAGTACAGCATCCGCTCCCATCTCCATTGCCTCCGCTGCCTGCGAAGGGGACCCGATCCCTGCATCCACTACCACGGGAACCCCCGCCTGCTCGATAATGATCTTCAAGAACTCCCTGCTTTCGAGGCCCTTGTTGCTTCCGATCGGGGATCCCAAGGGCATGACCGCGGCCGCTCCGGCCTCCTCCAGTTTCTTGCAAAGCACGGGATCGGCATGGCAGTAAGGCAGGACAACGAAACCCTCGGCGGACAGTTCCCTTGTCGCCTCGAGTGTTTCCACCGGATCAGGCATCAAGTACTTGGGGTCGGGATGGATTTCAAGTTTCAACCAGTTCGTGGACAAAGCCTCCCTCGCCATCCGGGCAACGAAAACCGCTTCCCTCGCATCGCGGACACCCGAAGTATTCGGCAGAAGCCTCACCTTGTTGGTGTCTAGGTAGTCGAGTATCGAATCGTCATCACCCTCCGGATTGGCGCGCTTCATTGCAACCGTAACCATTTCGGAACCACTCGAATCAACTGACCCACGAAGGGGTTCCCCGGAAGAGAACTTGCCGGTACCCACAAAAAGCCTCGAACGAAAGGATTCCCCTCCGAGTACAAGAAAGTCCTCTGCTTCGCTCATGACGACACCTCCACCGGTTCGAAGGAGCGAGCCCGCTCGACGAACGCTTTCAAGTTGGCTCCGAATCGTCCCTCCACCGACAAAGCCGAACAAACCGCCAACCCGGCAATTCCCAAATCATCGATCAAGTCGAAGTCAGCAAGCCCCAGTCCTCCGATCAGGAAGATTGGAATTGGCTCGAGAATGGCCTTGATTTCGGAAAGGTCCGGATATTCGAGAACGGGTCTCAATCCGGGCTTCGTTTTCGATGAACGAAAAGGCCCAAGCCCGACGTATCCGCATCTACCCTCGTCCTTGACTTGACGTGCCTCCTCGACGGTGTGAACCGTCCGTCCGATGATGGCCATGTCCCCCATCAATTCGCAGGCTGACGCAAGCGATGCATCCTTCATGCCCAAATGCACCCCATGGGCCCCTGACCGGTCGGCGACTTCAGGGCTATCGTTGACAATGAGAACAGCGTCGACTTGACGAGCCAAATCAGCGGCAATCCGGGCCTCTTCAATCAAGGATGCTCCGGTAAGCAATTTGCTCCTGAATTGTATGAACCGCACCCCACTTTCGAGCATGGCCTCGACCTGACTGAGGTGAGAGACACAGGAGTCGTCCCCAGTCAATGCAAGGAGGGAAGGCAACGCCTGATCGACTGCTTTCACTTTCTCAACGATTCCAAAGACGGAGGCACCTCTCTGGGCGTCTTCTTCACATATCTTTTTGGCCGTTCCTCCCATTCGACGAGAATCGAATCACGAACCTTCATAAAACCTTCCAACGCATGGACTGGATCCTCCCTTCCCCAAACCGCGCCGAGCAAGGCAACGCCCGAAAAGCCGATTTCCAGCAAATTCCTCACCTTGTTTCTTCGAATCCCCCCCAGGGCAAAAACCGGGGGACGATTTTCCAAGGCAAAATATTCCCGAATCGAATCGATTGATACCTTCGGGCCATATCCCTGCTTGGAAATCGAATTGTAAACCGGGCCAAAGAACGAGTAATCCAACTTTTCCTTGTTTTCGCAAAGGTTCGAGATTTTGTGAAAGGAGCGACTACAAGAACCAGCGAAATCAAGGAGCTTCTCCTTCGATGAATGATGATAACCCGCAAGGGGATATTTCTCAAGAAGCTCGGGCACGCGATGCAGGACAACCCTCTTCAGGCACTTCTCGGGCAACTTGTCCAAGATCTTGGCAACTTCCTTGGCCGAGTGATCCGGTTTGCGCAAATGAAGACGCTCCAGTCCACAATCGAACATTTCCTCCAAGTCACTCGCCTCCCCCTTCCTCATTCTGGGTGAGGAAATCAAAACCATCATGGGTAATTTTTTACTCATCCGCCTTGTGTCGCTTGTACGAGGACCACTCGGTCACCCTCGGAAAGTTCGTAATCAGTCGTATCGTCCCGGGCGATCACCCGTTCGTTCACCGCCACCGCCCATCCGGCCAAATCGTTCAACTCGATCTCATCGAGGAGGGATCCAACCGTCGATTCCCCATTCATCTCGCGGGTCTCGTCATTGAGGAAAACGTTCATTTCTTCTCCTCCTGAGAATAAATTTCGGCGCCTGCCTCGACAAACTCCTTCGCCTTCTCCTCCATTCCCGCCTTCAGAGCATCGTCCGACTCGTCATATCCGTTTTCCCGGGCATACTGCCTGACGTCCTCGGAAATCTTCATCGAGCAAAAATGAGGACCGCACATGGAACAGAAATGGGCCGTCTTGGCACCCTCCTGGGGTAAGGTCTGATCGTGAAACTCACGCGCCTTGTCGGGATCAAGAGAGAGATTGAACTGATCCTCCCAACGAAACTCGAAACGGGCCTTGGACAGTGCATTATCCCGGAACTGGGCGGCCGGATGCCCCTTGGCCAAGTCGGCCGCATGAGCCGCAAGCTTGTAAGTGATCACCCCTTCCCTGACGTCCTCGCGGTCGGGAAGCCCCAAATGTTCCTTGGGCGTAACGTAACAAAGCATGGCGCAGCCGTACCAGCCGATCATGGCTGCCCCAATTCCGCTAGTGATGTGATCGTATCCCGGAGCCACGTCGGTAGTCAATGGACCGAGCGTATAGAACGGAGCCTCGTGACACCACTCGAGTTGCTTGTCCATGTTTTCCTTGATCATGTGCATGGGCACGTGCCCCGGGCCCTCGTTCATGACCTGAACCCCGTATTCCCAAGCCCGGGTAGTCAATTCTCCCTGAGTCTTGAGCTCGGCAAACTGAGCCTCGTCGTTGGCGTCTGCGATCGAGCCGGGCCTCAACCCGTCCCCGATGGAAAAGGATATGTCGTAGGCGGCCATGATCTCGCAAATCTCATCCCATTTCTCGTAGAGGAAGTTTTCCTTGTGATGAGCGAGGCACCACTTTGCCATGATCGAACCGCCCCGGCTCACGATTCCCGTCATCCGCCGACTGGTCATAGGAACGTACCGCAAAAGTACACCCGCATGGATAGTGAAGTAATCAACGCCCTGTTCGGCCTGCTCGATCAAGGTGTCTCGAAAGATTTCCCAAGTCAGGTCCTCCGGTTTGCCATTCACCTTTTCGAGAGCCTGATAGATCGGAACCGTACCGACCGGCACCGGGCAATTGCGGATAATCCACTCGCGGGTTCGGTGTATGTTCTTGCCCGTTGACAGATCCATCAGCGTGTCCGCTCCCCACTTGGTAGCCCAACGCATCTTTTCGACCTCTTCCTCGATTGAGGAAGCCACTGCCGAGTTACCGATGTTCGCATTGATCTTGACTAGAAAATTGCGACCGATCGCCATCGGCTCGAGCTCCGGATGATTGACGTTGGCCGGTATGATCGCCCGTCCTCTAGCTACCTCGTCGCGCACGAACTCGGGAGTGATCTCCGTCGGGATCGATGCCCCGAAGGATTCCCCTGCATGCTGGTGCATGATCGAGTTGCGTACCTTGTCGGGGGAAGTCTCGAGTTTTTCCGAAAGAGCCTGTAACTTCATGTTCTCGCGGATCGCCACGAACTCCATCTCCGGGGTCACGATCCCCTGCCTCGCATAATGGAGCTGGGTGACGGTCTTTCCCTTCTTTGCCCGCAGGACGGAAAGAGCGGAACGATCGTAATCCGGCAACTCCCCCGTCCGTTCGTCAGTCCGGTCGGCATGTTTTTCGGAAAGATAGCCATTGTCCATCGGAAGAATCTCACGTCCTGCCACTTCCTCGACGTCTGAGCGCTCCCGTATCCAATCCGCCCTAAGGGCAGGCAAGCCACGGGCATGATCGCCATGAAAGTCCGGATCTCCCCATGGCCCGGAAGTGTCGTAGACCCGGATCGGTTCGTTCTCTTCGGTGGAACCGTCCGGAAGGCTGGTCGGGGAAAGGGCGATTTCCCTCATCGGCACGGCTATGCCCGACCGACTGCCCTCAAGGTAGACCTTACTCGAATTGGCAAAGGACCCGTGTTTTTGTTCTTCTTCTCGATCTTCGACTTTTTTTATCATGGCTTAATATAAATGGTAATGCCGGAGATCGTCGAAGTCCTCACGAACCTCAAGTTTTCCCTACGGCGATTGTAATCGCATCAGGTTCGAAGAGTAACTTGCGGATCGCGCCTGCCTCTCAGTCCATCGCCTACGGACTCCCCCAAACTTGATGATATTTCTAACGGGCTTTGAGCGAAAATCAACAAAAAGAATACTTTTTCCCGACAAACGTCGAATTGCCCTCGAACGACACCCAAAAAGACCTCCGTTATTCTTTCAAAAGCAGAAACACACGGAAAAACAACCAATAAATACATAAACAATGATTTTAATTTGACAATACAACTGGATCTCAGCAAAGAGAAAAGCGTTCTGCGTACGGACGATCCGTTCGCTCCTCCTTTCTCCTCCCTTCAAACCTATTCTACATGCGCCTCCCTGCGTTCCCTCACCTTCCTTCTCCATCACGTTCGATCATTCGAAAAAACCTTCCCGTCTGGCTCCTTTCTGCAGGATGCCTTGTCCTCGGTTCTTTGTTTGGTCCAATGCTCCAAGGCGCCGTCACCGCCGAACGATGGGAAAACGTCAGAGGATGGAGCGTCGTCAGCCTCATACAAAGCCCGGCTTACCCGCAATCACCCAGCTCGCCCGCGGTCATCGACACCTTCTCCACTCCCCGCTCGGGGGATTCCTACGGGCAACGATTGCGGGCCGTGCTTAGGGTCGCGCAATCGGGCCACCGGGTTTTCCGCATTGCCGGTGACAACCAATGCAACCTCGTTCTCACGGGCGACGCCGGGCCGTATCTCAACAAGTCCGTGATTGCCTCGGTTCCCGGGTGGACCCGGCCCGGTCAATGGAACCGCTACCCTACCCAGACCAGCTCACCGGTCTACCTCGAAGCCGGTGTCGGACGCTACCTCGAGGTCCTGCACAAGGAAGCCAGGGGCGGTGACCACGTTACCGTTCAGTGGGCTCCATACGATCCCGAAACGGGCCAAACCGGCGAATTCTCACTCATCCCCGGAAATCTTCTCACCGCCTACGTCGAGGAAGCCGGCGGGGCTCACCTGCCTGCCCACGGAGTCCTTGTCGGCCGCTGGTACGGAATCCGTAACGGAGCCTTGATGGATCTCCTCAAGCACCCGCGCTTTCCGCACGCTCCCAACGAATTCATCGCACTCGAAACTCTCCAGTCCCCCCGTTTCGGCAATAACTACGGTCAACGCATGGAAGGCGTGCTCACCCCTACCCAGTCTGCCTACCGGGTCTTCCGCATCGCAGGCGATGATCATTGCAAGCTCTCTCTCTCGAACAGCCCGAGCAAGTTCGACGGGCGGACCGTTCTCGCCTCGGTTTCCGGGTGGACCCAGCCCAACCAATGGAACCGCTACCGCACCCAGACCAGCGCCCCCGTTTACCTCGAAGCCGGTGCCGGGCGCTACCTCGAGGTTCTGCACAAGCAAGGCGGGGGCAGGGATCACGTTACCGTCCAATGGGCTCCATACGATCCCGAGACCGGACAAACCGGAGAGTTCTCCCTCATCCCGCCCGAACTCCTGACACCCTACGCCGGCGAAGACTCCGACCTCGATCACGACGATTTGCCCGATAATTGGGAACGAATTCATGGCTTCGATCCC
>JABGWD010000386.1 GCA_018645725.1 Opitutia bacterium
CGATCCTCGGGTATCCGTCCACCATGACCGGGATCACACCAGGAGTCCACCCCGTGGTAGGCTCCCCTGGCCTTGATTACAAGCGGTCGACCGGTGCTTTCGCGGGCAACCCGGATTGCCCACGTCGTAAGATCCGAGCCATTCTTGGCAAAGACGGCCCAATCGGAAAAATCGATCAGGGAAACAAGGGTCTCGGCAAGCTCGACCATGAGTGCACTCGGTTGATTGAAGACGGATCCTTTTTCCCTTTGGAGGGCCACTGCTTCTTCGATTTCAGGATGATGGTAGCCGTGAAGAATCGCTCCGAATCCACACATGAAGTCGATCCATTCGTTCCCGTCCACGTCCACGAATCGGCAACCTTGGGCATGGTCGCAAAAATGAGGGAAGTGCCGGGGCAAACCGGCCGCCGGAGAAACGTGTCCGTAGATGCCGCCGGGAACGACTTTCCGGGCGCGTTCGAAGAGCTCGTCCGATCGGGTGCGGTTTTTCATAGTGCGGGCATGGGGACTTCTCTCTGGGCAATCCTCGAAACGTATCCTATTTTGTCCATAAGGGGAAGGCGACCTTGAATCGTCACTTCTCCTGCTGCCGTGGCCCCAAGTTGATCAATTCCTTTCGAAAGGCCTTCGAAGGCAATGTCCTGACTCAAGAAGGTGAGCTCGACGGAGGGCTCGACCGAGACCGGTTCGGTACCGGCCGAAAAAACGCCTTCGGAGCTTCTGCGCAACCAGCCAAGCGGCCCGGAACCATCCAGGTTGAAAGTGATCAGTTCATCGGAGAAATCAGAAAAAAGCCCATGAAACATGGGATGATGGTTGAGGTAGACCGTCAGGGTTTCGAGCCCGGCCCGCAAAACGACAAGGAGGCTTTCCCTGACGACCCGGTTTGGGTCGTAAAAGCGGGCAATCCTTTTCAGGGTACCGATTGCCTTGATCGCAGACAGGGGATTCCTGAACAGGGGAAAAAGCTCGGGCATGGAAAAGCCCCGTTCAATTGCTTGGAGCAGAGAATCTTCCTTGAATACGAGCCCCTTGCTTCCGATTGCAATCCGTTCGGCGGACAAAAGCTTGGGTTCGAGCTTTTGACTCTTTCCGTCCAGTTCGCGCATAACTGCGCTTGCCCCGAAAATCGAACGGGCCGCAGCCCATGGAACAATACGCTCTTGCGGAAATTCAGTCATCCTCGGACCAATCCCTCCAGGGCATCAAGTAGTTTGCCCGGTCTTTTTTCCATTTTGACTTGAATGAAAGGAATCGGGCGGGTCACGAGTTCAGGCAATCGAGACGGTCGGCTGGTGGTCACGACGTTCGTAGCCCGTTTTTTCCAAAAATTGAGGTTGTTGGATTCCTGAGGCATCATTCCTCGAGAGAGATCGAACACTACGGGTGTCCCGCAAGCAATTGCTTCGGTGGTCATCCCCGCCCCGGGACGGGCAAACAGACAATCCGCATTCCGGAGAACGAGGGCCATTTCCGAAGCCGAAAGCTCAGGCAGGGCCATGAAAGGAACCTTGGCGCGATCTTTCATTCGATTGAGTTCGGCAAGGGTAGCTTCGTTCTTGCCGCAAAGGGCAAGAAGTTGGCATCGATCGCCCGACCGGTCAAAAGCGTCGATGACCTCACGGTGGCGATTGACCCCGTTGGCTCCGGTACCAAGAACGTAGGTCTTGAGAGAATCCGAAAGCCCGTATTTTCTCAAGAAATCCTCACGGTCGCTTTGGCCGGCCTTCCCGTAAAAAGCTTTCCTCAGAAGTGGACCGGTGGCCATGGTCTTCTTTTCGGGCATTCCTCTCCTCACGGCGGCTTGACAGGTTTCTTCGAATGGACCGGCGAAAAGATCGGCGTCCGGGTTAATCCAATGCCGGCTGAATCCGTGCCCGTCATCCAGTTCACCACAAAAAATAACGAATTTTCCTTTCTGTGCGGGAAGGCAATCACGGATAAGGCGAAAATAACCATGATTCAAGTGCGCATGAACACTCAGTACGAGGTCGGGGGAAAAGTCTTTGACTTCACTCAGCAAGTTCTTGGAACCGATAATCCGACGGGGCCCCCGGTGAAGGGAGGCGTATTCCAAAAAGTAAAAATAGAGGTAATGAAAAAGGGGGAGATTTTTTTGAATCGAATTGTAGAGGGAAGTTCCCCAGCGATAGAGCTTGAATCCGTTTTCCAAGGGGCGAAGAATTCGAGCCTCCCCTTTTCCTTCGGTCCACCATGACTTGAGGGCATTGGCCCGCATCTCGTGACCGCCTCCAGTCGAGGAACTCAGAATAAGCAAATTCATCGCGTCCCGAAAAGCTACCTGCTTTTCCGAAAGAAGAAAACAATGAAAGAAAAGGTCACGGGCTCAACGAACGACCCGTTCGAGAATTACTCCAAGTCATGAACGAACAGGCCGCTCCTGAGCTTCGGTTCAAACCAAGTCGTCTTCGGGGGCATGATTTCTCCAGCGTCCGCAATGCTCAGGAGCTGATCCATGGAAACGGGAAAAAGAGCGAAGGCCGCAGCCATCTCACCCGAGTCCACCCGGCGCTCGAGCTCTTCAAGGCCCCGAATTCCACCCACGAAGTCAATCCGGTTGTCATTTCGCAAATCGGTAATTCCCAAAATGGGCCCAAGGACTTTTTCCGACAGAAGCGTGACGTCAAGGTCACCGATCGGGGAACCTGAAGGCACGGCGGGCGTTTTGGCCCTCAATTCATGCCAGGATCCGTCAACATACAGTGAGAACTGCCTTAAACCGGACGGGCGGGGGCAAGGTTGCTCCGCTGGCGTAATATCGAAATCAGCCGACAGGGCAGCAAGGAAATCATCGGGTGATAGACCGTTCAGATCTTTGACGACGCGGTTGTAGTCGAAAATTTCAAGTTGATCGTCCGGGAAAAGAACGGTCATGAAGAAGTTGTATTCCTCGTCGCCCCGATGGCCGGGGTTGGAATCTTTTCTTTTCTGCCCTACCCTTGCCGCAGCAGCCGTCCGATGATGCCCATCCGCGACGTAGAGGTCAGGCACGCTCAAGAAGGCTTTTTCCAAAAGGGCGACGTCCCCTGCTTCCGAGATCGTCCATAATTCATGACGGACACCGTCTGCAGCCACAAAATCACAAACGGGAATTCCCTCGAGGGCATGATCAACGAATTCATTGATCCCGGATACCCCGCGATAGGAAAAGAATACGGGCTCGGCATTCGCATTCAAGCACTCGACGTGGCGAACCCGGTCGTTCTCCTTGACCGTCCGGGTCAGTTCGTGCTTCTTGATACGCCCGTCATAATATTCCTGATACTCACAGCATCCGACAAGTCCGGCTTGCGACCTGCCGTTCATCGTCAGGCGATAAAGATAGTAAGAGGGGGCGGCATCTTGCATGAAAACACCATCCTGGCATAGCTTGAGGAAGTTTTCCCTGCCTTTTTCATACACTTCGTCCGAATAAGGATCGGTTTCCTCGGACAGTTCGATCTCGGGCTTGATCACCCGGAGAAAGGAATGAGGATTTCCTTCCGCCTCATCTTTCGCTTCGCTTGAATCAAGGACGTCGTACGGCTTGGATGCAACGGCTTGGGACAAAGATGCTTGCGGTCTGAACGCCTTGAAGGGCTTGAAGATAGCCATGGGGAGTTGTTATTGGAGGGTTCGAAACAAAATGGCGGAAAGCAAAGAACCTCAACCGGAAGTTTTCGATTCCTCCTTTTCGGCCTCAGCTGCCTTTTTTGCCCTGATTTGAGCAATAAGCTGTTTGGCCGAACCTGCAACCAAGGTACTCTTGAGAGCACCTGAAACAGGCTTGCCGGAAACCGCAGCAGCCTTATTGGAAGTCTGCATTTCCTCAAGAATTTCGCGACGGAGAATGGAAATCGAGCGGGGAGCGGATATTCCGATCTTTACGGAATCACCCTCGATCTTGGTTATGGAGATTTCGATCTCGTCCCCTATCGTGATACCTTGGTCGACTTTTCGTGATAATATCAACATGGGTCTCTAGGGCGTGACTTAGAGACCTTCATTTCCGACATCGAGGAGATGGCGGGCTGAAAATTCCTCATGGTTGTTAATGATGCACTGCTTTGCTACCAAAGTCGTCCGGTTCACTATGATCGGACCGACTAGGTTGAGGAAAATTTTTCCTGATTGATCAGCGGGCAGGGTAACGATATTGACGATCATCGTATCCTCCGGACCGGTGACACCAAGTATCTCGACGTCACCATCGGCAATTTCGACGGAATAGTTGGGAATAACGCCACCCGGTTCCAAAACGATGAAAGCCAAACCATCCTTTATTTCTTCGCGCAACCACATGAAGGGAAGTTCCTCCTGATCGTAGACAAGATCCATCGAGCGGATTTCCGGAAAACCGAAAAGACCTTGAGGCAAACTAATCTGATTACGGGTCTCCGTCTGCCCGATCTCAGGATTGTTCGAGTCTTCTCCTGCCTGTAGTTTCATGCGTTCCTACGAATTAAAGATAATTCAACAAAGAGGTGTTGAGCAACTGGGAACCAACCTGCAGAGATGCCTGGTAGGCCGTTGAGATGCGGGTCAAACGCATAATTGCCTCCGAAAGATCAATGTCGACGTCTTTGGATATGCGTTGATCCAGTTGCATGAAATATTCCTCGTCATGAGAGCGGACCGTGTTCATGCGAACCATTCGGGAGGAAAGTTCGCCCATTTTGTCGATCAAACTTTCTTCTTGGGCGATTAGTTTCTTACCCGAGTCTTCCACGGCTTGCGAGTAATGGGAGGGGATGGCATTGTTGAGGGAATCACGCAATTCGACGATCGTCTGGACGGCATCTCCCAATTCCTTCGTCCCGTCCCTTTCGGCACTTAGGAAACCCGAGATTTTCGCCTCGTGCCCAACGTAGTATTTGCTGTCCTTCTTGCTTCCGGTGTAACTGATGTTAACGACCTTTCCGGTTTCGTCTCTGTGGTCAAGGAAGGTTTTGGAACCCGTGGCAAAGGAAAAGACGTCTCCGGTCTGGGCCTTGGCGGTCGCTCCACTCACGGACGCCGACTGGGCAAGATTAAAGCCCGTGACGACATAGGGTCCCGGGTCCTTGGGGTTTTGGCCCCATAAAATTTCGGCCTGCATTTCCTCACCATTGGGAAGAACGACCGATGCGAGTTGAAAGTCAGGAGGAAGAGGTCCGCCTAGGGAAGTGCCGAAAAAATACCTGCCGGGATCAAGGATTTTCAATCCGACTACTTGGCCGTAGGCATCGACAATCGCCTCTGCCTTGGCATCCTCTCCGGTCAAACCTGCGGTCTTGATCGTGACGCTGGGTTTTTCGGAATTGTCCACCCTGAACTTCATCACGTGGTTGAGAGGTTCCACGATCTTGACCCATTTGTCATTGGCAACCATGGCATTCGGAAAGAGCGAGTTGTCATTCGGAATCAATGCATCACCGGGAGTAATGACAACGTCCTCCGAATTTCCGTCTGTGGTAACGGAAACCTTGTTATTGAAGTCATGAGCAAGGCTGCGGTAGTAGCTACCTTGGTAATGAACGATCTGCCCATAATCGTAGGTTCGAGTTGCTCTCCAATCGTCTCCCTGCTCCGAGGAATGGGGGCCATTGCCGCCCACACTCCCAATCCTTGCAAAATACGGGGAGGTATCATCGTCTTCAACAGGAAGAGTAAAGTCAGGAACACCGGCGTCGGGGGTCCAATAAGTGGGGTTCAGAAGGTTTGTGGCGGAATTATCGGTAGCCGATATGGATTGGTTTGCGGTGTACAAATTCCCGTCTTTGTATACGGTATCTCCTGCTTTCAACGCAACGCCTTCGACCCAAGTACTGGCCAAAGTCCAATTGTTGGCAAAGTCCGCCACGGTGTTTTGACTACCGTTCAAGTTCTTATTGGCTGAATAAAGAAAACCTTTCGCGGGATCGGTGGGGTCGTTACCCTTGAAAACCAATTCTCCGGAATTGTAAGACGCGCCTGCGGCCCAAGTCGCTGGTTTGTTTAGGTTTTTCAACGCAACGTAATAATCCTTGGTAGCCGGATCGTAAACGTAATCGCCAGTCTTGGCAACGAGAGCGCGGTCGCCGAAATAAGACAATTCCTTGCCCTCGGTCGGAAGATCGTCTCCCAACAAATAAACGTTTCCGTCCGAACGCTCGGTCAGGGCAACCATGTCGTCTTTGAGATTGGTGTTGTTCTCAAGATCGCCGGCAGTAACGGTTTGATCACTCAAATCAATAGTTATGTCTTCCTTGGCAAGAAAGTATTCATCGGAAGTCGTATCGTGAATATACTGACCGCGACTGGCGGTAACGTTCGCGGGACCATTGGCGACTTTGTCCAATCCATTTGCAGGGGTCGAGTTGAAGACGGTTTCCTGAAAATATTGTGTGGAAATAGTCGCATTGTAAACTGTAGTCGCGTCATTTTCAACCGTTGTGGAAACGTCGGTTACGTTTGCCCCTAAAGACTGTACTGTCGGTTGAGCCCCCAATGAGGTCCAATTTACGGAAAAGTCAGCGTCAGTGTTTTGAGCCGAGGTCAAGTCGGTATTTGCCCTCCATAATTTGCCGTCCTTGAAAACGCTTTCGTTCAAACCAACTGCCTGTCCACTCTTCCATTCGCCGTGGTGATTTTCATTGAATTGAAAATAGGATCCTTTACCCGCTCCATCGGTTCCACCATAAACGACATGGGGCTCCAGGGGAGATGTTCCGGTTTGCGGGTCAGTTGTATTTGGTAAGGTCTCGCCATTGTAATATTTCTTGGGATCGAAAGTCCCTCTCATCCGGTTGGTGGCCACCTTTGTCACAAGCCCATCGGGAGAAATAATATCACCTGCCGAATAGGGAGACGAACCATAAGCCGAAAAAGCAGCGGCTACGACAGGCATGGAAATGGATTGGCTCTGATTTCCCAATGCCGTGGCAACGGAATTGGCATTCGTAATGGCGGCCTGCAGGTCCGCGGCGGTGTAATTGACCTTCTGGTTGGCCACGTAGTACTGATTTGTGGCAGAATCCAAAACGTACTGTCCTGCGGAAAGGTTCGTAGTAGTAGCAGGAAGATTCGCCGAATCAAACTGTTCAACTTGGCCGCTGTAACTGACCACCGTGCCGGAGGGCGGGAAACTTTCCACGATTTTGGATAGGTTGTCCTTGTCGATCCCCGTCGGATCTTGGACCAAAAAGTACCGTCCCTCATGAAGAATCACGTCTCCGGCAAGCTTTGTCACACCGTCGTCCGGTTTGAAGAGTTGCGAATTCCCCTTTACGTAAGGGCCTCTTATGATCGAACCATCTTCGGAGGCGGCTACCAATCTGTAGTCCATTGCCTCGGGATCGAAAAATACGGTTCCATCGTTTTCGGAACCCTTGACGGAAAATTCGTTGACCGGGATGGCTATTTGACGGACGTTGTTGGCCACGTCCAATTCCAGCTGAACATTCCCCTCGTCGATGGCGTCCGTGGTCGAATCGTCCATCAAAGTATACTCGGTCTTTTTGGCCGCGTACAAAATATTCCTGGCATGATCCGTTGCAGACTTCGGGGGAATCACTTCCCCGGTATCGGGATTCTTGGTAGCCTCTTCGTCAAAAAGTTTGCCGTCCGGAGTAATCCAATAATATCGATTTTCGGAACCGATTACCTCGAGCTTCCAATCTTCGCGCTCCGTATCATAACCCGAATTCAGTTCCTTCCAATAAGTCTCGCCCGACTTGACGGGATCGTGGTTTACGTTGTGAGAACCGAGCGATTCGTAGACTTTGTCGCCATGACGAACGACGTCACCTTCTTGATAAATGTTCAATCTCTTCCAAGGGTCGGAATGAGACGTAGTCAAGGTGGACGTTCCTTCGGTGAGTTTCGAACCAACTGAAAGGACTCTGCTCCAGTTGTTTTTGACAACAGACTTGTAGACTTCGAGTTTCTCGGTATTGGTCAGGTCCGAGTAAGAA
>JABGWD010000387.1 GCA_018645725.1 Opitutia bacterium
CACTACCTCGGTTGGTTTGCTCGCAACCATCTGCCTTCACTTCATAACCAACTTCCTCAAATTCAGAGAATCTCTCTTCTTGGACCAATGCAACGACTATTGCCAAATTCACGTTCTAGCCAAACTCAAGCTAAAACCCCAGGAAGCAGATCAGTGGAATGGCTGATTTTCTAAGAGGGGACGACGAGGAGGTTGCAAGCTTCTTCGCCTTTCAGGACGTCATCACTGCAGTCTTGGGTATTCTTATCCTCATTGCCCTTCAACTTTCTTTTTCCATCAACGTAGTCAAGGGAGAAGAAGGCAACAAGGAAAGCACCGACGATACGACCATTACTGAAGAGGAATTCCTCGACCACCAGTCGAAAAGGAAAAACCTCGAAGTCACCTTAAGTCAATTGAGGGAACGCAACAGGGAATTAATGAGAAAGAAACAGGCGATCTTATCTTCCGGTCAATCGGCAAAAGGGCTTGAGAATTCATTGGAGATCCTTCGCGCCGAAGTGGAGCAATTGACCAAGGATTACAATGCATTCTTAAAGACTCTCGCCCAAAAAGAGAAAACCCTCCGCGAAGAAGCAAACAAACTAGGTTTGTCTTCCGTGCAAGATGAAGTGTCCGAACTCTTGAAAAAGTCCGAAAAAGAGCACAAGGAAATCGCTGCCCTCAAGCGAAAAATCGAGGATCTGAATTCACGTCTATCCGACTCCATGAACGATCTTTCCGCGGAAAAAAGCAAAAGGAATTCCTTGTGGATGATCCCGGAACGCAGTGACGACGGCAAAGATCCTCTTCTCGTTACCATAGACGACCGCAACATGCGGTTCGAGGAATTCGACAAACCCGAATCGTTGCGGGTCCTTAGAACCAGTTCGCTGACCAGCAGTTTCAAGTCCGGTGTCGAAAGTTACAGTACGAGGCGATTCAAGATCGTCTTCCTTTTCAAGCCTTCCGGAGCGCACTATTTTAAAAAGATAATCGAACTAGCCAAGGAACTTGGGTTTGAGGTTGGATACGATCCCATAGAGGAAAGCCAAAAGGTAATCTTTTCATTACCAGACTGACCCATGGAAGAAGAGAACGAAGACAGCCTGGACCTCCTTTTGGACACACTCTGCAATGCCTTTGGCGGAATTATACTGATAACCCTCCTGATCGCCCTTATGAGTCAAGAGGCAAGCGAATCCCCCGAGACTCCAAAGAATTTCAAGACCCAATGGATGTTGGAGCAACAAACGATCTCAAAACTTGACAATGAAATCGTTATCGAGGAATCGATCAACGCGAATCTGCAAAGCGACCAGCAGAACGACGTTTCTGAAAAAACCTCGTCCGCACTCCGCGACATGGACAAACTCAAGCAGGAAAAAGAAAGCCTTGCCGAAAGAATTGCCCTCTTGCAAAAAAAATTGCTATCCGTCCCGGCCAACAGTTCCAACCTGGCCGTTGACTTGCAGAGGCAACTCAGGCAACTCCAAAAAATGGATTCCGAGAATCAAGAATTGACCAGTCAACTCAAGAAAAGAATTGAGCAAATCGAAGCAAAGCTATCCTCTGCAAACAGGGATATCGCGTCATCCAAGAGAGAGAGAACTCAAACCCTGAGATTGCCCAAGGAGAAAGGAAAGACGGGCAAGAAATACATTTGGGTGATCGTTAAATACGGGAATATTTATCCAATCGGTCACCCTGATACTGAAGAAATTTTCAACATAAGAACACTTAATGAAAATGCCGTACAATTTTCTCCCATTCGTTCCAAGGGCTACAACCCTTTTGCAAATCAGAACGAAATTATCCAATACTTTCGTTCCATCGACAAGAAAAAGAAATATCTTGCATTCCAGGTTTTCTCCAATGACCCTTCATTCAAATCCTTCAATCAAGCTAAACAAATAGCAACCTCAATGGGCATTGGTTACGCTTGGGAACCAAGGATCAATGATATCGTACTCGTGAAGGATGGCGGAACGGGGGCAGGAAGCGAACTGTGAAAGTATTTCCTGGTATTTTCACGACATTCTCTCGGCTCGCAGTTCCAATCTTTCTATTGGGTTCAAGTTGTAGTGAAGACCCACAGTACAAGCCAGTCGAAAGCGGTCCGCCCGAAACAACGAAAGAGGCGAAGTACGATCATCCTGACGTCGAACCAGGCTTTTCTCCCGACTCACCAACCGGACACTGCATGGTTTTTGCCGGATATGACTCCACCGCCATGGAACTCTTCCTTTCCGACCCGGCCGACAACCTCGAATCCGGGCACCAGGCAAAAGCGACTTTCAAACCTCACAAGGTCGAGTTTGTTAACGGTTACTGCACGACAGTCATCGGTGGTGTGCCGGCCACCTTTGCCGGTGCAGTGGTCGTTCAGCCTCCAAGAAGAAAAGTCGGGGAACCTCCTCAAAGATGGACACAATACGGCATGCCGGACCTTTCCCAGCACGCCATCCAACCGGATTGGCAATGTTACTGCGCTCCAACTTCAGCTGCCAACGTGATCAGTTATTTTTCGGAATCCTACCAAAAGCTGAGCCCAAAGATTGCCTTTTCAACAGATAGTTTTTTCACGCCTGAAAGAACGTG
Source organism: Opitutia bacterium (assembly GCA_018645725.1). Lineage (GTDB taxonomy): Bacteria > Verrucomicrobiota > Verrucomicrobiia > Opitutales > Seribacteraceae > Seribacter. The sequence continues at coordinate 2,581 of JABGWD010000387.1, forward strand.
GCTGAACAACCGCCTGATTGCGGGGAACCGAGCTCCTTTTCCCGAGAGCAAAAGCCTGGCGGCGAGAATGTCCACTACGATCAATGGAGGGACTTCCATGGAAAATATCCTCGTAGGCGTGAGAAGCTACCTCGATGACCACGCGACAAAACCGGAGGATTGGGCAGTCGAACTAGCCCTTGAGAACGAAAGTTCACCGGATGGCAAAGATCTCTGGGCGCGACTCACTTCCCACTGCGCCGCCGGGGACGGAATATTGCTATGCGTCTTGTGGGGCATCCCCGTCCCGCCATCTTCACCCTCATCCTCCGGGTCCAGTGAAGATACAGTCCAGCAAGACGATGACTCC
>JABGWD010000388.1 GCA_018645725.1 Opitutia bacterium
ACGTTCTTGGTTTCGTTCCAGTCGAGCGGGGGAGATGCATGAGGTGCTTCACCGGTTGCGAGCGGGCCTCTCCATTGGGGCCAAAAGTGGAGAGCTTCCGCTTGGGTTTGTGAATGATTGGAATAGGAATGGTTGCTTTCCATTGCTTCCGCTGTAGCACTTGCATCAGAAGGCGTGAGAGAAGATTGTTCGCACCCACCCAGCAAAAGGATGAAAAGGAGAAATCCTCCTGCGATCTTCACTTGCGCAAATCGAGGCAAACGAGGTCACCCCGGGCGTTTCGCAAATAGAGCAGGCCATTGGCAAGGACAGGGGGCGTCCAACAGCGTCCGCCGATGACTTGTTCGCGGGCAAGGGAAGAAAACTTCTTCGAATCGACGGTTGCGATGGCAAGTTCACCCCTTTGTCCCAGAGCGATTATTCGGTTTCCCGCCACGATGAGGGATCCCACCATCAGTCCGGTATCTTTTTGCCTCCATTGCAGTTCCCCCGTTGAAAACCTTATGCATACGAAATCCTTGGGGCCTGCCATGTGGACGTTCCCGTCAAAGCCGTAAAGAAAGTCGCCCACGGGGATGGCATTGTTCATATGAGTGGAGAGGTTCCGGTTCTCGTAGATCTTGGTTAGTTTACCGGAATTGAACTGGAAAAGGGCGCACCCGCGCTTGTAGCCGGTCGAGATGAAGACATTGTCCCCTTGGACGACAGGAGTGGTCGAGTTCGTGCGGTAACTGGTTTCCCATTTTTCAAATGCGAGGGTCTTGCCGTTTGCTCCGTTCAAAATGACGAGTCCGTCGGTCTTGAGCACGGCAATCAGATCGGACTTTCCGGACTTAAAGGAAGTGGGAGAACCGTAGGCGGCCCGGTAGTCCTGGCTTTTCCACTTGGTTTCGCCCGTTTTCTTATCGAGGGCAAAGGTCGCGCCCGCCTCGATGAGCAGAAGATCGCCAAGCAGGTATGGCGATGCCGCGAATCCCCACTCGGGTGGCCTTCTCATGCCTGCTTCCTTCATCATTTCCTTTTTCCAAAGGATCTTACCGTCCTTGGCCGCGTAGGCATGGAGAATACCGTGCTTGCTCAATGCGTAAACGGTGGAACCGTCCGCCGTCGGGGTAGAGCAGGGACCGCCCTCGTGCAAGTAGTCTAGAAGAGGGGCGGGGTAGGAATGGGTCCAAATCACCTTGCCCGTTTTGGCCTCGAGACAATAAACCGTTTCGTTGCCACCCGACTTCCTGCCGTCATGTCCCATGGTATAAAGGCGACCTTCAGCCACGGAAACGGTGGAGAAACCAACCCCAACCTTTGTTTTCCAGGCTTGTTCCTCGATGTTGTTTTTCCAACCGGACTCGGTGGATACTCCGGTGCCGTCCGGACCAAGCCAAGTAGGCCAGTCACCGGCCCAAAGCAGGGAGCTTGAAAGCAGAAGGGGAACGATCAGTATTTTTTTCATTTCAATATGGAAGCTTCGATAAAGGCGATAATCTCCATCTTTTCCTCCGAAGCAGCGCCCCGGCTAATCATGGTTTCATTCAAGCCCAAGGTAACCGCAGTATTGATCTTCCAAGACCAAAAGACGGGAAGCTTGATTCCCTGCCCATATTCCTCGTGCCCTATCAATCGTGTGAGCTTGGGGTTGAGCTCGAGGGCAATCATTTCGTATTTCTCGACCCGTGGAGTCAGGTCGATTATCAGCCCGATTTCACGGAAGCCCGGTTGTTCGTAGTCCGGGGTCACGGTGTCAAACCGGGGAAGCGTTTGGGATAGCTTGGATTGATTGTTCTCCAATGGTGTAATGAAATCCGTAGGGTAGATAACTTCCTGTGCCGAGGAATATTGGGTTGGTTGCTTGTCCATGATCAACAGGTTCGGTGCGTGGAGCAATTCTACGTCCTTTGCCTTGAGTAATCCTTGGATAAGCCTTTCTGCATGTTCGCGTTCAATGATCGAGCTGAATTTTTTATCCTCCTCAACTTTCGCCGTTTCGGCAAGAACCTGATCAATCAATCCAAGGGGAGCTTCCAGCATCCTGAAAGTGACCGAGACTCGTTTGTGAAAGTCCGCATCCAACCTGCGGAGAATATTTCCGATCAAGTCAAGAGAGTTCCGTTCATGGGTAATAATCATTTGAAAACCGTCAAAAACGAATTTGTGCCCTTTGCTATCGTCAAAGGGGATGCCAACTCTCTCTAGAAATTGCTTTATTTTTGAGCCTTGATCCTCGCCCTCGAGTCCCGATGGTTGAAAAGGGTCGGCTCCGTTGCCCCCTCTAGCTCCCGCCGCACCTCCTGTCATCCGGGCGATCGTTCCTTGGGTGAGCTCGTAGAACTCGGTTTCCAGTGGCCTGCCTTTGGAAACTACACCCGATTTGGATATGAGAACTGCATCGGCCCGAACGTCATAGTTCCAATTCACCATTTCGGTAATGAAGGCGATCATTTGCCCGAGTGGCATGGAGTTCAACGTGAGGGTAATTTGAGGGAAAGGCTCGTTCTTTTCTTTGATCGCAATGATGTTTAAACCTTTTTTTGCAGGATCTTTTTCCTTCAAGTCGAATCTTTTGGCCTGTCTTTGTAATTCCGCAATGACTTCGTTCAAGGGGGATTCGAGGAATTGGACGCCCGGAATTTGGATGTCCTTGAGTTTTTGCTCAAGGGGAGTGGGAGACTTGCCGTCGGTCGATTCCAACGGGACCAAGGCAAGGATGAACGAAGCAAAGAACGTAACAAGGGAGAATTTCATGAATGAAATATCAGCCAACCCAACTCATTCATCAAGTGAAAAGATGGTTGTGATCCGAGCTAAACCCTGGGAAACGAAAAAAAAGGAAGCGTGGGGGGGTATCTGGTTGACGTGGACACGCTGATGAAGGTGTTGGGCGAGGATTTGAGTCAATGCCGCAGTTATTCGGTGACTGGAGGTTCGGAGTTGATGGTGATTTTGGCCGAGGTTTGCATTTGCGTGGCTTCAGCGACCATTTCGTCGACTGATTCCCTGCCTAGGTGGATACCGAAATTCAAGGTGAAAGTACGGGTTTCTCCAGTATCGAGCCGGGGTACGCGACCGTATTTGCGTTCGACCTTGCGGTTGAATGGGTAGCCTGTTGCGGGTTCTATTCCGGTGACGTATCCGTCCTCTTTTGCCGCAGTGTTCTTCCAAACGGTCAAGTAGGGAAGTTCGGTCACGTTCCAACGGACCGAAGTCGCTTGGTCGCCTGCGGCGTTCGTCAGCAAGGCGAGGCAACTGGAATTGGCATCGGACAAAGGTTCAAGCAAGTAGACTTCCTCGATGAATCCCGGAGTTGGTCCTTTGTAGGTTTGCCACTTGTCGATTGCCTTGGCGGCATGTTCGTTCATCGGTGTAACGCTTTTGGCCGGTGCGTAGACCATAGCCCCTTCCTCGAGAATGGAGGACCCGTAGTTCCCGTGGTAGATGAGCTGGAATTCCTGCGGGAATGAACCTTCGTTGGTAAGTTTGTCGGATATTTGAAAAGTGTCCGAACCGGGGATGGTGGATATTTCCGTGACCAGCTTGAGCTTGGGACCGTAGAAGAATTTCTCGTAAACCGTTCCGCTTATGCGAATTCGGTGAGGAGGGTCCGGATCTACGGTGATTTGGTAATCGGATGCCGGAATGTTCTGGATTTTGCCATGGAGGGTCAGGTTCAAAGTGGCGGTCCCTCCGGTGTTGTCGATGAATTCATCGGTTCCGGGGTGACCGGCGAATTCGAGTCCGCAACGAACCATCCATTCGTTGAATCCCTCCAGCCATCCGAGACCACCCCGGCTCTCCAAGTCGACGTGAGATGGATGGACGACTTCTTTGACGGGCGAATCCCAGCCTAGTCTGACGTCTCCCATTCGGATGTCCAGAATTCCCATTCCACGAGTTGGAATGACCGTGATTTTGAGTTTTCCGTTATCCAAGGTCAAAAGCTCGACGCCTTCCTGTTTTCCTCCTTTCAGAACTGTCTGGGTGACGGACCATTCGGTGGCGAAGGTTTTGTCCTTGTGACCAGTCGAACTCTCAAGGTATTCGACTTCTCCGTGTCGATGGAGGGCGTTTTCGGTCTCGGGTTCCACTGGTGTTTTGTTTTCGGAGCATGATCCAAGTACAAGCAAACAGGAGAGAATGGATAGAGCAGTTTTTTTCATGGGGAAGATGGGGTTTGAAGTGTGTTTAACCAAAGACTTCTTCGAGAGCGGCCCGCATTACCGATGGGTCGGGGTCGACGCCAGTCCAATGACGGATCCCGATCACACCTTGGTTTACGAGCATCCCGAGTCCGTCGATGACCTTGCATCCTTTGGCCCGGGCGTCTCGCACGAGGTTGGTCGTAGGCGGGTTGGGGATTACGTCGGCGACTACGGTTTCAGCGGTTAGGCTTTCGACATCGAAATCAAGCCGGGCGTCCACGTCGGGAAACAAACCTATCGAGGTGGCGTTGATCAAGACGTCGGTTCCGGCGGGGATAACGAAGGTCTTGTCCCAGGGAACGAAGTTGGCCTCAACGGGGAGTTTCTCGTCCAGTAGATTGGTAAGTTCCTCCCCGCGCTCGGCAGAACGGTTGACGATCGTGATTGCGGATGCCCCGGCTAGGGCCACTTCCACGCCAATTGCCCGGGCCGCTCCACCGGCACCGAAAATGACGACGTTTTTGCCG
>JABGWD010000389.1 GCA_018645725.1 Opitutia bacterium
GCAAGGATTTCGAGAAGGAAATTCACGGGATCAAACACGCTTGATAATCATCAACAAAGAATCCCGACCTGCTTCGATTCATCACCATCCCCGGGAGATCGGTTTTTCAGCCCGAGGACTGATCCCGTTCAATTCTTTCCAAAAGGATCTCGAGGACCGATGGGTGAGTCCCCAAGAGGTCGGTTCGGACGAGGCGATGGGAAGGCGACGAATCGGCAAACGAGCTGCATATCCGGTCCAAATCCCCGCCCGCCCCGGCATGACGCCCGGGGGAAAGGAAGAGTTGAGCGACTAGCATTTCCTCGTACTCTTCTTTCTTTTCGGCCAGAAGGTTCTCGAGCAAGGGTTCGTTGAAATCGTATTCCTCACCATCCCTGCATTCCATCGAGCAAGTGGAGAATCCGGAAACATAATTCTTCATTCTTTCCTTGAGCTCCTCCCCGACCTCTTCGCGCACCCGGTGAACGTCGAATGCGGGGGTGCCATGGTCGACCAGGGCAAGGAATGGTTTCTTCAATTCGTTCCGATTGATCGCCCGGAGGCAAAGATCTTCAAGGGCGACTGCCAAGCGAGTGTCCCCGGGTTGATGCAGGCAATCAAGGATACGATGGCTTCGTCCATCCCTTTCGCTCTTCCAGTGCTCGAGTTTTTCGGGCAACCATTCGGTCAAGGCCCGGCTCGGACCGAAGAAAAACGGCAGGATCCGCAAATCGTCAGAAGATTGCCCAATCGGTCCTGCCAGAAAGTCTTCCATGGTCTCCGCTTTGATCCCGTCGAGCAATTGTGGATCAACCTTGGAGGAATGGAGCAAACTGACGGGGTGAACGTCGACACCGGCAAGAAGACTCACGATATGGGCTGATTTTCGCAAGCTCAGGGTCACCTGAGCCTCGAGGGATCCGTTGTCAGCAAGCAAGTAAATTGGATTTTCCAAGCTTTTCCCATTGACTAGGCGGATCACGCGCGCAAGAAAATTATTAACAATCGATCAATTTGGGAATTTTGATCTTCAATAAAAAGCGGGAATAACATTATGAAAAATACAATGTGGATGGCAGTGGCGTGTGCTTTGGCAACGCTGTTTACTAGTTGCTCAAAAAACAAGGGACTGGCCCCGGAGGACACGGCTCTGATCAAGGGGACCGACCGAGGTACCTTCATCGGGTCGGCCGATGACCTTGCGGCCTTGAACGGACAGGGCGACTTGTCCCCCTTGGGCTCAACCATAAACGGTCTGGACGGTGAGGACGGTCTTTTTCCGCAGGATGACTTTTGGTCTGACCCCGACTTGGGATCGGGCGAGCGACCCTTTGATCCTATCTTCTTTGGTTTCGACCAATACAACGTCGGCGCCGAGGAGAGAGCGAAGCTTCAAGACATAGCCTCCTTCATGAACGACAATCCGGGCGCAAAAATTCTGGTCGAAGGGTATTGCGACTGGAAAGGAACGCCGGCCTACAACAAATCCCTTGGTGACCGAAGAGCCACAAGCGTGAGAGACTACTTGATCGACCTGGGCATCGAGAGCTCTCGAATTGAAATCCTCTCGATGGGTGACGAGCTTGCCACTCCCGACGCAGACGCAACAACAGCTGGCCTCGAAAGGAAAGCTCAACTGATCGTACTTAGGGATTCCTGATCATGAAGACACTCACGTTTCAGCTAACTTCCGTCCTTGTTCTCTTCGCTGTTTTCCTTGGTGGTTGCGCCAAGAAAGACGGTCCTCAAACGACCCTCAATCGAGACTCCGATGGAAAGGATCTGGCCTCGTCCACCAGCGGATTCAATCAGGGAGACGAATTCTCCGCCCCAGGCACTCCCGTGCGGGGTGATTTTGGTGACGAAGACTTGCTTGCGCCTAGAGATTCCGCCCTCGAAGGCTTTTCCGATCCCCTTAACACCATACGCCCATTCGGCCCTGTGTTGTTCGGCTTCGATCAGTACAACTTGACTGCGGAGGAGCGCCCGAAGCTGCAAGAGATTTCGGAGTTCATGAAAGACAATCCCCAGGCCCGTCTTCTTGTCGAGGGTTATTGCGACTGGAAGGGAACCCCCGAGTACAACAAATCACTCGGAGATCGACGGGCTACGACAGTCAAGGATTACCTGATCGAACTCGGTGGCGACTCAAACAGGATCGAAACCGTTTCAATTGGCGATGAATCCGCCATTCCCAATGCTGACACTACGCAGGCTCGTCTCGATCGCAGGGCTGCATTCGTTGTTACAAAGGGAAGTTGACGGAGCTTGCTCCGGGATTGCCTCCCGGAAATCGAATCACGCTCAATGGGCGAGTTTCTTGAAAAAGGACTCGAATGACTCGATGGCTTTTTCCATGATTCCGAGGTGAAAGCTTTCGTTCGGGGCATGCAGGTTATCTTCGTTCGTGAATAACCCGATCATGAGAGATTCCAAGCCTGCGACTTCCTTGAGGTCCCTGATGATGGGAATACTGCCGCCCTCCCTCAGGTAGATCGGTTTTGTCCCAAAACCATCTTCAATGCAGTCCTCGGCGACGGAAAACGCTTTTTTCATCAAGTCCGTTTCCTGACCCGATGCTCCAGGTTTCCCGGGAGGCACGACAACGTAAGGATCACCGCCGCCCTTGATCTTCACCTCGCAACGGACCGCAGAAGGACAGGCTTCGAGAATGGCCCGCTTGACCTTTTCGGCAATGTCTTCGGAATTTTGATTGGGAACGAGGCGACAGGTAATTTTGGCAAAAGCTTCAGCTGGAATCACGGTCTTTGATCCTTCGCCTTGGTATCCGCCCCCTACCCCATTGAATTCCAAGGTCGGACAGAAACGAATAGCCTCAAGCGGAGAGTATCCGGTGGCAGAGAAAAACTCGGAAACACCAAGAAATTCGGCATATTTGTCCTCGGTCAAGGGCAAGCGCTTCAATTCTTCGCGCTCCCACTGTTCCGGAGGAATGACGTCATCGTAAAAACCGGGCACCACAACGTTCCCTTTTTCGTCGTGGAGGGACGCGCCAACCCTCATCAGGGCTTGCAGGGGGTTGAGCAAAGATCCGCCATGGACGCCCGAATGCAAATCTTGCACCGGGCCAAAGACCTTGACCTCCATGGCCGCCAACCCTCTGAGTCCAGTGGTCACGGCCAGTTGATCCGGCCCCGGACTTCCGGTATCGGAAACGAGCAACAAGTCGCCGCAAAGGGAATCTTTCCGCTCTTCAAGGAATCCCCTGAAACTGGGGCTTCCGATCTCTTCTTCACCTTCGATCAAATAGGTAATGCGCAAGGGCAAGTTCGGGTTTTCCTTGAGAACCCGATGGAGAGCAGTCATATGGACAACCTGAGGACCCTTGTTGTCGGCAGCTCCCCGGCCAAAAAGCCTGCCCTCCCGAACCGTCGCCTCGAAGGGCTTGGTCGTCCAAAGATCAAGGGGGTCGGGCGGTTGAACGTCGTAATGACCGTAAATGACCAAGTGAGGCCAGGATTCTTCGCCCCGGGTGGCCAGGATCACAGGATTGATCGGGGTTTCGACAAGCTCTACCGAAAAACCAAGCTCCCTTAGCCGATCGCACGCGAAATCCCGGGCTCCGTCAATCCCCGAGGAAAAACTGGAATCTGCGGAGACACTTGGGTGGGAAACGTATTCGGTCAGTGCCTTTGTCGGGTCATCGAGCAAGGAACTCATGGGTTTGGTTTCTCTCCTCGGGCTTGCTTGGCTTGCTTGTAAAGAGCCATGGCGTGGTCCATGTGCGATTGCAGGAATTCAATCCTCTTTCCGGAATCAGGATGAGTGGACAAGAACTCCGGGACTTTCCCTCCTCCCGCTTTCTGCATCTTTTTCCAAAAACTAATGGACGCTCGGGGATCGTACCCTGCCATGGCGGCATAATAAAGACCCCGATGATCAGCCTCTCTTTCCTGAGAACGGGAGAACGGGAGAGCAAGACCGACCGCCGTGCCTGCGCCGTAAGCTCCTCTTGCAAGCATCCGGTTGGTATCGCTCTTGTTGCGCATTGCGGTTTCCAAAATCACTCCTCCCAAACCAATTCCGATTGCCTGGGACATCCGCTTGTTGCTGTGGCGAAAGGCAACGTGCGCAATCTCGTGGCCTATGACTGCCGCAACTTCGTCTTCGTTTCCACGAGC
>JABGWD010000390.1 GCA_018645725.1 Opitutia bacterium
AATGATCCGCAGGAATTTGGAGGCGCGGGCCGGACCCCGAGCAAGGCGAGAGGAGGCTGGACCGAAAGGGACGGCCAATCAACGATTCGGAAGGAGCGCGAGTGCCTTCGAGGGTGCCTGAGCACCCGACGGCCCAAGCCGAAAAGTTTTGCAGGAATTTGGAGGCGCGGGTGAGATTCGAACTCACGCATAGGGGATTTGCAGTCCCCGGCCTTACCACTTGGCTACCGCGCCGCGCTCCAAAGCCCTTGATAAGTATTGACTACCACCCCATCGAGCAAGCAAAAAGCCCTTTTGCGAAATCCTCATCATGAAACCAAAAAACCTTCTTCTTACCCTTCTTTTCATCATCCCCCTGCTAGGCTTGGCCGGCAAGCGGCCCAACGTCATCATCGTGATGGCGGACGACATGGGTTGGTCGGACATCGGTTGTTACGGGAGCGAGATCGAGACCCCCAACCTCGACCGTTTGGCCAAGAACGGGTTGCGTTTCACTCAATTTTACAACACGGGCCGTTGCTGTCCAACCCGGGCAAGTTTGCTCACCGGGACCTATCCTCACCAGGCGGGAATCGGGCACATGATGAACGACCGGAACCTGCCCGGGTACAAGGGCGACTTGGGGAAAGACGTCCGGACCATCGCGGAGGTAATGAAGACGGCTGACTACTCGACCTATATCTCGGGCAAGTGGCACGTCACCCCGAAGATTCGCCCGGGTGACTCCCAACACAACTGGCCAAGGCAGCGCGGGTTCGACCGTTTTTACGGGACAATCCACGGAGCGGGTAGTTTCTTCGATCCGAATTCCCTGACCCGGGACAATACCTTGATCTCTCCCTATGCCGACCCTGAATACAAGCCCAAGACTTTTTATTACACCGATGCAATCAATGATCATGCGGCCAAGTTCATCACCGAGCACAAGGGCAAGGATCCGTTCTTCCTGTACGTTGCCCACACGGCGCCCCACTGGCCGATGCACGCCCTCCCCGAGGACATGGCCAAGTACAAGGGCCGCTACGACAAGGGGTGGGAGGTCATGCGCAAGGCACGTTACGAGCGCCAATTGAAAATGGGCCTGATTGACAAGAAGTGGAAGTTGTCACCACGGGACGGAATGGCTTGGAAGGACGCCCCGAACAAGGAATGGGAAATCCGCCTGATGGAAACTTACGCCGCAATGGTCGACCGGCTCGACCAGGGACTCGGCAACGTGATCGGAGCTTTGGAAAAAAGAAAGATGCTCGATGACACCTTGATCATGTTCATTGCCGACAACGGCGGATGCGCCGAGGGCATGGGCCGGCGGCAGGGCATCCAGTACAAGGACAAGAACCCGGACCAATTGAAACCAATGAAGCCGACCGACCTGCAGACCGACATGATCCCAAGACGCACCCGGGAGGGGGTCGTGCTCAAGCAAGGGACCGAGGTCATGACGGGCGGAGCGGATACTTACCATGGATACGGTCTGTCTTGGGCGAATGCGAGCAACACACCGTTCCGTCAGTACAAGCACTGGGTGCACGAGGGCGGAATAAGCGCCCCCTTGGTCGCTCATTGGCCAAACGGGATTGATGAAAAGCTCAATGGAAAGATGGATTCCCAACCAACTCACTTGATCGATCTGATGGCGACTTGCGCGGACTTGGGCAAGGCGACCTATCCGGAAAAGATCAAGGAGCAGGCAATCGTTCCTTTGCAAGGGGTGTCGATTGCGCCCGCATTCACCGGAAAGAAGATCGCGCGCAAGAACCCGATCTTTTGGGAACACGAGGGCAACCGGGCGATCCGGATCGGGAAGTGGAAACTGGTGGCCAAGGGGTCCAAGGGACCGTGGGAACTTTACGACCTCGAACAGGACAGGACGGAACTGAACGACTTGAGCGGAAAGCACGCGGACCGGGCAAAGGAGATGGCTGACCTGTGGGAAGCCTGGGCAATCGAGGCGAAGGCCAAGCCTTGGCCATGGGGCGGAAGCCCGAAGAAGAAGGGGAGCAAGAAAAAAGCTTTCAACCTTTCCGGCGAAGACGAGCTTGACATGGAGAACGCGCCGATGATCGCAAACAAGGCATTCGAGGTGGAAGCGCACTACCAGGGCGAGGGCGATGGCGTGCTGGTTGCCCAGGGCGGGGATGCCCACGGGTGGGTGCTCTACGTCGAAGACGACCGTCTGCACTTCGGGGTTTGCCGGAACGGAAAGTTTTCTTTCGTGAAGGCGAGCAGCGCCATCGAGAGCAAGACCCGCAAGGTACTCGTCCGGTTGGACAAGAACGGGG
>JABGWD010000391.1 GCA_018645725.1 Opitutia bacterium
TTCTCCGGCGAAACCAGTTTGCCGGACAGAACAAGAGGCTCTTTTACAAGGAGCCCGATTTCAAGGATGCCTTCATCCGGTTTGAATTCCGGTTCGACGGAGCCGGGGACATCCGTCTCGTTACGGGGGCATCCGGGAACTACAACACGGTCATACACATTCGCCACGGTCACTTCTTTGTCCAGACTGCGCAGGACGATCGGGGGCCCTGGTTTTCCATGCGCCACGGCGAATGCGCCTACGACTTCAAGCCAGGCAAATGGTATGTCATTACAGTTGAGTTCATCGGAGACCAGGTCGTCGCTCACCTCGACCACGAGCATCTGGCTTATGCCAAGCACCCCATCATCGACCAGGAGCGCACCTACTTCGCCTTGCAGGTCGACCAAGCCGGAGCATCCTTCGACAACCTTCAGGTATTTGGGGCGGGACGGCACCGTGACCGGGAAGCGAACTTGGTCCACATCGAAAAGTCCAAGGGCCGGTTCCCTGTAAAAAAATCCGTTCGCGAAGAACATGAGATCCGCAAGCGAAACCTGCACGCCCACTTCCACATGAACGACCCGGCCTACCGCAAGCTTATCGGGGAGATCGAGCGGCACGATACCGAAAAGGTCGAACGTTTCCCCGAAGCCTTCAGTTCCCACAAGGCTTTTCAGAAGAAGGTCCAGAAAGTGCGCAAGAAACTTCACCAAGATGACCCCGCATACAAGGAAACCCTGTTCGCCACCTTTCGGGCAAATCGAGCCATGGATCAATACCTGGTCGATAAAGAGCCCTCCATCGAGAAACAACCCGACACCCGCAAAAAGGCAGCCCTCGAACAAGCCCGTAAGAAACACCTGAATGATCCGGCCTATCGCAAACTTGCAACGATCGCCAAGGACGCCCAGAAGGAACTCGAACGCGATTACCCCCAGCTCTTCGTGAGCAACGAGGGTATCACCGAAAAGCGCAACCAGGCCCGCAAAGCGCTCAAGGAGAACCCCGACTTCAAGAAACTCGTCGAGGCCCGTGGAGGCGCCTATCGCGCTCAGCAAGACTACCTTTATCAAAAGGACGATAAGCTCAAGCAACTGAAGGCTCGCTTGGACGAGAGTGATTGATTCGCTCCGATTGAAAATTGCCAGTTCGGATCCTTGACGATAAGGATGGGTGCAATCATGGACGTCATCGAAAAGAACAAGCTCCGCATGAACGAATTGGCGGCAAGCAATCCTCGGCTTGCCAAGCAAGTCGATGCCCTCGATTGGGACGAACTGGCAGCCGCCCTGGAGGAATGCATTTTCGAGAAAGACGAAACCGGTTTGCCCGAAACCTATGGTCCGGCCTCCTACTTTCCCTTAAATCCTGAGACTCCCGAGCAGGAAATCCTCTACGCTCAGGCATTTGAGTGCGGAGAGAGCCTAATCCGGGCTGGCAAGACGGCTGCTTTCACCGTAGCCGGAGGTCAAGGAACCCGCTTGGGATACGATGGACCGAAAGGCACGCTCGGCGTCAGTCCCATCAAGGGGAAACCTCTCTTTCAGCTTTTCGCCGAACAAATCCTTGGGATTTCGGAGAAGTACGGGGTGGTCATTCCCTGGTACGTCATGTGCAGCCCCTTGAACCTGGAAACCACCCTTGCCCATTTTGAGGAGCATGAGTTTTATGGTTTGGGCCAAGACAACCTGAAGTTCTTCGCCCAAGGCGTGATGCCGGCAACCGATTTCGAAGGTAACCTTCTCCTTGCCAGCCATGATAGCCTGGCCCTTTCGCCCAATGGACACGGTGGATCCCTCAAGGCCTTGATTGATTCCGGTTCCGTTGCCGACATGGCCGAAAGAGGGATCGAGCACGTCTCCTACTTCCAGGTCGACAACCCTTTGGTCAGTGTCATCAACCCGCTCCTCATCGGGCTACACGATCTGCAACGATCGGACATGTCCAGCCGCTCCCTGACCAAGACCGGACCCTTTGAAAAACTTGGGAACTTTGTATCCATTGGTGACCGGGTGACCATCATCGAATATTCCGACCTGCCCGAGGAGAAAGCATTGGAAAAGGAGGGGGACGGACGAATCAAGTATCGGGCAGGCAGCCCAGCCATTCATGTTCTGCGCCGTGACTTCATCGAACAATTCGCCAGTGGCGAAATCAAATTGCCCTACCACCGGGCGGAAAAGAAAGTTGCCTGCTTGAGTGAAACCGGGGAAGCCCTAGCGCCCGAACAACCCAATGCGGTCAAGTTCGAGACCTTCGTCTTTGACGCCCTGCCCTTGGCCAAGAACCCCTTGATCCTCGAAGCCGACCGGTTGGAGGAATTTTCCCCGGTCAAGAACATGACCGGAGTGGATTCCCTGGAAAGTTCGCAAGCCGATCAAGTCAAACGGGCCAAGCGTTGGCTCGCAAACGCGGGGCATGCCATCAAGGAAGACGCCATCGTGGAAATCTGCCCCCGGATTTTTCCAAGCGAAAGAGCCCTCCTTGGTGCCGGCTTAGGGAAGTACGACCTCGAGGCTGATTCGATTTATCTGGGCTGAGCAACCTGCTCTTCTTCCCCGAACTATTCCGGATCGGGTTGCTTGAAACTTCCGCGCTCAATGAAGCACTGACAGTGCTCGAAGGTATCCTTGCAATTCATGATGAAGGTATGCCCATGATGAAGGAGGATCCAGTCCGCCATCCCATTCAGCTTGGTCGAGGCGACGGTCACCACCGCATCATTTGGTTCCGAAAAGGTCAGGCTCTGTCCCTTGTCCCCTGCAATCACTCCGAAAGGAACCGTTGGGACCGGCAGGTCACGATAGAATTCCTCCTCCGATAGTTTTTGCCCGCTATCCCCCGTGAATTTTCGGTAAACCGGGTTTTTTTTCAAACGCTTGGCCAAGTGAGCAGGCTGATTGGGAGGAGCGAGCATGACGATCTTCCCCAAGCCGGCAGGGTATTCCTTGCGAAAGGCATTGCGGATAATGACGTTTCCCAGGGAATGTCCGATCAGGTGATAGCTGGAAGTCTTTACTTTTTTCCTGATGAACTCGTGCAGTTGGCCGGATATTTCTTCAAGGGAATCGGTTGTTTGGTTGTAAGGAAAATTCAGCGTTTGATAGCCCGCTGACCTGAACCGTTTGCTCAAAATCACCATGGACAGCCTCGTGCGCCCCTGCCCATGCAACAAAACAACGGTGTCATCCTTTTTCATTGAAGCTTTCTCGGGCTCATCAGGTTTTGAATCCGGACTGCTTCCGGTAACGCAACCGGACAAAAGAATGCATGCGAGCAGGAAAGCCGGGACATTTCTCATCGGCTTACAGGAACTGCAGGCAAATCAATTGGTTTTCTCAAAAAAGCGATCATCTTGAATAATCATTGGATTCGCAAACTTGCGCCAAAGGCAAGGAAAAGCTTGCCCAAGGTATGGTTCGAACAGATAAAAAATCATGCTCTGCAAATACCTTACCCCGTTTCTTGCCCTTTTTCTTTTCACGCCGCTTTTCGCCCAAAAGGTCGAGCCTACCTACAAGCACGTTTCCTATGGGTCGCACAAGGACATGAAGCTTAATTTCTGGAAGATCGACTCCAAGAAGCCCACTCCCCTCCTCGTCCATATCCATGGCGGGGGCTGGCTCGGGGGCAAGAAACACGAGACCACCTCGCCCAGTCAGCTTAATCAGGGTTACAGCTATGCTTCCATCGACTACCGGCTGGCCGGCGTCGAATTGCTCCCCGCCGCCGTCCATGATGCCGCCCGGGCCATCCAGTTTTTGCGCACCAAAGCCAAGGAATGGAACTTCGATCCCAAGCGCATCGCAGTGACGGGGGGTTCGGCCGGTGCCGCATCCAGCTTATGGCTCGCCTATCACGACGATATGGCCGACCCCAAGAGCAAGGACCCGGTCCTTCGCCAATCCTCACGCGTTTGCGGAGCCATCGCCATGGGCGGACAAACCACCCTCGATCCTTTCCTTCTTGAGAAGAAGATCGGCTTGGCTTGCATCCGCCACCCGATGATCTGGAAGACCGTCGGGGCAACCAGCCATGAGCAGCTCATGAAGGACTGGGACAAGTACAAGGAGCTCTCCCTCGAGTGCTCGCCCCTCACTCACGTCTCCAAAGATGACCCTCCGGTCTGGATACGATACGGCAAGCCCGCCCCCGTGCCGGTCATCAAGGGTGACGGAATCCACCACGCCGGATTCGGGCGCCTGCTCAAGGAAAAGTGTGGGAAAGTCGGCATTCCCTGCCACTTGTCGGTAGCCGGGAACGAACAACCCGAAGTGAACAGCGCCGACTTCCTCAAGCAGGTTTTTTCCACTGATTCGCAAAAGTAGCCTTGAGGGCTAACTTTGTCGTAAGAAAGTACGCCTGGCGACATATGGGTTCGTTGTTCCGATTCTGATTCTTTTTTCAAATTTTCTACCTTAAAGACTCGTCTCCCATTTCATCCTCCTTTAGCTATTTTCAGTCTATCACTTAATCAAAAACAAACAAAAGATTCACCGATGCCCATTTCCAGATTAGTTATCCTCGCTGTCCTGCTCTCTTTCTCGAGCGCATTCGGACAGAACTCTCTACCGCCCGTTGAAAAGTCCGTCGAGGACGAATCCACGGGACTCAACGTGCCCCCGGGTTTCGAAGTGGATCTCGTCTACAAGGTAGACAAGAAAAAATACGGTTCCTGGATAGCGATGGCCTTTGACGACAAAGGACGCTTGGCCGTCTCCGACCAAGGAAGAGCGGGCACCTTCTCCATTGAGATTCCCAAACCGGGCGAGACCTTCGACGAAAGCAAGATCAAGAAGCTCAACGTAAAGTCGTCCCAGTGGGGCATGCTCTATGCCTTTGATCATCTTTACATGATGGGCAACCGCAGCTTTTCCCGGGCCAAGGTTCTGCCAAACGGAGAGTTGGGCCCGACTGAATTCCTTTGTGAGATGGCGGGTGGCGGGGAACACGGGCCTCATTCCATCATCGTTTCCCCCGACGGAAAAAGCCTCTATGTCATAGCGGGGAACATGACCCGGCCGCCCAAATACCAAAAGACCCGCATACGGGACAACTGGAAGGACGATTACCTTCTGCAAAACTACGCCTACGGGCACAATGGAAGTGGCAAGGCTCCCGGCGGATGGGTCCTCAAGATAAGCCCGGACGGCAAAGAACGCGAAGTCATGAACATGGGCTACCGCAACCCGGTTGACTTCAGTTTGAACCGGGATGGTGAGCTTTTTGTTTACGATGCCGACATGGAGTGGGACATCGGAGCTCCCTGGTATCGTCCCACCCGCGTCAACCATGGCGTTTCCGGTGGCGAAAGCGGATGGCGGGCAACCTCCAAGAAATGGCGCAAGTATTTCCCCGACACCGTCGGTTCGGTCGTCGATATCGGCCCTGGTTGCCCCACCGGCGTAATCGCAGGCACCAAGGCAAAATTTCCCACCCATTATCGGGATGCCCTCTTTATTTGCGACTGGACCTTCGCCACCATGTATTCGATCCACCTGAAGCCCAACGGCTCATCCTATATTGGAGAAAAGCGTGAGTTCGTCTCCAACACCAAGGGCTCCTTGGCCTTGACCGACATAGACATAGGGCCAGATGGCAACATGTACTTCTGCGTAGGCGGGCGAGGCGGACAGTCCTCTCTTTACCGCGTGTCCTACAAGGGAAAAGCAGACACCTCACTCTCCAAACTTGATACCACGAGTTCTCACGCCAAGGCCCGCAAGGCGCGCCACATGCTGGAAGCCTTCCACGGTCACCCTGACCCAAATATTGAGGGAGTGGATATCGCATGGCCTTACCTGAACAGTGACGACTATCATCTCCGCTACGCCGCCCGCATCGCAATCGAGTGGCAGGATCCAAAAACTTGGGCCAAGAAGGCATACTCGGAAAAGAATGATCTGGCTGCCATTCACGCTCTGCTCGGTTTGGCTCGCTCGGATCTGGAAGGTAGCTTGGTTTCAAGCGTGAAGCGCCTCCTGAAAGTCGATTTCGACAAACTCGATAAAATGGGCAAACTCGCCCTGTTGCGCACCTATGGGGTCATCATGAGCCGAGGAGGCATGCCGCAAGCCGCTCAAGTAAAGGCGATCGGTGATCAATTGGATCCTCACTTCCCGGACAAGGACGATAATTTGAACGAGGAACTCTGCCGCGTGCTCTGCTACCTCCAGCACCCCTCGGTGGTGAAGAAAACCGTCGCCCTCATGCAGACCACCAAGGCCAAGGTACCTGACTTCGACGCCGAGGTCATGAAGCGCAACGGGGGCTATGGCGGCCGCATCCTGAGCTCGATGGAATCCAACCCCAATATCCTCAACATTCATTTTCTCTTTTGCCTGAAGGACGTCCAAGCCGGTTGGTCCATGGACGACCGAAAAGCCTACCTCGCCGAATTGAAAACCCTAATGAGCAAGAAGGGTGGCAACATGTTCACTGGATACATTCAGAAAATCCGCGAATCCGCGATCGCGTCCGTACCCGAAAAAGACAAGGCATCCCTTCAATACCTCATGGGAGAAGTCAAGAGCATCGATCTTTCGAAACTTCCCAAGGCCAAAGGTCCGGGAGTTGCCTGGACGGTTGATTCCGCCCTCAAAATGCTCAACAATGAACCTCTCGGCGGAAGGAGTCACGCCAATGGCAAGAAGATGTTCTCCGCCGGGCTCTGCGTCGCTTGTCACCGCTACGGCAAGGAAGGTGGAGGCATCGGACCCGACTTGACGAACCTGGCCAAGCGCAGCGATTACAAATCCATTCTTGAATCCACCCTCCAGCCCAACCTCGTGGTTTCCGAACAGTTCGAACAACACGAACTGACCATGAAGGACGGTTCCCTTGTTCTGGGCCGCATCGTGGTTGACGACAAGGACGAGTATGGGCTCGTCCAGTCCGGACTCGAACCCCTGAAACTCAAGAAGGTCAAGAAGTCTGACGTGGCCTCGAAAAAGGGATCCAAGATTTCCATGATGCCCGGAGGATTGATCAACTCGATGAATGAAGGCGAACTGAAGGACCTCGTGGCCTACTTCGTTTCGGGAGGAGATCCGAGGCACAAGGTGTACCGCTCGGGCAAGAAGCTGGAGATTGAGTTGGTGAGCGCCCTATACGGCGAAGACGGTAACCCCAAGAAGCAAATGGACGTAAAGAAAGTCATCCAAAAGCAATTGGACGCATGGCAGTACGATTTTGCCATTACGAATAAATTGGTGGGTAGAGATCCTGCCGGCGGGGTATTCAAAGTCCTTCTCCTCACTTACAAACACAAGGGGAAGACGATTACCAAGAAAATCAAAGAGAACGCCATCGTTTCTTTTTACGAATAACCTTAGGCTCAAGAAACTTACCGGCCGGCGAATAACGCGAAGGCCCGGATTTCAAGGCTTGGTTGCCTGATCCTCGTCCAATTCCTCGAGTTCGACGGAATCCTTGATCGCACTTTGAAATTCCTCGTCGAAGGAGACCCGGATTCCCGATTTGATCTTTCCCCTGTTTTGATGAGGATGGGGGCGCTCAATCATCTTGCCCCCTAGCCATTCAAGCTTCACTAACCTCGGAGGCTTGCCGTTCCAATTGATCTTCCTTGCCCGCGGATTCTCAGTGCGGTTGGCAGGGGAAAGCAGGATCTCGGTCACCTCGTCCCAATCCCCTAACGCAACCCCAGCCGAGTTCCTGAATTGAGAAACAGGCAAATTCAGCTTGTGGGTGCCGGCTTTCGGCAAATCGACCAAGGCCACGAAGGTATCCCGCTTTCTACCCGTATAGCCCTGCCAATCGTTCACGTTGATTTGCACACCGAGTTGGTTGCCGTCTCCAAAGGTTTCGATTTCCACACCGAGCTCTCCCTGCTTGGGTCCCATCCAAGACGGATCGAGAATCTTGCGGGTGGCATACCTCCAATGATGTGGATTTCTCGAGTTCAGACGGTACCAGTCCTGCCAACCCCCTGAGAAATCATCGATCAGGCGACTTGGTCTTTCGGTCGGTTTTGTTTTCGATTTGCTTAAATCCTCGGGATAAGCCGTCCGATACTCGGAACTGAGGGTCAGGAGATTGGTCGCCTCGGTTCCCGGTCGAGGCGGAAGAGTTCGAGGCATCTCGTAGGTGACGTTGGCAAAGGCGAAAAGAGGCTCGGCGCTGTCGAAAACCGGACACTCCCCTTCGTATGCCTTCTCGAACCTTCGCACCTCCGCGCTCCGCCAGAAACGAATGCGCGGATCCCGGGCATACCCATAGTAGATCTTCACTGCCTTCACCGGCAA
>JABGWD010000392.1 GCA_018645725.1 Opitutia bacterium
AAAAAGAAGTTAAGCCTTACATGAGTTCCATCTGATCCGAAATGGATGATTGTCCGTCCTTGAAACCCGAAATTTCCCAACCTTTGGGCGTAAGAACCCGACCTTGAGCCGTTCTCTTGACGTATCCCTCCTGTATGAGAAAAGGCTCATGCACTTCTTCCAAAGTATGTTCTTCCTCTCCCACGCCAACGGCGATCGTACCAAGCCCCACCGGCCCGCCTTTGTAGTTCTTGGCCATGGTTGAAAGGATTCGCTTGTCCATTTCGTCCAACCCATGGCTATCGATGGCCAAAAGTTCCAAGGCGTCACATGCGATTTCACGAGTGATTTTTCCATCGGCTCTTTCTTCCGCGTAATCTCTTGTGAAGTGGATCAGGTTGTTCGCGATGCGGGGCGTTCCTCTCGCTCTCCCGGCAAGCTCCTTGGCTCCTTCTTGATCGATCGGGCAATCGAGAAGTTTGCAGCTTCTGAGCACAATTTTGGTAAGATCTTCTCTCTTGTAGTAATCCAATCTGGTTTGGAGCGTGAAACGACTTCGCATGGGGGAGGTGAGCAAGCCGACTCGAGTCGTGGCGCCGACCAAGGTAAATCTTGGGATTTCCAACCTTACGCTTCGCGCGTTGGGACCTTGGTCGATCATGATGTCTATGCGGTAATCTTCCATTGCCGAGTAAAGATATTCTTCCACGGTTTTGGGTATGCGGTGGATCTCATCGATAAAGAGAAGATCACCTTCCTGTAAGTTGGTCAGCAATCCGGCCAAGTCTCCGGGCTTGTCTATGACCGGGCCCGAAGTAATTCTTACTTCTCTTTTGAGTTCCCTGCCTATGATGTGGGCAAGGGTAGTCTTTCCAAGACCGGGTGGGCCGCAAAGCAAAATATGCTTCAATGATTCCTCCCGCTTCCGGGCTGCTCCTACCATGACGCTGAGCCGTTCGATAGTCTTGGATTGTCCGGTGAAGTCTTCAAAGGAAGGCGGACGAAGGGCTGCGTCTACGTCAGGTGATGGCTGGAAGTTTTCGGCGGGCGATGTGATATCCTTGCTCATCACTCAACAAGCGCGACCGAACCTAGGCGGAAGGAGAGTGAAAAGCCTTTGGCATCTCGCTCTCAGGCAACCTTTCGACTTGGGCTCCCAGTGCTTGTAGTTTCCTTTCGAATGAATCATATCCGCGATCAAGGTGATAAATCCTTTGAACCCAAGTCTCTCCTTCGGCTGCGAGTCCTGCAAGGATTAAAGCGGCGCTTGCCCTCAGGTCGGAAGCCATGACCGGTGCTCCTGTCAAAGGTTTCCCCCCTCGAATAATGGCGCTTGTTCCCTCAAGAGAAATTTCCGCTCCCATCCTCAAAAGTTCGGGGATATGCATGAATCGACTCGGGTAAACCCTTTCTGTCAAAATACTCAGGCCGTTCGTCCGGCAGGCCAATGCGCAGGTTTGCGCTTGCAGGTCGGTCGGAAAACCGGGGTAGGGCAGGGTAATGGCTTCAAAGGATTTCAAATCACCGTTGCAAGCCTCAACCGAAAGGTCGTTACCGACGTTTTCCACGTTGATCCCGGAATCGGACATTACGTTGAGAAAAGCGCCCAGATGATCAGCCCTTGCCTGCCGGATCAAAATTTTACCGTTGGTGATAGCTGCCGCAAGTACGTAGGTTGCCGCTTCGATCCGGTCCGGAATGACGCTATGCCGACATCCTCCCAGACTTTCCACCCCCTCGATTTCAATCATATGAGAACCAATTCCTTCAATCTTTGCTCCCATGCTTGTCAGCATACGGCAGAGATCCGTAATCTCGGGTTCACAAGCAGCGCTGTCTATGGTTGTCCTTCCGGGAGCAAGGGTTGCCGCCATGATGGCGTTTGCAGTCCCCGTTACGGTGCTTCCGTGCCGTCCTCCCATGAAAATCGAGTTCCCTTTCAATCCGCTGGCCTCGACCTGAATGACGCCGGCTTTCAATTCAACGTTTGCACCCAATCTTTCCATCGCCCGCAAGTGTAGGTCAATGGGGCGATTGCCAATTACGCACCCTCCGGGCATTGGGATTTCAGCGCGCTTCAATCTCGCTGTCAGCGGGCCCAAGAGGCATACGGAAGCACGCATCTTGCGAACCAACTCGTAGGGTGCGTAGTGAACGATGGATCGGGGGTTTATTTTCCAGGTGGTTTGATCCAACCTTTCGATCTCTGCACCCAACTCGGTCAGGATCTCAGCCATAAAGCGAATGTCACTGAGATTGGGAACGTTTTCCAAGACGCTTTCTTCCGGAGAAAGCAAGGCTGCGGCAAAAAGAGGTAAGGCGGCGTTTTTCGAACCGCTTGCTTTTACCGAGCCTTCAAGGGTTTCCCCTCCTCGTATTCTAAAGACTTCCACTTTGGGCGTGGACCCTTTGTTTTTGCATTCCTAGGGGATGTCTAATTCCCGAAAAGCTTGGAGAGGAAACCACCGATGCCCTTCTTTTCGGGGACTTCCTTCTTTTTCCCGTTCTCTGTCCGACGATTTTTTCGAGGATTGTCTTCGTTCCCTCTCTCTCCTCGTTTATTTCTGTTCCTGCTGCGAGATCTTTTCTTGTGATTGCGATCTTCTTCGCCACCTCTGTGTTTCTTCTGCGAGCCTGATTCCCGGTCGCCTTCCTTGTGATTGCGCCTGTCGCCTCTTGAGTTTTCCTTTCGTTGTGGGCGTTCGTCGGAATTACCTCGGTCTTGTTTTTGCGAATCCCTTTTTTCCTTGTCATTACGATCTTCCCTCGGTCGTCTTTCGCGACCGTCCTGAGAGCGTCTTCCGCGACCGTCTTTGGGTCGTCTTTCGCGATCTTCTCTCGGTCGTCGGTCGTGACCTTCCTTGGGGCGTCGTTCGTTCCTGTCACTCGTGGTCGGAGGGGTGGCATTGCTTAAATCGTCGGTCAAATTTCCCCCTTCCGAAGGATTGATTTCACCAAATGGGGCTTGGGTGCTGGCAGATGAGGCATTCGATTCCAACGGTTTTTCGTTGGATCGATACCAACGTGATCGAATTTTTGATTTCATGGATTTGGGTGATCGTGAGGGTTTGATTGTTTAATTTTCTAGATCCACCTAATCGTTCACGTCACTTGATTTGCAAGTGCCAATCCATTTGGCGGCTTTTCATTCTTCGTTACCTTGGGCGAGCTTTTCGAAGTTTCTTTCTTGTCGGTAACTTATCAAGGTCTTCTTTATATTCGCTTGGCTTTTCACACAAGGGTAAAGAACGAGATCGGCTAATTAAAACCACTTGCCTAATTGCAGGTCTTAGTGCTTATCGGATGGATGGACAAACTTGAGAATATTTTCGATCTTCAGGAACAACTGAACGCCCGAATTGGCGTCAATATGAAAGACATGGATGATGATGAACGCGCAAAGTGGATTCTGAACTATGTTCGAGCAATGCAACAGGAGCTTGCCGAATTGACGGATTCAGTTCCATGGAAATGGTGGGCGAACTACCAAGCATTCGACAAGCAAAACGCGAAGGTTGAAATTGTAGACTTGTTTCATTTCCTTATCTCGTTGGCTCAAGTCATGGGTATGAGCGCCGAAGACATCCACGAAGCATACTTGAAAAAGAACCAAGTAAATCACGATCGCCAAGAGAAGGGTTACTCAAGCAAGGACGAGAACGATTCTCGCCATATTTGAGAATGGCAAAGTCAGCGTTGCTTTAAGAACGCAAGAAACTTAGCTTCCAAGACCAGCAAGCAATTCGGCGCAGCGTGATTTCTTTCGGGAAACCTTGTTTGCGTGCACCAAGTTGTTTTTCTTTGCTTTTTCCAATGCGGAAATGAAAGAGGTCGCTAGTTCCTTTGCAAGATCCGCACTCTTGTCGGTAACCGCAGAAAGAAACTTTTTCTCCAGGGTCTTGAGTCGGCTCAAGGTAGCCCGGTTTTGCAAGTAACGAGCTTTGTTCTTACGAATGTTCTTAAGGGCGGATTTTGTGTTGGCCATAAGCGGATAGGATTTTGCACCCTTTCGACTAATCGTCAATTTCAAAAGTAAACATGGGAAAGTGAATTCCGAGAAGCTGTAAGCCAGATTTTGTTATTCGACCGATCAACGGTTCGAATAGTCATTCATTTATCTATCAATGCGAGCATTGATTCCCCCCTCGGGGGATGCGGCGTACCCGAAACCATTGGGCGGGCAACCCGGTTTCCTATTTCACCTTGCATCGGATTGGGTTTGCACTGCCCACCAAGTTGCCCTAGCGGCGGTAGGCTCTTACCCCACCATTTCAACCTTACCCTCAATGGAGGGCGGTATGTTTTCTGTTGCACTTGCCGTGAACTTGCCTTGACGCAAGTCCCCCCCGATTTCACGGGGAATCCTGCCCTGCGATGTCCGGACTTTCCTCTGCTCCTGCATGCGCAAGAACAGCGAATGACCGCTTCTCGGAAATATGTTGAAGTTTCTGCACTTTGCTTGCGGGACATTTTGAATCAAGCTTAGGGTGCAATTACCTTTCGACGTACACAATGCGTCCGCATTGGTCGCACTGGGTGAGTTTCTGCTCAACGAGAACGGATGAAATTACGTCATTTGATACCCGCAGGTTGCACCCGGAACATTTTTGGTCTTCGATTGGAGCTATGTAAGGAGGTTTGGTCAGGATCTTTTTAGTCCGGTCGTAAACCTCCAGCATCGGTACCTCGACTTCTGTCCGGGAGAGAGAGATTTCCTGAGAGAGTTCTTCGATATTTTGCTTCAACTCATTTTCTCTGTCATCCAATTCAACCCGTTGCTTCTCCAGATCAATCACTCGAAGCGTAATCTTTTCTTCTGCGATTTTTGCGGTTTGACGGGCGTCATCGATCTTGATGAGGACTTCGATCTGCTCGTCCTCTTTTTCATTTGCTTTGGAAGCGAGGTTCGCGATTTCGTTTTCAAGCGCTTGATACTCTTCGTTTTTCTTGACCTCAAGTTGCTTGTTCTTTTGACGGATAATTTGTTCGCCAATAGAAGTGATTTCTCCCTCCAGCGTTTTGTTGCGAGTCTCCAAAGTTCTTAATTCGGTGGTCGCAATGGCAATGGATTCCTTTTCGATAGCTATCGAATGGTCAAGCGCCGCCATGGCTTTGGGTAAGTTTTGGAGTTCGTTCTCCAAACTTTTGCTCCTGCGGTCTCGGCTATGAAGCAGCAGCAAGTTTTTAAATTCGGCGTTGTTGGAAAGCATGGTTTTGGAAAGGTGTGGTTTGGCAGACGTAAATCAATGATGCATGCTAGGGAAGAGTATTACAAGAACTTAGCTCTTGGGCTCAACCGGTTGTGGTTTCGAGTTGAACAATGCGCGGATCTTTGGAGAATGGGTAAACAATGGATATGACGGATCGAGTGGGCGAGGCTATTTTGGCTTTTTCTATGGGTGAGGATGAGAAGGCGGAAGCATTGCTCAAGGAAAGCCTGGCTCAAAATCCTCTTTCCGTAGATGCAATGAGGGCGCTTTCCGAGGTTCTCTTGTCAATGCAAAAAGTTGAGGATGCCGAGCTCGTTTGTCGTCGCGCTCTCTCGGTGGCCCCGGACGATTTGTCACTGATGGTCAGCTTGGCCCGTATCCTCGTTAGGAAGGGAGACAAGGAGGGGGCTGAAGAAGCAACGAGCAAGGCTAGGATTCTTGGTTGGAAGGAAGAACTTGCCGAAGACGAACAGAGCCATTAGAACAGGATGCAGGGAGTGTATCCCATTTATTTTATCGAATAGCGCTAATGCAAAACAAAAAGCACAGCTTGGAATTTGAAAAGCCTCTGCTCGACTTGGAGAGGCAACTGGAGGATCTAATGCAATCTTCCCAAGATACTGATTTGGATTTTTCCGATGAGATCAAGGGAATAGAAAGAAAGATTGAATTGACGAAGAAGGACGTTTACTCCGATTTGACGTCTTGGCAAAAGGTTCAGCTTTCGAGACACCCGAACCGACCATACGCCTTGGACTACGTGGAAAGGGTGTTTGTCGATTTCGAGGAATTGCATGGAGATCGACTATTCAAGGAGGATGCAGCCATCCTCGGAGGACCGGCGGAGCTGAATGGACGTAAGGTCAT
Organism: Opitutia bacterium; assembly: GCA_018645725.1. GTDB lineage: Bacteria > Verrucomicrobiota > Verrucomicrobiia > Opitutales > Seribacteraceae > Seribacter. Next base: position 6,057 of record JABGWD010000392.1, read on the forward strand.
GGTCCTTGGTCAGCAGAAGGGAAGGAATACCGATGAAAACCTAAAGAGAAACTTCGGGTGTCCCAATCCCGAAGGCTATCGAAAGGCTCTTAGGCTCATGAAAATGGCCGACCGATTCGAGCTGCCGATTATATCGATTATAGATACCCCGGGAGCATTTCCCGGAATTGGTGCCGAGGAAAGGCACGTGGCCGAGGCGATTGCGGTAAATTTGCGGGAAATGGCTTCCTTCCGGGTTCCCATTATTGCACTGGTTATAGGGGAAGGAGGTTCTGGTGGAGCGCTTGGGGTTGCCGTTGCGAATCGAGTCATGATTCTTGAAAACGCCTATTACTCTGTGATTTCTCCAGAAGGCTGTGCCGCAATCCTGTGGAAGGACCGGGCATTTTCTTCTGATGCAGCAGAGGCATTGAAACTGGATGCCGATGAGTTGCTCAAGTTGGGTATCGTGGACGAGGTACTTCCCGAACCCATTGGCGGAGCTCACAGAAGTTGGGACGAGACCGCTCGGACTGTTGCGGATGCTCTTACGAAAGAGTTGACCTCGTTGTCGAAAATAAAAGGTGAGCAACTCGTTCGCTCACGGTATGACAAATTCCGCAAGATGGGTGAGTTCCTTGGTACCTGAGCTTGCCGTTTAGTTTCGATCCCTGTAAACCGATCCACTTCCATCGTCATTTTGATCAATGACGCCAATCATGTCGTTCCTCAAACGCATGCGCATTTGCTGAGTTGCCTCGATTTGTTGCATTAGATTGTTGTTGTCCGCGTTGAGAATGGCGATTTGGCGATTGTATTCGTTTTCCCTGCTTTGACTGTTGAGCAAATCGTTTTGCAAACGATTGTTATCGGACTCGTAATTCTTCAAGTTGTTTTGCAACGCCAACTCTCTTCCCGCTATCTCATTGAGTTGCAGTTGTAGTTGTTGGGATTCTCTCGCAAGTTCCTCGTAGGCTCTGCTGCCACTGTCCTTGAGCCGGGCGACTTCACTTTGCAGTTGCACGTTACGGTCTTCCATCGTTCTGACGTTTTCATTGAGAATTCTCTCATTCCCGACGGCTTGGGTTAGCTGAATTTCCAATTGCCGGGATTTGTCCTTGTAGAAGTCGCTCTCGTCCTTAAGGGCACTTGACTCTTCGAGCAAGGCCTGATTTTGCGAATCAATATTGCGAACTTTGGACACCAAACCTTGTTCATTGGTGTTCATGTTTTGGAGTTCGACTTTCATCAGATCGATTGCCTCTTCCATTCCGTTGTTTTCGGACTCGAGATTCTTGGTTTTCGAAAGCAGCATTTCGTTCGCGTCCCGCAGACCGAGAAGTTGCTCGGAAATCCTGGACTCTTCGAGGCCCAACGAAGTGAGTTCGGACCGGAGCAGAGACAATTCTCCCTTCATTCCCGACTCCGAAAGCTTGAAGTCGTTGTTTCTGGCAATCAATTCGCCGAGATCGCTTTTCAAATCACTATTGAGGGCTTGCAGGTTGGCAATCTGTTCGCCTTTCCTTGTGGATTCGAATTTCAATTCGTTGGTCAAGTTTCTTAGCGTGTCAATTTCAGCGAGCATGGCTTCGTTTTCTACCCCAAGGTCTCGGTATCGATCCTTTGCCAGTTCACTTTCGTCTACGAGATTGGCATTTCTGTCCTTCAGCAAATCTTCCGCACCTGCCAACCTGGCCACTTCATTTCTCAATCCGTTGACGTCTTCCTTGAGCTTGATTTCATTGTTTTCCAATCCTTTGACTTGGGCAACCTTGCTCTTGAGGATGGCTTCGGTATCGTTAAGTCTAGCTGCCAAAGAATCCAAATCAATGCCGATGCCCGATACCTTTTGTTTAAGGGTGTCGTTTTCCCTTTGAAGATTGTCTCCGAAACCCTTCAACTTTTTGTTTTCCACGGAAAGCGTTTTGTTTTCGACCAAGACACTGTTTGCCCTTCTTTGAATCGTGGATTTTCCAAGTTCCAAATCCCTGATTTTGGAGTAGTTGCTTTTCTCTTGTGAGTCGAAGGACTTTTGGGCATTGGACAGCCTTCTGTTGTTTGCAGTCAGTTCCTTGTTCCTCTGAGCGAGTTCCTGTTCGTCTGCCTTTAGTTCGAGCAGTTGCCTTCTTAGCCTTGCATTGGTATCGTCCAAGTATTGGTTGCTGGTTGTCGTTCGCATGCCGTCTTGCTTGATTTTTGCGAGCCGGTTTTCAAGTGTTGCAACTTGGGCGAGAGCATCATTGAGCGACTGCCTGAGTTTGTCGTCGGCCTCGGCTTCCACAATTTGGGGTTTGCTCTTTAACGCAATCAGTCCTCTGGTCTTCTCGATCAAAGCGTTGTGTTTTGCAACCAACTGATTGTATTGTTCGATGAGGTATTCCGGATCTCGTAACTGAGATTCAGTCTGCCCAAAAGTAAAAAGAGGAATGAAGAGGCAAAGTACAAGGGTGCGTGAACAAGTTAATTTCATAATAAAATAGGTTCGATAGCCTAACATTTCATCATTGAAGATCGAAAACAAGAAGAATTTTTACTATCCTGGTTCTATTCCGCGATCAAGAGCAAGAGGCTCTTCTCAATCTGTCGTTTATGGCCTCGGACATCCCATCCGTTTCTTCAAGCATGGGGAGGTGGATGGTTTTCTTTTTAGAAAGATCGGCTTTTTTCAGGGTAGAGTAAAGGTTCCTGCCGATTTCCATGGAGTCTCCGTTTTCGGAAAAAGTCATGACTGTTGCTGAACAGGAATCAAGCGATGGCAGGAATTCTTTGCTCGGAATTATTATCAAGTTCTCTGATGACGAGGGGGCGTGTTTCAGCAATAATTTTATGTTTGGGTACAGGCGCAGAGGAGTTTCGGGCGCGTAATGTTTGGCCGAAAGTCCGGGGGATTTGCGGGAAATTCCGGATTTGAAGGTTTCGGTCGGATCGGCTAATTTTCTTCCGATGACCTTTTCCACGTCAGTCCGGGAGATTGGACCCGGTCTGAGAATCGCTGGCGTTTCGCAAGTAAGGTCCAACACTGTGGATTCCAATCCAATTTCACATTTTCCTCCATCCAAAACCGGTGGGCAAGTATTTCCGAATGAGTTCACTACTTCTTCGGCAGACGTTGGGCTGACTGTCGAATAAGGATTGGCACTTGGAGCAGCAAGCGGTTTGCCTGTTGACTGCAGTACTTTCCTGAAAAGCGGATGCGAAGGTGAGCGGATTGCCACCGTTTCCAATCCAGCCGTGACATTGTCGGGGACGACATTCTTTTTGGGTATGATCAGGGTAAGTGGCCCGGGCCAAAACTTCCGACAGAGAAGTTTGCAGATCGTATCGGGATAAGAAATTTCCATCGCCTGCTCAAGGTTTGGAACATGCACGATCAGGGGATTGGAGGAAGGCCTTCCCTTTAATCGGTAAACCTTGGCGACGGCATCAGGGTCAAGGGCAAGGCAAGCCAAACCGTAGACCGTTTCCGTTGGCAAGGCAACAACGCCTCCATCCAAAAGGGTATTTATACAAAGACTAAAGTTGGCTTTCTGCAATGAAGCCGTACTCTCTTTTCGCAGAAGCAAAGTCTTACTCAGCCAATTGCATGTGCCGAGATTTCTTTATCAGTTTCGAGACCTTGCGTTGCTGCATAGGAGTCAAACCGGTATATTTTCTCGGCAAAATCTTACCAGTGTCAGTGGTATATTTGGAAAGGGGTTCCTTGTCCAAAAACGTGTAATTTTCAGGATTCCGGCTTTTGGCGGGTTGGCTATCTTCTTGTGACATATGGAATGCTCTACATGGTTTTTTGGAAATTTGCAATGCCAATTGGAGTTCGTCCAACATGGTTCATGATATCTTCGAATTCTTCGTTGACGAGGGACGGGAGGCAGGGCATAGTGATCCTTTATGAAAGTTGTATCCTCCATCAAAACTCTCAAGAACAGACACCCTGATTGCAAAGTCGTCCGTAGACGCGGCAGGTTGTACGTAATCAACAAAACCAACCCTCGCTTCAAGGCGAGACAAGGATAATTTCGTGAAGAAGGACATACATCCCGTTTCCAATCCTGTTTGCTTTGTCGACGTATCAAGCGGAAAAAAGTTCATAGGCAGGTCCACTGCTCATTCAAAGAAGACCGAGAATATTGATGGAGTCGACCATCATGTGATCGTCCGGGACGTGACGATGGATTCTCATCCAGCCTACACTGGTGAAAAACGATTTGTCGATACTGCGGGCAGGGTAGAAAAATTTCAAAGTAAATTCTCGCGCAGGTCTTAGAATTCATGTGATACTGTAAATTCGTTTACAGTATGCCCTATAGTTTCACAATAAATTGCGCAGGCCTTGGAACGGCACTCGCTATTGTCATCGTTTCGCTCGCTTTGCCCCGTGCATTGAGGGCTGACAGTATCGACATGGTTTACATTGCGGCCGGAAAGGCATTGGTTGGTGACGACTCTAACCTTGATGATGAGAAACCCACTCATTACGTTTCCACGAGCGATTACTTTATCGACGTATATGAAGTCAATGTTTGGCATTGGGAGAAAGTAGCCACCTGGGCAGAGGCGAACGGTTATCAGTTTTCCGATTCCGTGAAACAGAGGAAAGATGGCCCTTGGTGGTATCAGGACGCATCGAATTTGTTGTTTCCCATGAACATGGCCGATTGGTACGATGCCGTCAAATGGTGCAATGCAAGATCCGAACTTGAGGGTCGGATACCGGTTTATTATGAAGATGCCAACAAAACGATTGTTTATCGTTCGGGAACCGTTGACCTCAATGAAACCAATGTGAATTGGGGTGATACTGGATACAGACTGCCAACTGAAGTCGAATGGGAGCGGGCCGCACGAGGCGAAGCGTCAACAGCTAAACAGGCATATAGTTGGGGGAACTCATTTTTAAGTGGATCTCTGGCAAATTATTCTCTGAGCGGCGATCCGTTTGATGATGCGAGTACTCCGGTCGGATATTTTAATGGGCGGCAAGATATAAACGCTAGTGAAAATAGCAGGGGGGGGGAAACAACCAGTCACAAGGATATGGCCAATGGATTTGGGCTCTACGACATAACGGGAAACGTCAGCGAATGGTGCTGGGATTGGTATGATGCCAAATGGTACTCGAAACCCGAATCCATGAACAAGGACACGAAAGGACCGACAGTCACTCCGCTGACTGATGTCAAACCCCGCCGTGTCTCGCGGGGAGGGAGCTACAAGAGCTATTCCGAGGGCGATCGGGCGGGAGGCAATTCCCTTAGGATTGCCTACAGGGGGGCGCATCTACCGGCATTGCCTTCCCGTATGCGAGGTCTTCGTTGTGTCAGGGCAAATGCAGAGGACCCGCTTTGGTCAACCGCGACCTCTTTGACTAATTTTCCAAATTGGTTTTTCTTGGATTGGTTGCCGCAGGGAGGGGGGTATTATTATCAGTCTCAATACACATGGGTATACCATGGAGATTTTGGCTGGATCTACCCTGACGGAAAGGGTTCGTACGACAATTGGATTTATTTTCCGCAACACGGGTGGTTGTGGACGAACCACTACTCCTTTCCCTACTTTTTTTCATCCGTCGATTCCAATTGGTACAAATACGATGAAACGGGTGCGGAACTTGGATGGTTCGAGCGATTTTCGGACAAAGAGCGTTTCCACTGGGGCAGGGTTTTTCCGCGTTGATTGTCAGATTCCGAATCGGTTCGAATCGCTGTTAACAGGGAGGCGTTGGAGCGAACTGTTAAAAAAAAAGGATTTCTCTTGACGAAAGACCCGTTTGGTGGTTTTTTGGAAATCTTTCTCTCATTTTTGAGGCTGTTCTTTGAAAGTTATTTTGTGTGATCTACTTTGATGGGTCACCGGTCATATTTTTTTGAATACCGAGTTAATGCAAATTAACTCAAGCCTGTGCAGCTTAATATGCACAACTCTCTTTTGGAGAGTTTGATCCTGGCTCAGAGTGAACGCTGGCGGCATGGTTAAGACATGCAAGTCGAACG
>JABGWD010000393.1 GCA_018645725.1 Opitutia bacterium
CGTTCGAAGGCGGGGGTTGAATTCGGGATCCTTGCCCCCATCTCTTGCAGCCAAGGTAATTTCTTTGCTGATGACACTGAATATCTTGCCCCGCTTGGCATCAACGGCAGCCTTGTGACGTTTCGTGGTCGCCCATTTGCTATGTCCAGACATTAAATAAAAGGGAAAAAAGGAACTGCGCTTTTGTCAAGTTTGCTTATCGATCCGTTCCTGAAGAAATTCATAGGCAACTTCCAGGCGATCCTTCTTTTTCATAGCTTGCTCGCGTCTGGCTTCACTCATTCCCTCAAGCTTGGTGGGGGAATAATTCCGTAACCTCTCCTTGTAATTTCTTTCCAAAAGCTTGCCGTCAACCGGACCCTTTGCCCGCAATCCCAACAGGTTGCGGTATTTTCTTTCCTCATCGGACAGCTCGTTTCTCACCGGCTCATCCTCCTCGTCCTCCTCGCTTGAAACCGCAATTGAGGGCTTTGCTTCTTCCTTGGCCAAAGGCCCTCTTTTGGTGATGAGAGTCTGCAGGATCGTCATGAGGTTTTGAATCGTCCAATACAACACCAAGGAGGAGGAAAAGAAATAAAGGAAAATGAGGAACATGAAGGGCATGAACCTCATCATCTTTGCGTTGATTCTTTGGGCATCGCTCATTTCGGGCCCCATCTGCATGGGGTTGAGCTTCATTTGAAACCACTGGGTTGCCACCATCAGGATCGGCAACAAGTTTATCGAGAAACCCTGCAGAACGCTAACGCTATCCTGCTCGGACAAATCATTGGCCCATAAAAACCCTTGCCCATAAAGTTCCGCCGCGGAGCGCAACATCCAGAACATACTCAGGAAAATCGGGATTTGGATGAGTATCGGCCAGCATCCCGCAAAGGGGTTGACCTTGTTCTCCTTGTAAAACTTCATCATCTCCTGATTCAGCTTTTGCGAGTTGCCCTTGTGTTTTTCCTTCAGCTTGCCCATGGGTTCCTGGAGGGCCTGCATTTTCTTTTGCGAACGGGTAGCCTTGGCAGTCAGGGGCCAAAGCAACGACTTGACCAGAATGGTGAGGGCAATAATGGCCAAGCCATAGCTACCCAAGAAGAAATGGAGTTTGTTGAGTAGCCAGCTAAAGGGTTCCGACAGCCACCAAAACACACCGAACTGCATAACCTTCTTTTGTTCGAACTTAAGCTCCGACAGACCGACGTAATCCTTCGGTCCGGCATAAACGTGAAAACTAAAATTCTTGGGAACGCCTGGCTCCAGTCTTCCGAGTGGGAAGGATAGGCGACCTTCGACTCCCTTGACTTCGTTCTCCGGGGTGGAATCACTTCTGTCTTTGATTCGCCAACCAACCCGGGCATTGGCAAGATCCGTCTCGGGACGAACGACATTGACGAAAAACTGATTGTTCACGCATGCCCAACGAGTCTGGGCGAGCGTTCTTGAATCCCATTGCCCGGCAACCTCCATCTCGTTGTACTGGAAGAATTCTTCCGCCTCCCCGTCTATTCGACCACTGCATTCGGCGCATGAACAACCTTCCGACAATGGCGCTCCCGCATTGTAATACCCCACGTTCAGATAAGTTTCAGAGCTGTCGAATGGGTTGTAAAGACGTGGAATTTGAAAAGCCGAACCGAGATGCAGCCTCATGCGGTCGAACGACAGAGAGGAGTCGCCAAGTTTTGTTACTCTGGTTTGATGCTGGATTACATAGGAACTGTTGGCCTCCCTGACATACTCTCGCTCCACCCGCAGTTTCCCCGGAGATTCCCACCTGTAAAGGATCTTTCGATCAGTCTTTTCAACAAGTTCGTATGGCCCGGGCTTTGATTCCTTCAAGACTCGGCCTTCCTCATCCTCGAAGGCAAGGGACATGAGTGATTCCCCCTCATGTGTCATGTTGTAGTCTTTGCTGAGTCGTCCGTGCTTCTTGAGGTGGATTTCCCGAATTCCCCCCGTATGATTGGAAAAGACGGGCAAGGAGTAATCGTTTTCCAAGGCATACTCCAACTTTTCCTCTGCCTGGGTAATTGGAGTTGCCACGGGAAGGGCAGGGGATGCATTCCCTTCTGCAATACGGGGTTCGACTTCCTTGGGACTTGGGTCAAGGGAAGGAATCGTACCATCCGATTGATTGGAGTCGCCAGAGGAAGACGGATCATTCGACCCGTTGTTGCTTGGCTCTCCTCTTGGTTGCCATTGCAACGGATCCAACATAAGAAAGCCGGCAACCAGAAGAAGAACGATACCGATAATATAATTTTTCATGTTAAGAAGAAAGTTTCTTTACCGCCTCGACAAAACGGTTCTCAAGAGAGGAAAAGGTGGCTTTCAACATTCCCGCTCGCGGTAGCGCGACAAGGCTTATACCCGTGGGAAAGAAATTTTGGTTTCGGCGAAACACCTCGCGGATTCTTCTCTTTGCCCGATTTCGTGATACTGCGCCTCCGAACCTTCTGGACGCAATGATCCCGATTTTTGCGGGTACGTCAGTGTCATCGTTTTTCATGAGTTGCAACCAGAACCATCGATCTTTGAACCGTCGGCCGTTTTTTCTGACTGCAAGAAACTCATAAGACTTCCGTAGTCTCGAATCCTGCGGAAAGCATTGGTTCGCCGACTTCAAAGAAGAAATTGAGTCCTTGATTTTTAGCGGAAGCGACGGGCAACGGAAGCGGTCAGTTTGGCACGACCTTTGCGGCGGCGGTTCCTGAGAACTTTACGACCAGCACTAGTCTGGTTACGTTTGCGAAAACCGAATTTTCGGGCGCGTCGCAACTTGGAGGGATTGTAGGTAGGTTTCATTGGAAAAAGGGACTAAAGTAAATTATCTACAGCTAAAGTCAAACCTTGAGGATTGTCATTATGATATAGTTTGAACTTGCGAAGGACCGACTTTTCGGACAAAATGATCTTCTTTGTTGTCCCGTTCGTCTAGTCAGGTCAGGACACCGGGTTTTCATCCCGGCAACAGGGGTTCGAATCCCCTACGGGACGCCAATATCCACCAAGGCTGCTTGCAATTGCCTTTGGGTTCCGTAGACCTGTAAGGATGGCAAACAGGCCACCAAACATATGCATTCGCGGAGCCCGCCATAACAACCTCAAGGGAATCGACCTTGAGCTCACTCCCGGGGAATTGGTTGTATTCACCGGCCTGAGCGGGACAGGCAAATCAACTCTTCTCTTCGACGTTTTGCACGCGGAAGGGCAACGAAAATACGTAGAGACCTTCAGTCCCTACGTCAGGCAATTTTTGGAAACCTGCCCGAGACCCGAGGTGGACTCGATTGAAAACGTTCGACCGTCCATTGCCGTCGAACAGAAAAATACCATTCGTAACTCCCGCTCTACCATTGGGACGATGACTGAAATTTGCGATTACTTCAAAGTATGGTTTTCGCAGGTTGCACGGCTCATCGACCCTGCCAGCGGCCAAACCGTTCGCTTTGAAACCCCTGATTCTCAAGCCAAAGGAATTGTTTCGGAGTTTGACGGCCAAAAGGTCGTCATCGGCTTTCTTGCCCAAAGACCTTCCGACTTGCGACCCGCTCAATTCCTTCGGTTTCTTGCCGAGGGTGGGCATGTCCGTTCGCTTGAAAAGAAGGCTTTCCCGCGGATCGAAGACTTGATGGAGGCTGGATGGGAAGGTGATTCGATCTTTGTGGTCACCGACCGTCTCGCCGCAGAACAAAAAGCAAAGAGTAGACTCGTTGAGGCTGTAGCCACAGCCATCCGGGACGGACATGGGCTGGCTCAGGCGAGAGACCTGCGGGGCAACTTGATCAAGAACCTGCACGAAGGACTCCGCTCATCGGTAGACGGAAGGGAATTCAGCGCGCCGACCCCATCTGCTTTTTCTTTCAATTCCTCGGTAGGAGCATGCCCGAAATGCAAAGGGTTTGGCCGGGTCATCGAGATAGACCCCAAATTAGTAATACCCGACGAGAACCTTTCTTTGGGCCAAGGGGCAATCAAGGCATTTTCCGGTAAGGTTTACGGGCACTGCCAAAGAGAACTTGAGAATGCATGTTCGAGTACAGGAATCAGCCTTAACAAACCTTGGAACGAATTACCCGCAGTCAATCGGAATTTTATCTGGAACGGAGATGAAGATTACGTCGAGGGCAACGGCAAATGGTATGGCATTCGGGCGTTCTTCGATTGGCTTCAAAAAAAGACCTACAAAATGCACGTCAGGGTTTACCTTTCAAGATACCGCGGATATTTCGAATGTCCGGATTGCACAGGATCAAGACTGAAGGAGACATCACTTTTTTGGAAATGGAAATCATACACCCTGCCCGATTTATACCGACTTCCGGTTGATGATTTGCTCTTGAAGATCTCCCGGGTTTCCTTGTCGGGCGACCCGGCGAATGATCTCCCCTTGGAAAACATCAAGTCCAGACTGGGGTATCTTCAGCAAGTTGGATTAGGCTATCTCTCACTCGACCGCTCGGCTCGAAGCCTTAGCGGGGGAGAAACCCAAAGAGTGAACCTGACGGCATGCCTCGGCTCGTCTCTGACGGACACCCTTTTTGCTTTGGACGAACCGACGATTGGCCTTCATGGTCGGGACGTCGAAAAACTCATTGGTGTGCTGAGGGCTCTCTCGGGCGCAGGAAATTGCGTGTGTGTCGTGGAGCACGACGAACAAGTCATTCGCTCGGCGGACAAGGTCATTGAAATAGGTCCAAAACCCGGTGCCAACGGAGGTTCGATTTCCTTTAACGGTACGGTTCCCCAATTGCTCAGATCAAAGAAATCTTTGACCGGGAAATGGCTCGCCAAGAACCCTATGTCGGAGCTTGGCGAAAAAGAAAAGCGAGCTCGCATTTCCCCCAAAGCCTTCCTGCATTTGAAAAGGTTGGGTTGTCACAACATAAGAAACCTGAGCGCCAAGATTCCCTTGAACCGTTTCGTTTGCATAGCCGGTGTATCGGGTTCCGGGAAATCGACTCTTATGGAGGATCTCATTTACCGGGAAATGTCATCCGGAATGCACGCGACAGGCATCATGTCAGATCAAGAATTTTCAGAAACCGTAATGATCGACCAAAGCTCCGTTGTTCGCACCCCCCGCTCCAATCCGGTTCTTTACTCGGATGCCTGGGGCCCGATCAAAGAAGCCTTTGGTCGCACGGACGAAGCCAAGCGACTAGGTTTCTCGGCATCTGATTTTTCCTTCAATACCGGTAACGGGAGATGCGAAGAATGTTCGGGTCTGGGGTACGAGATCGTCGAAATGCAATTCCTTTCGGACCTCCAAATTCCCTGCAGTCATTGCGAAGGGAAGCGCTTCAAGAATGAGATTCTGAAAATCAAACTCGACGGCCTTTCGGTATCCGAAGTGCTTGACCTGACCGTTGACGAAGCAGCTAAAATCTTTCCGCACTTCCCCAAGACGAAAAGAAAACTGGAAGCTCTCGAACAGGTCGGCCTCGGGTACCTGACACTTGGACAAGCCTTGAACACCTTGTCCGGAGGCGAATCTCAACGCCTTAAACTCGTAAAGTATCTCACGACGCTGAGAAAAGGTTCCGCACCCTCTTTGCTTCTTATCGACGAACCCACTACGGGTTTGCACATGGATGACGTCGAAAAGTTGCTTGCATGCCTGCGGGGGGTTGTTCATGCCGGACATTCTCTTTTGGTCGTCGAACACAACCGTCAAGTGTTGCAAGAAGCCGATTGGATCATCGAGTTAGGCCCCGGCGCAGGGAAAAAGGGCGGACGAATCATCGCCGAAGGAAGCCCTGCGGCCTTGATGAGACGATCGACTCCCACGTCCAAAATCATGCAGGCTTCTTCTCGGAGCAGTCGTTCGCAAAGGCGCGTAGAAACATATCGCAAAATTAGAAAACGAGAAGACTTGAGGATAATCGGCGCAAGGGAAAACAACCTCAAGAATCTAAGCGTCACTATCCCCGCCAATAAGTTCGTCGTTGTCACCGGTCCTTCGGGTTCAGGTAAGTCGTCCCTTGCTTTCGACGTTATTTTTGCCGAAGGACAACGGCGCTTTATGGAATCCATGTCCTCCTACGCCCGTCAATTCGTCAATCAACTCAGCAAACCGGAGATTGACTCGTTATCCGGGATTTCTCCTACAGTGGCAATCGAGCAGCGGGTTACGCGTGGAAGTCGTAAATCGACGGTTGGTTCCACCACCGAGATTGCTCAGTTTCTCAGGCTTCTTTATTCACGACTCGGAATCCAATTGAGCATTGCGGATCAAGCCCTTCTCACAAACAACACCGAGGCCGAGGTAATGAGCCTTATAAAATCGGGTTTTCTAGTCCATAAGCCATCCCCGAAAAAACCTTCGGCCCTGCTCGCTCCTCTCATTACGAACCGCAAGGGGCACCACAGACCCATCGTGAATTGGGCTCGAGAAAAAGGCTTTGCCGAGGTGAGATGCGATGGACAAATCGAACCTACCGAGGGTTTTGGTGGTCTTGACCGTTATCGCGAGCACAACGTGGACGTGGTACTTGAGAAGTGGACTTCAATACCATCCAATGCCAATCTCTACAAATCCGTCAGGCAAGCCCTTGAGCTTGGCAAAGGCCGATGCCTCGTACTCCCCAAAGGAGAAGAAGAGAATTGGCATTCGACCTCACGGGTAGACCCCGCGACAGGCAAAAGTTATCCGGAGATCGAGCCCGCTCTTCTTTCCTGGAATTCGCCAAAAGGGTGGTGCCCCTTCTGTCGCGGATACGGAAAGATCTATGACAAACACAAGGATCACCTGCCGGCCAACGGCATATGGTGGAAGCTTGAGGACGGAGATACCTGCCCGGAATGCAAGGGTGAAAGACTAAACGAAACGAGCCGGCACATTGTTCTGTACGGCTCGAAGGGCGTTCGGCTTTCACTACCCGAAGCTCTTCGACTAAGCCCTTCCGGCATCGTTTCTTTTCTCAAGGGTTTGAAAGTGGAAAAAAAACAAAAGCCAATCCTCGAAGCCATTCTCCCCGGAATTCTGGAACGGTTGGGTTTCATGGAAAAAGTCGGTTTGGATTATTTGTCTTTGGATCGTGAGACTTCTTCCCTCTCGGGGGGAGAAGCCCAAAGGATTCGCCTGGCCAGCCAACTTGGCTCAAACTTATCGGGCGTGCTGTACGTCCTGGACGAACCCTCCATCGGACTTCACCCCGTAGACAATCAAAGGCTTATTGAATCTTTGCGTGAACTACAATCCAGAGGAAACTCTTTGGTCGTCGTCGAGCATGATCTTGAAACCATCATGCAAGCGGACTATCTGATCGACATCGGCCCCGGAGCTGGTCGTGCCGGTGGAAAGATTGTCGGCAAGGGAAGTCCCGGCAAAATAATGAAAAACCCAAATTCGCCTACGGGAGCGCATTTGAAAAAAGGGGGCGATCATCCAACCCGTGGCAACTGGAGAAAAATCACCAAGGGCGCAAAGCCCGGTTGGTTGAAGCTAAGCGAGGTGAAGTTTCGAAACTTAAAAGATCTGTCTGTGGGATTTCCCATGCAAAGACTCACCGTTTGCTGCGGAGTCTCAGGTTCGGGCAAATCATCCCTCGTCCGCGGAATATTGTTAAGGGGAGTGAAAGAGTCGATTGCCGCAAACAAAAGAAGTCTTCGAAATCAGGATTTCAGAATAACGAATGGCAACACTTTTCATCGGGCAATCGAGGTAACCCAAAAACCCATAGGCAAAACCCCAAGATCGACACCCGCAACCTATCTTGGAGTTTGGGATCAGATCAGATCGATGATTTCCTCTCTTCCGGAAGCCAAGGCAAAAGGATTTTGCCCCAGTGATTTTTCCTTCAACGTAAAGGGTGGAAGATGCGAAGTGTGCAAAGGGGCTGGAAAAATCAAAATGGAGATGAACTTTCTCCCCAATTCATACGTCCCTTGTGATGAGTGTGGAGGGAAGAGATATCGGGAGGAAATTCTCAAACTAAAATGGAAAGGCAAGAATATTGCCGAAATTCTTGAACTCACTTTCCACGATGCATCCGTGTTCTTTAAATTTGATCATTTTCTTGAATCCACTTTCTCCTTGATGGTCGAAACCGGACTGGGATACCTAAAACTCGGGCAACCTTCTCCGACTTTGTCGGGAGGCGAAGCGCAAAGACTCAAACTGGCCGCCGAGCTAGCAACGGGAATCGACAAGGGAAAGCATGGGCATCGAGCCGTTAAAAAACCAAACCTATACGTCTTGGAAGAACCCACCATAGGGCTCCACCCTACGGATACCAAAAGACTCATTCGCTTGCTCCACCGTCTTGTGGAAGAAAACAATACGGTCGTGGTCATCGAGCATGACGTCGAGGTTATCGCAGAGGGTGACCATATCATTGAACTTGGACCGAAGGGAGGTGAAAAGGGAGGTGAAATTCTTCACTGCGGAACTGTTCTTCAGGCACTCTCAAACAAAAAGTGCAGGACCGCGCCCTTTCTCAAGAGTCTCGTGATCAAGCCAAAAAACGAATGAACGTTTTTTTACCCGACTTGATTACGATTTCCTCGGAAGCGGCAAGCTCATTGACCCGTTCCTCGCAGTTTTCCTTCTTTTCGCCATTTAGCTTTATCGCACCCTGCTGAAAAAGCCTTCGAATCTGTCCTTTCGAATCAAAGATTCCGGTTTCCGACATAATGTTCAGCAAAGTCAGCGATTCGGCGTCCAAAGACAACTCGCTGAGCTTGAAAGTCTTCATTTCTTCAGGCGTTTCGCCTTTTGAAAAAACCTGAGCAAAAGACGTAAATTCTTTTTTAGCGGTTTCATCACCAAAAAAAAGAGCGGTTAATTCACGAGCCAAACTTTTTTTCGATTCCATCGGATGAAGGTTCTGCAATTCACCAATCTCATCCTCGGACTTCAGTAATAACAATTTAAAATAACTCCACATCGCATCATCGGATATCGACATAATCTTGCCAAAGATATCTTTGGAGGAATCATTGAATGCAATATAGTTATCGTAACTCTTGGACATTTTCCTGCTTCCGTCCAATCCCACGAGCAAAGGCATCGTCAGGACGGCTTGGGGAGCATGACCCTGTTCTTTCTGAAGGTTGCGACCGACAAGCATATTGAAAAGTTGATCACTTCCCCCAAGCTCGACGTCGGACTCGAGCACAATTGAGTCGTATCCCTGTATCAGTGGGTACATGAACTCAACCATGGAAATCGGTTGATTGGATTGGAAGCGTTTTTCAAAGTCATCCCTTTCAAGCATGCGGGCAACCGTCATCTTGCGCGAAAGGTTCAGTGCATCCGCGAAAGTCATGGGGGCGAACCATTCGCTGTTTCGCCTCACCGTTGTTTTTTTTGGATCAAGAATGCGGAAAGCTTGATCCAAATAAGTTTTGGCATTTTCATTGACTTCTTCCTCGGTTAACTCGGGACGAAGCTCGGACCGACCGCTGGGATCCCCAATTTGAGCCGTATAATCGCCAATCAGCAAAATGGCCTCATGCCCAGCCTCCTGAAATTGCTTGAGTTTGTTGAACACTACAAGATGACCAAAAGTCA
This sequence comes from Opitutia bacterium, assembly GCA_018645725.1. Lineage (GTDB taxonomy): Bacteria > Verrucomicrobiota > Verrucomicrobiia > Opitutales > Seribacteraceae > Seribacter. The sequence continues at coordinate 9,509 of JABGWD010000393.1, forward strand.
GATCGGGCCTTGTCGGATCTACACCGAACTTTACTTTGAGTTTCCGCCCGTCAGCGAGTCTTTGCACTAGTTCCTCCCCGCCTATTGCGACTTCCGTATTATTCAGTAATTCATCAAGTTTCATCGGAATGACATTAAAAACTTCCTTTCTATATCCAAATCGATGATTCTTCGAGCCAAGAATTACCTTTCTTCCCTTCAGGGAAAGGTTTCCGCTTGCTTTCGAGGTCAAGAGCGTTACCAAATTTATCTTGAAACAAACCCCTGATTAACCCCCCCCCCCCAACTTAGGAACGAACATGACTTTACCCATCGGCGTGGAAGCGCCTGACTTTACACTACAGACAAAAAACACAGAAGGCTTGCAAGACATAACTCTTTCCAGTTTCAAAGGAGAGAGTAACGTGGTTTTGCTTTTCTTCCCTTTTGCATTCACCGGCGTTTGCACGGAAGAAACCTGCTCGGTTCGAGACGATCTTTCCTCTTACGAGGAACTGGACGCCAAAGTCTTGGGAATCAGCGTCGACAGCCCATTTGCCCAAGAAGCAATGGCCTTGAAGGAAGAACTTAATTTCCCCCTTTTGAGTGACTTCAACAAGAGCGTTTCCAAGGAGTACGGTGTTCTCTACGAAGACTTCATTGGTTTCGAAGGTGTTTCCAAAAGGTCCGCGTTCGTGGTTTCCAAGGACGGGAAGGTCTCCTTCTCATGGTCCTCCGACGACCCAAAACAACTGCCTGATTTCGAAGCCATCAAAAACGCCCTGCGCTAAAACCGGCCACCAGCCCATTATCCATATGCAAGACCCATTGGGAGTCATGAAGACGCTTTCGCACTTAATGTTTACTGGAAAAGGTTCTTGCCTACCGACCCAAGCAAAGGTGGAGCACTACCGTTCTCCTTTGCCCACAGGTATCAATAACGAGTCGGAATTCCCAACGGGGAACTGTACGAGGGAAATTGTTAAAAAACCCTCTTGATCGGCACTCGGTCTCAGGGAATTACAACATGAACAAAGAATCCCATTACCTCGTTCACGTTACCCCTGAGAACGCTTTTGTCCGTGTATTTCAGAAAGCATCCTATTTGAATTGCGGCCCAATGCGCTCTTTCTTTGAAGAGTCCATGCTTAGCGGACGACGCAATTATATCGTGGACTTTCAGGATTGCAGCAGCATGGACAGCACTTTTTTAGGCATCCTTGTCGGGTTGGCACTAAAGTTAAGGAAATTCGAAGACGAAGGGCACCTGACACTCGTAAATCTCCGGGGAAGAAACTTGGAAACCGTTCAAAATTTGGGCATCCACAAAATTGCCGAAATCAGTTCCGAAGAAACACCCTCCGATCTTCATGAACTGGACGACCTGAAAAATGGCAAGAAGGATGGACTGGCTTGTTCCGACACCATTTATCAGGCTCACAAGACTCTCATGGATCTCAACGAGAAGAATTCGCGAATGTTCTGCGACGTGGTAAACTTTCTCGAACGGCAAAAGGAAGATTCCGCCTAAGCGGAACCTCTTTGGCGATGGATGCTTTTCTATTCCTGTTGGCCGGGGCAACCGTAGGAACCCTGGGGTGTTTGTATTTTGCCCAAATCTCCAAGAGAAAATTAGCGGCTCTGCGCGATGAGAAAATTCGCCTGCAAAAGGAAAAGGAAATTATCGTCGATTTCATGCACAACTTGGCCGTGGCTATCGGAGAAGGAGTCGCCCGCAAGGACTTGTACCATCGTATCGTACATACAGCGGTGATGACGACGGGCGCCATGAGCGCATGCGTCTACGAAAAGCTCAACAACGGCAAACTCCAGGGGATTGCAACGGAGGGACTTTTCCCTCCCCAACGACGGATGAAGGACTCTCTCGGCGAGGAAGATTCGACCCGAGCAAGTTTTTTGGAGAAAATTCTCAGTTCGGAAATTTTGGAAGAAGGGGAGGGTATCGTCGGAGAAGTGGCAAAGACGGGAAAGCCGGTTTTTGTCGCCAACGCCCAATCAGACCCGAGGATCGTCAAGCACCCGGACCCGGCGCTGGCGGTTCGCTCCATGGTGTATTCTCCTCTCGTTCACGATGATTCGATCTTGGGGGTTCTGGTAGTCGCGAATCCAGCCAGCGGCCTCACTTTCTCCGAAATGGATTTGTCGCTCGTCAACTCATTGGCTGAACAAAGCGCCTTGGCGATCAAGAATTCGGATGCCATGAATTTACGCCTTGAAAAATCCCGGATGGATTCGGATCTTGGATTGGCAAAAGAGGTTCAAGAGCTTTTCCTGGCCCAGAAATCCCCCGAGTCAAAGGGTTTGGACGTCGACGCTCAATATCTGCCTTCTTCCCAAGTCGGTGGTGACTTCTATGATTTTTACAAGCTATCTCCCACTAAATTCGGGGTCTGCATCGCAGACGTTTCGGGAAAAGGCGTTCCCGCCTCCCTTCTCATGGCTATCTGCCAAACTAACCTCCGCCACTACGTAAGCAAAACTCGGTCACCCTCCGCCGTATTGAAGGAACTCAACTTGGATTTGGAAAAACGCATAAGAGAAGACATGTTTATCACCCTTTTCCTCGCCATCATCGATACGCAGGCAAACACTGCTACCTATGCCCGGGCTGGTCACGAGCCGGCTCTTTTGGCGAAACAGGGTGAAGACGACCAAATTGCAATAGACAAACTTCATGGCGACGGAATGGCGCTGGGGATGGTTCCTGCGGAAATTTTCGATGAAACCATCGAGGACAAGGTCGTTCCTTTCGAGAAGGGGAACGTAATGGTTTTGTTTACGGATGGAGTAACGGAGGCCGAAAACGAAGACCGGGAGGAATTCGGTCAAGACAGGCTTAGCGAGAAACTTTCGTCCAGAATACGCTTGAAGCCAAATGAATTCAACCGCAGGTTGCTTTCCGATCTTGATGAATATTCGTCAGCCGACCACGATCGGGACGACGTCACGATCGTTACCCTCAAAAGAGTCTGACCATCCGGGGTCTCACTCGAGCTTGCCTTCGTCAAAATCTATCACGTCCGCAAAGGAACGAAGATCCCCCCGGTCGCCTGCTCCAAGATCCGCCTTGATTTCCTCGAGTTTATCCAGCGCCATGTCCGACATTCCCATCTGGACCACTTTTCGATTCCACACGTGAACCTTGAGATCCTTCGGAAACAAGCCGGCAAGTTTCTCATCAAGTTCCGATTCAGAGAGACGTTCCTTGACGCATTCAATGATTTCCGCCGGCTCGACTCCCAGATGGAGGCACAAAAAGCCATCGAATCCCTTGGTGAAGTTTCTTTGGTAACTGGCGGGCAATTTCCCCTCAAGATGCTTTTGTATCTTTGCCAGAAAGCGGGGCAAGTGAAGAAGTCCGCATGGATGAGGTTGGTAAGGGGAGGGCAGATCGAGGAGAATCGCTCCAGTCGGACCTTCGGTAATATTGTCGTCGATGTTTGTCAAAATGATGAAATTCGGTTTTGTAAGAATGTTCATTAACCGTTGTGAAAGAAAGTAAAAACAAAAAAGTAATCAGGAGGGTCGGAAATTACCTTTTGGAACATAAGTTTCTTTTCGGACTCACGCTTGGCTTGGCCTGTGGCATGACTCTTCTTTCCGTAGCCGTTCCGTCCGTGATCCAAAAAGTGCTGGATGAAATTTTCAAAGAGGGATTGGGTGATGGCGGTTTTTTGGCCAAGGGTCTCGGATTGATTGCCTGCATCTTTCTCCTCAAGGAAACCCTCAATTGCTTTAGGATTCGCGTAAACAACAACCTTGAGCAGAAGGTAATCTTCAAGCTTCGGAAAGACTTGCACGACAAATTGCTCGATTTGCCAATCAGCTTTTACGACCGGCGAAAGAGCGGTGACATTTCATCACGAGTCGTGGAGGACGTCCAAAGCGTGGAACGGGCGATCCTGGACGGGACGGAGCAAGGGGTCATTGCCGTCCTGACTTTGATCGGGGTTACGATCATGATGTTCTTTCAGGAACCACGCTTGGCTTTTTTGGTTTTTTTGCCTTTGCCCATTCTTGCCGTGATGGCCTTTCGCTATTCCAAGGTTTCCAAGCGAAACTGGCGTTTGGTCCGGGAAGCTTCAGGCGATCTTAACTCCATTTTGGTCGAGGACATACAAGGCAACCGACTGATCCATGCCTTCGCTCTGCAAGAGAGGGAAAAATCCCGCTTCCATAAAATCGGCAAGGAAGTCGAAAAAAAATCCCTGCAGGCAATGTACAGGTGGTCAGTACAAGGTCCGGGGGCAAGCTTCACTTCCTCCCTGGGTATCCTTGCCGTGGTGGGGATGGGAGCTTATCTGCTTGAAACGGATGCCAATTTCACGACCGGGCAATTTTTCGCCTTTCTTCTTTATGCAAACATGTTTTATGAGCCAGTCAGACAACTGGTATCGATCAACAACCTTGTTGCTGCGGGCAAAGCTTCCGGTGAAAGGGTCTTCGAGATTCTGGATGCGGACATACGAATCCAAGACCCTGGCCAAGCCACTCCATTCCCCGCTGCGGATCACTCCATTGGCTTCCATTCCGTTTCGTTTTCTTACGACACCAGGGCTTCCATTGTCACTGATCTTGACTTTCGACTCCAACACGGTTCCACCACCGCATTGGTCGGACCGACCGGGGCGGGCAAAAGTACCGTAGCCAACCTTATTCTGAGATACTACGACGTTGAGCAGGGTTCGGTTCGAATTGGGGACACGGACGTTCGGGATCTGCGCCTGAAAGATTTGCGTTCCCAAATCGGCATGGTTTCACAAGATCCTTTTCTTTTTGATGCATCCGTTAAGGAAAACCTTTTGCTTGCCGAACCTTCGGCCCTTGAATCGGATCTGCAAGATGCGCTCGAGGTCGCCCATGCCTGGGATTTCGTAAGGGAGCTGCCGGACGGATGGGATACGCTGATTGGAGAGAAGGGTGTTCGCCTGAGCATGGGTGAAAAACAAAGGCTCACCTTGGCTCGGGCAATTCTCAAGGCACCGCCGATCGTCATTCTGGACGAAGCCACCTCCAGCGTGGACGTAGAGACCGAGAGGGGAATTCAAAATGCCTTGGCCACGCTGACGAAAGATCGGACGACTTTAATCATCGCCCACAGACTCAGCACGATAAGGGACGCCGACCAGATCATATTTCTCGAGAAAGGTAAAATCATTGAACAAGGAAAGCACGAAGAACTCGTTGGCGTTGGCGGAGCTTATGCGAGGTTTTGCAAATACCAGGAAAACTTCATACCTGAAAAAAAGATTTCAAGCTAAGCGTTTCGTCGGGAAAAGAAGAGGCCGAACCTAACCAAAACACAAAGCAAATAAGGGGAGCAGAGGAACAAAATCCTAGCCAAAGGCCGTACGAATCCATCGTTCAGAAGAAAATAGACCTTGGATTCCGCCCAAGTTCGCAAGTGCATCCCCGAGAAGTACTCGACGCCCATTGCCTGCCCCAAAAAGTAAACCATCAATGGCCAAATGGTAAACCCGATGGTTAGAAAGAACAGGGCGAGCCAAAGCTCTTTACCCCAATCGATAAATTCGTTTTTTCTCAATTCGTACCCTTGCAATCAAATTTTTTATGGCTCAGTATGCATAACAAGTTATTTAACTTTTCCCAATTCCCAATTCACGAATGAAAACATTATCCACCATAACCTTTTCCTTTTTTCTGCTTTCCTCCCTTGCGACGGCAAAAGAAGATTCACCCAAGAACGTATTCAAGCATCTGATAAGACCCGTCTTGGATGCAAAATGCGTACAGTGCCACGGAGCGGACAAGGACAAAGGCAAACTCCGCATGCACACTAATGAGGCCCTCCTCAAGGGCGGTCGGGAGGTCGGGAGCGATATCGTGATCAAGGGAAAGGTCGACGACAGCGAACTGATCTTCCGCATCACGTTGCCCAAGGACGAGGACGAAGCCATGCCTCCCTTTGAGGAAAAGGATCATTACAACCCCGTGACCCCGCAGGAACTCGAAGTGATGAAAGCATGGATCAAATTAGGCGCTTCCTTTGATTTGCTTGTAACGGATCTTGACGAATCAAGCCGCAAGGCGGCTGATCATGTTTTCAAGAACATGCCCAAAAGAATACTCCCCTCCACATCCAAATTACAACCGCAACTGCCTGTGGTACCCGCGGCTGACCCCAAAGCTCTGGCCGCTCTCAGAAAAGCGGGAGTTCTTGCTCTTCCCATTGCCCAAAATACCAATGCCATTTACGTCAACGCATCGTATGCCGGAAAATCGTTTGACGATAAGAAACTTCAATTGCTCAACCCGCTCGCCAAGCAATTGCTTTGGCTTAATCTTGCCCGTACAGGTGTAACGGACAAGGGAATTGAATCCTTGGGAAAACTCACCTTGCTCACACGACTCCACTTGGAAAACACTTCCATCACGGATGCTGCCTCCGCTCATCTTTCGAAGCTCAAGGGTTTGGAATACCTCAATCTCTACGGAACCGGAGTCTCCGACGCATCGGTTGGGAATCTTGCCAAGCTTCGCAAACTCTCCAAGGTCTTTCTTTGGCAAACGAAATTTACGGAAAAGGGAGCGGAGTCCCTCAAGAAAAGCTTTGTCGACGTCAAAAAATACAATGCCTTGAAAAACGCTCAGGACAAGATGAAGGCAGAATTGGAAAAAGCAAAGTCAGCCAATGCGGACAAGATCTCCAAACTCGAAAAACAAAAACTCGAAGCAGGCAAACAGACCACTGACAAAAAGGCCATAAACGCAAAATGCCCGGTCGCGAACAAGGACTTGGATGAATCCAAAGTGTCGACGTTCGAGGGTCGGAAAATCGGATTCTGTTGTGCCAAATGCAAAGGAAAATTTGACGGGAACCCAGCGTCCTTCAAGTCCAAGATCAAGGATTTCAAGCCCTCCGAGGCATTTGAGAAAGCCGTAAGCGACTTGAACAAGGCGGAGGACGAGTCGGATGCAAAGATAGGCGACGTACAAGAAAAACTAGGCAAGACATCAGGGGAATTGAGAAAGCTCGGTCCCGAAGTCAACATGGGTTGGAAACAACCAATTGCCAAGAAAAACTGATTTTTCACCCATTTCCCCTGAAGGTGGTCAGGTTCCAAGTATTGTTTAGTCAAATATTATTTTGCTTAACATTCTTGGGAAAGCATAGCATGCTCAGCTCGTGCAAATCAATGCTCATGCAAAATGCCTTTCGTCCGAGCAATCGTCATTGGATCAATTGGACGAGCGTTATTCTTGGCATCCTTTCTCCCAAACGTCGGAAAGAAAGACTTTTCCGCCCATTCATATCAAATCTGGCGAAGGGTGTTGGCTGGAGGACGAGGAGGGCAATCGGTTTCTGGATGGATATGCATCTTGCTGGACCAACGTACACGGTCATCGTTGCCCGGAACTCGATGAGGCGATCCGAGCCCAAGTAGACAGGGTTTCTCATTCTACCTACCTGGGATTGTCAAGCGAACCCGCATCAAGAGTTGCTCAAAAGCTTAGTGCGTATTCGGGCAATCGGTTGACTCGAACCTTCTTTACGGACACCGGAGCCTGCGCAGTGGAAGTGGCAATCAAGCAGTCCTTGCGCTTTTGGCAATTGTCCGGCCAAAAGGAGAGGAAAAAGCTGGTCTCTATGTCAGGCGGTTACCACGGAGACACATTTGCCACCATGTCCCTGAGCGATGAAAGTCCCTTCACCTCGCCATGGCAGGAATGGGCTCTCCCCGTATCCAAGTTCAAGGCCCCGACCCACGAGGAAGTGGGAGGTGAAGTCTCATGTTCCGAACAAGAAGAAAGCCTGCGGGACTTGAAGCGCATCCTTGGTGAACGACAAGGAGAGGTGGCGTGCGTGATTCTCGAGCCCTCCGTCCAAGGGGTTGCCGGAATGACCCAGCAACCCGAAGGATTTTTGACCGAAGTCTCCAAGCTCTGCAGGGAAGAAGGTTGTCATTTGATTCTGGATGAAATCTTCGTCGGGTTCGGGAGGTTGGGCGAGGTATTGGTTGGGGAGTCCAAGGGATGCGAAGCTGATTTCATCTGCGTGGGGAAGGGGTTGTCCGGAGGATATCTGCCTCTTGCTGCCTGCCTGACTGGAGAGGAAATCTTCGAAGCCTTCTCGGGGCCCTTCTCTGAGCATAGAACCTTTTATCACGGGCACACTTTTACTGCAAATCCACTGGCCGCATCCGTTTCCTTGGCTAGCTTGGATCTTTTGGAAACCAAAATTTCCAAAAATGATCTTAACCCTCGAATCAAATGGTTCGGCAAATGCATAAGAAAGCATTTCCTTGAACACCCGAGGGTCAGAGCGGTGAGGCAAAAGGGATTCACTGCTTGTTTGGAATTGCAGGCAAAGCCCGGAGAGAGCTTGTCTTCAAACCGTCGATTTGCCCGCTCGGTCTGTATGGAAGCTCGCAAAAACGGTGTTCTCATACGCCCCTTGGGCAATTCCATACCACTTGTCCCTCCAGTTTGCATAAGCAACGACGAAATCGATTTACTCTGCCTTCAAACACGAAAGTCTCTTGACCTTGTCACCCCCTGAAAATTATGCCGTCACTCAATTTGGAAAAAGTCAGGGAGATCCACGATCTTCCCTTCACAACACTGATTTACCGGGCCCTTGAAACGCACCACAAACATCAGGACCCTGCGGGAGTGCAGGCTTGCTCTCTCAAATCCATCAAGACGGGATCTTGTCCCGAAGACTGCAAGTACTGCCCTCAATCGGCTCGCTACAATACTTTTGTCGAACCAGAAAAACTCATGGACAAGGAAACCGTATTGAATGATGCAACGGATGCCAAAACGGCAGGTGCATCAAGGTTTTGCATGGGTGCAGCTTGGAAGCAGGTGAAGGATGGCCCCGAATTCGATCAAGTGCTTGATATCGTGTCCGAGGTCAATGAAATGGGTATGGAAGTTTGTTGTACGCTGGGCATGCTGGGTGGAGATCAGGCAGATCGCCTAAAGGATGCAGGGTGCAAGGTTTACAACCACAACCTTGACACCTCACGTGAATATTATTCCAAGATCGTGAGTACGCGCGCCTATGATGATCGACTCGATACTCTCAAACTTGTGCGAGACGCAGGGATGGAAGTTTGCTCAGGTGGCATTCTCGGAATGGGAGAAGGGAAGGACGACAGATTGGGTCTGCTTCTTGAACTGGCCCAAATGGACCCGCAACCTGACTCAGTCCCCATAAATTCACTTGTCCCGGTTCCCGGAACGCCACTCGAAGATCAAGGGAAAGTCGATCCGATTGATTTTGTCAGAACGATTGCAACGGCCCGTATTCTCATGCCCAAAGCCATGGTCCGGCTATCGGCTGGACGGAAGGAAATGAGTGATGAGACGCAGACTCTTTGCTTTTTGGCAGGCGCGAACAGTATTTTCCTCGGTGACCAATTGCTCACCACGCCCAACCCGGAATCCTCGAAGGATTTCGCGCTTTTGGATAGATTGGGCTTAAGAAAGCTTCATCCGGATGAAGCCAGAAAAGCACAAGGCAAGGAAATCGTCTCGCCGCTTGCCCCTGCCTGAAGCATTGTTGCGCCCCATGCGAATCTTCGTGTCAGGGAACGATACGGGTATTGGAAAAACCCGCGTTTGCTCGTATATTTGCTCGCTCTTTGCCCAGACCGAAAAGCTCCTGTACCTCAAACCCATAGAGACAGGTATTGATTCGCCAGAGGACGAAAAGATTGTCAGGCACGCGAACCCCGACTGCTCGACCCAGACCCTTCGCCTCTTCTCGCATGCCCTCGCGCCAACGGAAGCAGCCAAGAGGGAAGGGCAAACCATCTCTTTCGGCAACCTGACCAAGGATGCCACGGAACGTATTGGCGACTACACCTGCTCGGTTATTGAGGGTGCAGGTGGGCTTGCTACCCCAGTCGATGAAAATGGTCACGACTGGCTCGACTTCGCAAACTCTCTGAAGGTGGATTTTTTGGTTTTGGTAATCGAAGACAGGCTGGGTGCCATCAATCAGGGAAGGTTGCTCCTCTCGCACTTGAATTCGACGTCGATTCAATCAGGGATCTGGTTGAACGAAACCAAACCGCAGAGCGCAGAGATAAGACAATCGAACTTATCTGGCTTATCTTCAGGTCCAATACCCATTTGGGCAGTTCAGGAGTATGAAAAGAAAGAACCTCGATTCACTTGCTTTCCATGGACCTGAATTCATCCCACGACCTTAATGAAAGAATTGATTCTTTTCTACGCAAGCGCCGCGAAAACGGATCCTTCCGTCAATTGAGGACATCGGAATCAAGCGATGAAACCCTGGATCTTTCGAATAACGACTATCTCTGCTTGGCCAAACACCCTCTCGTATGCCAAGCAGCTTGCAGGGCAATCGAAGAAGACGGATGCTCCTCCTCCGCATCACCTTTGCTGACTGGTTATCGGCCTTCACACGCAGCTTTGGTTGAAACGATTTGCGCTTGGTTCGGCACCTCGAGGAATCAGGTAATGCTTTGGAATACCGGTTATTCGGCCAATCAGTCGATTTTTACTATTCTTCCGCAAAAGAATGACCTCGTCCTTGCCGACAGGATGATTCATCAAAGCATGATAGCCGGTATTCTCTCTTCGGGAGCTCGGCTCATTCGCTACCCCCATTTGGATATGCAGCGCTTGGAATCCCTTCTTGTTCGTTATTCCGGACAACGAACCGTTTATGTAGCGACGGAATCAGTCTTCGGGATGGATGGCGATTATCCGGATCTCGGAAAAATTTCGCGACTACGAGAGAAATTCAGGTTTTTCTGGATCCTGGACGAAGCTCATGCACTCGGATGGTACGGTCAAAAGGGGACCGGGTTAGCCGAGGAGCAAGGTGTCCTTGACGCGGTTGACTTGTTTCTGGGCACAATGGGCAAAGCACTCGGTTCAAGTGGTGCGTTTACCATTTTCAAAAACCCCCAACTGAAGGACTACATGGTTAACGTGGCCGGCCATTTCATATATTCGACTTTCCTCCCACCATCTGCCGCTCTTGCCGCAAAACAAGCTATCGAATTGCTTGCCGGATGGAAAAGAGAAAGGAAAGAGTGGCAAGATCAATCAAATTGCATGCGGACAAAGCTAAACCATCTCGGGCATTCCTGCGGAACCGGTGATTCGCCTGTCATCCCGATTTTTTTCAATTCACTTGATGACCTTGCCATCGCGAAGGAAAAACTTGAGAATTCGCGAATGCGGGTCTCTGCCATCCGCCACCCGACTGTACCGGTTCATTCTCCCAGAATACGTATTTCCATGAGAAGCGATCTGAACGGAGAAGATCTGGCTGGAAAAATCCACGAAGGGCTTGAATGAAAGCCCTGTGGGTAAGTGGTTGGGGAATTGAGCCAGGATTTTTCAAGGCGTTCGTCGAGCATGTCTTTCCTTCTTTCGATCACACGGTACGCGAGCCCGCACCTCGAGCTTTCCCTTTGCAAGGTTTCGATTGGATCATTGGTTATTCCCTGGGATGCAGTGTTCTTTTTGACAGGTACGCCGATGCGGACCCCCACACCAAGCTTGCGCTTCTTGCTCCTTTTCCTGCGTTTCCCATGGAAAGTGGACGAGGCGGTAAAATTACCTCGACGGAGATTAGGTTGACCAAGCGGACTCTTCGCCAAAATCCGCTTTTGGCGATTCATTCGTTTTATCAAAAGGCGGGCCTCCTCTATCGCCTCAGTCGATTGCCCTACGATCTCGACTCTTTGAATTGGGGGCTCGATCTGCTCAGTGACATTCAGCTTGATCTGGACTTTCTCACAGAAGCCGAGTGCCTGATTTTAGGGGATTCGGATCCACTGATCGACGCCCTCGAAGCTCGCCCTTATTTTCCGGAATCAACCCGTATTCTGAAAAATTCAGGACACGATTTCAGGGAACTCGCGCCAAACCTCCCGTTTCAGTGAATTGGATGGAAAAGCATTCTCTGAATTTCAATCGCCAAGCCCGTGAATATCACGAGGAAGCCTACATCCAAAGGGAAACGGCTCGGTATGCAGCAACGTTTCTAGAAAAAGATCTTACGGGAAAAACCATTCACGAATTCGGCGCAGGCACAGGGTTTTTTACTCACTACCTCATTCAAAGGGGAGATCTCGTTTACGCAACGGACAGTGCAAAAGCCATGGTTCAATTGGGAAAACAAAGTTGCCCGGAGGCCAAATGGCGCATTATGGATGCATGGATTCCTCCTTTTTTTGATCCCGTTGACAGAATATATTCAACCAGTCTTCTCCAATGGGCACCCGAACCAGTCGAGACGCTGAAAAACTGGAAACGGATATTGAAACCAGGAGGGAAATCGCTTCATGCAATTTACGTTGAAAAAACCTTGAGCGAATTTTTTGAATTTCTCCCCTGTCCGCCCCCCATCAGTTTCCGGTCGGTCGAACAATGGGAAACTATTTTTCAAGAAGCTGGTTTCACGCAAGTCAAGACAAGTGTGAAGACAGTCCGTTATGAATTCGACTCTCCCATGACGTTATTGCGAAATTTGCATCGCATCGGCGTCAATGGTTCTTCCAGGCTCAATCTTTCTCAAATCAATCAACTGTTTTCGCTTTATCGAGACAAGCATTCCTTGCCCAATGGGAAAATCCATTCGACTTGGACCACCTGTGTCGTGGAAGCCGAAAACGGTTGAATTCTGTTGCCTAATTGCCGAAGTTTAAAAGGGTGGATGAAATGAATTCCACGGACCAAGAAGTCATATCCATATTCAAGGACACGAAAGCCCTCCTGACCGGTCATTTCATCTTGCGATCAGGTTTGAGAAGTGGTCATTTTTTCCAATGCGCTCAAGTTTGTCAGCATTTGGACAAAGTGACGCGGTTGGCGGAGCTATTGGTTGCCAAAATCGAACACTTGGAACCCACGACTATCGTTTCGCCTGCCATGGGAGGTTTGGTCATCGGGCAAGAAGTTGCCCGTCAAATGAAATGCCGCTACTTGTTTTTGGAAAAAGAGGATGATCTGCTCGTAATGAGGAGAAATTTCGACCTTGCTCAGGAGGATCGCGTACTCATCGTTGAAGACGTGGTCACTCGAGGAGGCCGTGTCCGGGAAGCCTTGGCCATTGTCAGGAAATACCCTTCGATTCTTTGCGGTGTAGCTTGCCTGGTCGACCGTAGCAAGGGAGACTTGGATTTTCAAACCCCCTTCCAGCCTCTCCTCAAGATGAATTTCCCAACTTACTCCCCGGATGATCTTCCGGATGATTTGAAAGACATGGCTCCGATCAAGCCAGGCAGCTGAATATCGGAAGGCGAATGATTCAGGGAACCCGATAGGCCAGGTAGGTAAACTTGCCACGGTACCAGATGTAAAACCGGTTGATTCCCCGTTTGAGACGGGACTCGGCCTCGGGAACAGTTGAAACAGGGTAACCGTTGATTTCAACGAGAACAACGCCCTCCTTGAACGTCTGCGCCCGACCCGTTGACCTCGTCACCACAATTCCGCTCACAGTGGATGGAATCTCAAATTCATTCCGTTTGGCAGGACTCAAAGGTTCCAGCAAAATACCCGGGATCGGCGATGCCGAAGAATCCTCGCGCAAATCCAAAGTGACGTAAAAATCCATTTCCTTGCCGTTGCGCAAAGCTTTCACAAGCATCCGCGTGCCTGGCGGAGTCTGTGAAATCGCAACTCGAAGTTGATTAACGGAAGCAACCGACTTTCCCCCCGCCCTCACGATGACGTCACGCGGTTTGAGACCGGCCTGTTCGGCTGGGCTGTTTGGTTCGACGCTATCAACGATCGCACCCTGAACGGTTGGACTCTCCGTGAGGCTAACTCCAAGAAAACCTCTTTTCAGACCGCCACCTTTCACTAGATCGCTCAAGACCTTTTTCACTATATTGACCGGTATGGCCAACCCAATGCCTATGCTGGCACCTGTCTGAGATATGATTGCCGTGTTAATCCCGATGAGGCGACCTTTGGCGTCCAGCAGGGCGCCACCTGAATTTCCACGGTTAATGGCTGCATCGGTTTGGATGAAGTTTTCGTACCCTCCTTCCTCCAAAACGCCCAACTCGGATTTTTTTGTCGCTGAAACGATACCCATTGTAACCGTCATCCCAATGCCCAATGGATTTCCCACCGCAAAAACGACGTCACCGACTTCCATAAAGTCACTGTTGGCCAAAGTAACGTGAGGGAGAGGTTCCGTTGCATCGATCTTCAGAACGGCCACGTCAGTGGATCGGTCAAAGCCTATGATCTTGGCCTCGTATTCCTTCTTGTTTGATAATTTTATCGTCACTTCCTCCACTGGTTTTCCTGTCCGGGGATCGGTAATGACGTGGGCATTGGTAATGGTATGTCCTTGTGGCGTGACGATGACCCCTGACCCGATCCCTGCAGGAACCTTTTCTTCCTCAACCCGAGGCTGGTTGACCCGAGGCAAACCATAATAACGGCGAAGAAAATCCTCGAGTGGGTCCGTTCCTCCGGGATATGATCTTCGGACAACCTGCTTGGTGGTAACCGCTACCACTGCAGGGGTTGCTTTTTTTAAGGTTCCCGAGTAGCTGAGAATCGGGCTAGTTTGGCTACGGTCAAGCTTAGTTTCGTCATGGTGGGGACTGAACCCGTTGATTTGTTCGCTCTTTGCTATTATGCCGTTGCATAAAATCGTCAAAATCAAGAAGGCGGAACTTTTTCTCAATTGATTCATCACTTATACAGGCGTACCAGAGAATACCTATTGTCTAGAAGCGCTCGGATTACGTTTCATTGGCTCAAAAGCCCTTGACTTGGAATAAGCTGGAGATACTGCTGTTCGTATGAGTGCGCCGGATGGCCTCTCCCAGCAAAGGCGCCACGCTAAGACGGCGGATCGGTAGACCTTCGACTTCCATATCCACGGTATTTGTCGTAATAAGCTCGTCAAGAAAACCCTGCTCGAGCCTCTCCATTCCCGTATCATTGAGAACGCAATGGCTCACCAATGCACTTACTTTCTGGGCCCCTCTTTCCTTCAAAAGATTGGCCGCAGCAGTAAGAGTTCCGGCGGTTTCGGTCATATCGTCCACTAGGAGGATTTCTCTCCCTTCAACCTCTCCGACCAAGTTCATGGCCTCAACGGTAGAGGCACCCGTCCTTCGCTTGGCGACAAAACCAAGAGGGCAACCCAAAACGTCCGAATAAGCGCTTGCCATTTTCATTCCTCCCACGTCGGGAGAAAAAATCGTCATGTTTTCGGGATCCCTGTTCTTCAAATCCTCAAAAAAGACAGGGGACGCGTAAAGGTGGTCGACGGGGATGTCAAAAAAACCTTGGATTTGCTGCGCATGCAGATCCATGGTCAAGATACGGTTTGCACCAGCCGCAACCAAAAGGTTGGCCACAAGTTTGGAAGTGATGGGGACACGGGGTTGATCTTTTCGATCCTGACGAGCATAACCAAAAAATGGAATGACTGCCGTAACCCGTGCAGCTGATGCTCGTTTGGCTGCATCAATCATGATGAGCAACTCCATCATGTGCTGGTTGGCCGGCGGGGAGGTCGATTGAATGAGGAAAACGTCGGCGCCTCTGATATTTTCGTTGAACCTCACGAAACTTTCGCTGTCCGGAAAGGTCGTGACCAAGGCATCCCCAATGTCCATCTCCAAATATTGACAAATTTCTCGGGCCAGTGGATTGTTCGAATTACCACTGAAGATCTTTAGGCTCGTTTCCTCCTGCATAATGAAGATTTACTTGTTGCCCGCCTCCTCCGCAAACCTATTGAACAACTCAGGTAACTTTCTTTGCAAAACCGAAATTCTCTGGGCCAACTGGAAGGGAAGGGCAGGGTTCCCCTTGAGGAACGCACCGGCCTCAACGTCCTTGGTGATGCCTGCCTGTCCGGCAATCTTGGCCCCTTTCCCCACTTTGAGGTGACCGGCAAAACCTGCTTGCCCACCCACTACCACGTGATCCTCAAACTGAACGCTCCCGCTAATGCCCACCTGAGCGACAATCAAGCAACCCTTGCCGATTTTGACGTTATGACCGATCTGCACCAAGTTGTCTATTTTCGTGCCCGCACCTATGCGAGTCTCTTCAAAACGGGCTCGGTCAATGCAGGTATTGGCTCCGATTTCGACGTCTTCCTCAATAACCACAAGACCCAAATGAGGCACTTTCTCATGGCTTTCTCCAACCTGGTCGAAACCGTACCCCTCCGACCCAATGACCACCCCCGCGTTCAAGATTACCCGATCACCAATCAGACACCTGGAGAGAATCTTGACCCCTGGATGAATCCGACAGGATTCTCCGATTTGGGCATGATCTCCCAGGTGGCAATGAGAGCTGATTTCGGAATTGGGGCCAACGGAAGCGTTCCTTCCAACAAAGGAAAAAGGCCCAATGAAAACCCCTTCGGCAATATTTGCGTCGGGGTGAACGAAGGCCGTTTCGTGAATCCCGGGAGCGGGGGAAGGTGAGATTCTTTTCTCCAAAAAGCGACAGATTTCGGCAAGACCTCTTGACGGTTCTTTCATCCGGACAAAAAGCTGATTTCCCTTGGGTTGCCCGACATAACCCTCCGGCAACAAAACCACGGATGCCGAAGTCAAGGGAACCTGAGATTTGTATTTCGAATTCCCAAGGAAGGACAGGTCTTCTTCCCTTGCCGTATCCAAGGAAGAAATGCCCTTGATTTCGGTGACAGACGTACTGCCTTCCGCCACTGCGTCAGGAATCAGGGGAAGAACCTCATCAAGGGTCAGGCTTACGTTCATTGATACCCGAATAAACCGCTCTCGAAATTCAATTCTTCTTGTTTGCGGAAGCGTTCAAGGTAACAATTACCTCCTCGGTGACGTTGAACTTGTCACCAACGTAAAACACGCCTAACTGGGTCTCCGATGAGTTCAATACGATGTCTACCCCTTTGGCTCCGGCGACCTTTTGAACCGCTGCTCGAATGTCCGCCAAATGCTCGACCAAAAGATTTCTTTGTCTCTGGGCAATCGTTGCCTTGGTCCTCTTGTCATAAGCAATCATATCGTCTTGCTTTACTTTGGCTTCCTTGACCTTCTCCTGATACTTGGCCTTCAGCGCGGCGCTTTCGAGGTTCGGGTTTCTTAGTTTTTCCTCCATTTCCTTAAGCTCATTTACGATTTTTTCGAGCTCCGCCCGAAATATCAGGAGTTCTTCCATGGCAATTTTCTTGGACTTGTCCAAGCGCTCTCGGGCATCCTTTACTTTTTGGTACCCATCGAAGACTTTCTGCACGTCAACGACCGCAATCTTTTGGGCATAAGAAAAGTTATTGAGAAAAAGGAACGCGCAGATGGAAAGGAGGTGGCTGTATTTGATCATTTTGGGTTGTTTTGATTTGTAGAAAGTAATTTAAAAACGGGTCCCGCCGGAAAAATGAAACTGGGGAGATCCGCCGGTACCGGAAGGATCGCTGACGGGAAATCCCAAATCAAGACGCAAGGGCATTCCCATTACCATTATTCGCAAACCAAGGCCCCAATTGTCATGCCAACCCTGAAGCCCGTCTCCGGGGAAAAACTTGAAGTCTCCCGTGCGCAAGAATCCTCCGTCGTAGAAAAAAGCGAAGCGCAAGGGATCCGCCACCCTGAAAGTGTACTCCGCGCTAAGGTAACTGTAGGAGTTGCCTCCTTCCGGTTCGCTTGCGATTTGAGGGCCGGCTTCCCTGTAATCCCAACCCCTCAAATTGTACGGTCCGCCAAGGAAAAACTTTTCGAAAAAAGGCACGTCGGAGTCCTTGCCGTCAAATCGACCCAAGGTACCGGTCCGACCACTGACCGTAACAACCTGTTCCATGGCATCAAAAGTCTGAAAGAAGCGAGCCCCTTGAAGCTCGAACCTCCCGTAATCCGCATCACCGCCAAAAGGTCCCCCCGCAAACTCCTTGCGCAAGGTAACGATACCACCTTCGGAAGGAAACAATATGCTGTCCCGCGTGTCCCGCGTCAGGCTGAATCCAACCTTGGAGATGGAAAGATCCTCCTCTCTAATGAACGAAGGCCGAGGCGGGCTAGGGCTCAAATCATCGATCACAACGTCCTCCAAGCGATAAAAAAGCCTTCCTTCGACCAGTTCAAAGAGTCGCTTTCTGAAATACAGTTCGAATCCGGCCCGCAGTTCGTCGTAATAAGAACTGTAATAATCGGACTTCTGGCGGAACAATTCAAAACCCGCAGCTACCCTACGATTGAGAAACCAAGGTTCCTCCAACGCAAGAACCGCTTCATTGCTTCGCGCGCCAAGCTTGAGGCGCAACCTGAATTTCTGCCCATCCCCCTGTAACCGATGTGGTGAACGCCAACGCATGAGGTCAAAGTTGCCTTGGCGAAACTCGGCGAACATCATGGCTTTTTCAAGCGTGCTGAAACCAACTCCGAAGGAAACGTGCCCCGTCCGTCCCTCCTCGACGTTAACGACAAGGTTTCTCCTGCTGTTCGCAAGTTCGGGATCCTGGGAGGTGATCGGCTCGTCATCCAAGGTGACTTTTTCAAAGAAACGAGTGTTCCTCAGTCTGGCTTCGCTCGTCTCCATTCTGATCAGGTCGAAGGTTTCGCCCGGAGCCAGGGCCAACTCGCGAATAATGGCAATCGTCTTGGTTTTTTCGTTGCCGCGAACCTGAATCGAATTAACCGAAAATTTATTGTTTTCAGTAAATTCAAAACGCAGATCAATTTGATCGGTTTCCACGTTTGGTTTACGAATGGAACGGACACGCGCATCCAAGTAACCTTTTTCTCCATACTTCTTGCGCAAACGCTCCCGTTCATTGCCCAACAGTGTGGGTGAATACGGTTCGCCACGCTTGATCTTGCCGTCGGCAAGCAATTCGTCCGTCGTAATCACAGCGTTTCCGGCAAGGACTATCTCGCCGAAATAGGACCGCTCGCCTTCCGCAACGTTGATGGCAAGGTTAAGACCGCCATTTCCCTCGGGAGAAATACTGACACCGCTCTGCTCGATTTTCACGTCAAGGAACCCTTCGTCCCGGTAAGCGGTCCGCAATTGATTCAAGTCTTCTTCCAAAATCGCCGGACGGTAACGCGAACGCTTGGACCAAAAACGCCAAAAACGCCATGGAGCCGTTTCCATCTCCTTGAGAAGTTTCTTGCCGGAAAAGTTGTCATTCCCCTCAAACGATATTTTTCGGATCTTCCTTTTTTCATTCTCCACCACCCGAAAGACAATCGAAACGTTTTTGTTATCGGGCATTTGCTTGACTTCACTCTCGACCCTCGAATTCCAAAATCCCTTCTCAAGATAAAGCTCCTCAAGAGCAATTTGGTCCGCCTTGATCTCAGCCTCGTCAAACAATTCACCCACACTGATTTCAATTTCCTTTTCCAGTTTTCTATTGGAAAGCTCGTCGTTACCGGAAAACTTGATTTCACCAATTCTTGGTTTGGTCCGCACTTTGAAAACCAAGACTACTTCTTCATCCGTGGAACTTTCGGGGTCGATGAATACCTTCACGTCGTCAATGGCACCCGTTGCCATGAGGTTGGCTATCGATTTGTCGATAGCCGATCCCAGGAAAGGAATTCCTGTCTCAATTTGGAGATTCTGAAGGATGAAGGATTTGCCCAAAGTTTTCGGACCGTCCAACTCTATCCTGATGGCAGAAATGGTCTTCCCGTCGGAAACCGAAGCTTGCGACCAAAGAAGGGCAATCCCGGGAAGAAGGAATAAGAATGGAGACAGTGAGCGTAGTATCCTCATGCTATCAATTGAGTCTGGGATCACCTTCCATGCTATCAAACCTCGTGTACTTTCTCCGGAAGGCAAGATCCACTCTTCCCGTCGGCCCGTTCCTCTGTTTTGCCAGCAAAAGCTGTATTGGCTCAAAATCTTCTTCGGGAGACTCGCCTTCCTGCTGTCCCTGATCCATTTCCCGAATGTCTTCTCCCTTGCGGTGTTTGCCCAAAAGCATAACGACGTCCGCATCCTGCTCGATGGAACCGGATTCCCTTAGATCGGAAAGGCGGGGATCCCTCTTTTCTTTTTCCGAATCTCTGTTGAGTTGGCTAAGTACGATAACGGGCACGTCCAGTTCCTTGGCCATTGCCTTTAAGCCTCGAGATATGTCGGAGATCTGATTTTCTCTGGAAGCCGACCGGGCGTCACCCGATATCAATTGAAGATAATCGACCACAACCAAGCTCAATTTGTTTCTGGACTTGACCCTTCTCGCCTTGGCTCGAATTTGATTGATGGTCAGACCACTCGTATCATCGACCCAAATAGGAGCCTCTTGAAAACCCTTGCTTATTTCATTGAGTTTTTCGGCGTTGCTTTTGGCGATGAAACCACGGCGCAAATCATTCATGTTCACTCTTGCCCGACCGCAAATCAGCCTCATGGCAAGCGACGTTGCGCTCATTTCCAAACTGAAAACCAACGTATTCTTGGGCTTTTCGGCATATTTCGGGGAAAACGCTATGTTCTCGACGATATTCATGGCCAAACTAGTCTTGCCGACGGAAGGTCTGGCCGCAATAACGATCATTTCGGCAGGCTTGAACCCATTGGTCAGGTTATCCAATTCCTTATATCCCGTAAGCAATCCGTCGGAATCCTCCTTCGAGAGCATTCGCTTGATTTGAGCCATTGCCTCCCGAATCGGTTCCTTGAAAGGGATGGATGAACGGATACTCTGCTCATCACTGAGGGAACACACTCTTTGTTCCATGTTCGACAAAAAGTCATCCACGTCGCCCTGCAGGTCGTTTGCCCCGTCAATGATATCGAACGCCACGTATATGCATCTTCGCAAAAGAGCTTTCTGCTTGACGATTTCCAACCAATGCGACGCATGCGCTGTCGTCTGTATCCGCGAAGTCAGGTCAATCAAACCTTCTTGGCCTCCCACCTGTTCAAGCTGACCCCTCGTGGAAAGCTTTTCCGCCAGCAAAATTTCATCCGGCTGCTTGTTTTCCCGATGGAGATCAAGCAGTGAATCGAAAATCAGTTGATGGCTGAAATGATAAAAATAATCCGGACCGATGGATTGCTCTATGCATCTTCCCAAAACTTCACCGGAAGTATCCATGATGCATGCTGCCAACAGACCTTGCTCGGCATCTTGGTTACTGGGAAGCGGATTGCCTTCAATCGTCTTGCGATCCGAACCTTGCTTGGCGGATAAATTAGCTCCTTCTTTTTTGGAAAACGGCTTTTCTTTGCTGGAAGAAACTACTGATGGCATTCTTTGACCTCAATTGTAAGAAGAAATAGCTACTCGGTCGGTTCTATGGGATTTTCAGATACGACTTCGACTTCCACTTCGGCTTCCACTTCCTTGTGGAGCTGCAAAGTAACGTTTTGCTTGCCCAATTCCTTGATTGGGGAAAAGGAAACAAAGTGCTTCTTGTCCATGGTAAAACCGCTTTCACTTAATTTCTCAAGGATATGATTGGCGGTCACCGAACCGAAAAGCTTGCCACCGGATCCCGTCTTGACCGCTACTGCAATATTGACGTCTTTCAGCTTGGTGGCAATTTCTTGGGCTTTCTGCAATTCATCGGACTCACGCATGGCCCGAGATTGCTTAAGGGAATCGAGCCTTTTCTTGTTTGCCAAGTTCAAAGGCAAAGCCTTTTTTTGAGGGATAAGATAATTTCTCGCATATCCGGGACGAACTTTTACAACGTCGCCCTCTGATCCGAGTTGTTGCATGTGTTGCACAAGTAAAACTTCAGTAGTAGCCATAATGATTTGTCAGTCTGGGGTTAAAAGGGTACGTCTTCGTCCAAATCCGGATCAGCAGCCGATGCGGAAGGTGGAGTTTTAGGCTCCGATGCGGGGTCTTTGTCTGGAGAAGGAGTGTTTTCACTGGAAACCGCAGGTCTACCGGAGGCGGGCGAATCCTGTTTGGAGTCAACGAATTCAAAGTTATCCAAGACGACCTTCAAGGCACTTCTTTTTTCGCCCTCCTTTGATTCCCACTGATCCAACTTGAGCCGTCCTTCAACGAAAATTGCCCTTCCTTTGGTAAAAAATCTTCCGACCGCTTCCGCCCGGGGTCCGAAACATTCAACGTCGACAAACGTCACCTCCTCCTTTCGGTTTCCCTCCGAATCTTTGTAAGAGCGATTGAGGGCAAGACCAAAATTACAAACGGGCCTGCCGTTTGACATGACGCGCACATCGGGGTCGCGCGTGAGGTTGCCGATAAGAAGAACTTTGTTCAGGGAAGCCATCGAGGGATTAGGTTTTCAAAAAAAGGGAATGCAAGTACTACTACTTGCGCTCGATCAGCACTCGATCAACCTTTTTTTCCAAAGTAAGTTTTTCTTTGAGCCTGACAGGCATTTCGGGATCGCCCGATATTTCAAATTGCAAGAAGGTTCCCGCTTTCATTTCCTTACTTTGGGGATAGGCAAAGTCATGCGAGCCTTGGTTCTCGACTTTGTTCACTTCCCCCTCTGCCTCGCGAATCATTTCGCTTAGCTTGGGGATCATTTCGTCCGAAGTGCCATCTGCCCCATGGGCGTCGTACACAATGGTAGCTAGGTAATTTCTTTTGTTCATGAGGGTTTCGGTGATCGATTTGTTTGATTGATAAGATTCATGGCTACGTCCACTCCATCATCAAGGAGATTCAAGAGGGACTGGCAAAGATAATCCTTCCTCTCTTGAAGAAAGGTCCATTCTTCCGCACTGAGTTTGGAAAGAACGAAGTCAGCGAGGTTGACTTCGGGATTGGGTTTCATCCCGATGCCGACTCGGAATCGGGCGAATCCCGAACCGATTGAAGAAAGGACGCTCTTGACGCCATTGTGTCCACCGGCACCCTTGTTCCGGGATACCTTGATTTCTCCCAAGGGAAAGGCAATCTCGTCATGAACCACGATCGCATGATCTGCGGAACACTCAAAATATGAAAGCAGAGGAGACAAAAATTTACCACTTTCGTTCATGTAACTCATTGGTTTGACAAGTAAAACCTTGTTTTGCTTTCTTCGCATTTGCGCAACTTCGGCGTGATACTGCTTATTTGCCTTGAAGATTACTTTTTCCCGTTGGGCCAACTCGTTAACAAGCCAAAAGCCCAAGTTGTGGCGAGTACGATGGTATTTCGTCCCCGGATTGCCCAAACCGATTATCGCAACTCGCTCCACGCTCGGCAAAAAACATATTATTCCTCAGCCTTTTCGCCTTCTTTGCCACCCTCTTCTGCCGAAGAATCGCTTTCGGATTCTTCACCCTCAGCGACTTCTCCTTCTCCTTCTTCTTCGCCCGCAGAAGAACGACCTTCGGCACTGCCAACGCAGGATACAATGAGTGTTTTGGGGTCAGCGACATAAGCGACTCCGTCCAATTCGGGAAGATCCGCAATCTGGAGATTGCCTCCAAGCTCAAGTTCCGAAATCTCCAGATCAATTTGGGTAGGAAGATTGCTGGGACGGCATTTGACTTCAATTTCATTCGCCAATACCTCCAGGATTCCGCCCTGCGTCTTAACTCCCTCGGCTTCTCCCGAGAGTACGAGGG
This sequence comes from Opitutia bacterium, assembly GCA_018645725.1. Lineage (GTDB taxonomy): Bacteria > Verrucomicrobiota > Verrucomicrobiia > Opitutales > Seribacteraceae > Seribacter. The sequence continues at coordinate 32,987 of JABGWD010000393.1, forward strand.
GTATCTTGGTCTGCAAATCCTCGCCCCGAGCGACTTGGACAAAATCTATGTGCAAAATCGAATTCTTAATGGGATCGGTCTGCATTTCCTTGATCAAGACCAATTCGTCCTCGCCCTTCTCACCCAAAAGACGGAGCAAGGAGGTCGTACCCGAAGCCTTGCGCAAGAGGGTTCGCATTTCTCGATCATCGAGTGAATAGGATTGATTGTATTCCTTGCCATACAAGACGGCCGGAATCCTGCCTGCGAAGCGGAGTTTTCTACAGGCCTGACGACCAGTCTGCTCGCGAGGCACAACTTGAATGGTAAGATCACTTAGTTCTGACATGATTGATAGAGGGGTAGAAAAATGAAGGTAAGCGGTCAGAAATACCATTTGGCCCGTCCCGTGGCAAGAACTTTACCGCATTGGGTCACAAGTCGAAAACAGGCTTTGCCAAGGTCAAGGGAATCGGGTGGGTGGGCTCCTGCCGAGAGACTAACGGTTTTTCTGTTTTTTTACGAACTTCAGCAAATGCGGGAATGCGGGGGAAGCCATGCCTCCATGATCAAAGCCAGATAGTTCCAGAATTTCTGCATTCGGATGACCGACTACCTTGAGCATTCTCCAAAAGTAAGCGTTTTCCTCATGCCTGCCCAACATTTCGAGCTTCCGGTCTCCCGTAATGATCAAGATGGTCGCGGCTTCCTTGCGAAGGTGAAAAATAGGTGCAAACTTATCCACCACTACCTGTTTTTTTGAAATTCCACGCTCCTCGCGCGGAGTAAAATGCGTAATCGTATGGCCACTGAATGGAATCAAACCCGCAAGCCTATCGGCATCGATCCCGTGCTCGGCAAGGTAAGCCTTGTCCAACCCGATCATACTCGTCAAGTACCCACCGGCAGAATGACCTGAAACAAAGATCAACCCTGGGTCACCTCCGAATTTACCAATGTTACGAAAGGTCCAAGCCACGGCTGCCGCAGCATCATCCACGTAATCGGGGCATTTCGCCTTTGGGAAAAGCCGGTAATTGGGCGCCACCACCGCAATACCTTGTTTTCTCAATTGCTTGGGTATGGATTTTTCTCCCGAACGCAACCCACCACCATGAAACCAAACGACGGTAGGGAACGCCTTTTCCGAGCGAGGGTAGTACAAATCGAGTTTGCAACGCTGTTTGCGGTAAGGGTCGATACTACCGTTCTCATCCAGATAGGAAACGTTCTTTTTCAATTCATAAACAACTTCGACGTCTTCTGTCTTTCTCCCGAGGAGTAGGCTTGGGAATAGCAAAAGGATAACTATTTTGGTCACTTTCATTTTTTGAATCCTGATTCGAAGACATACCTAGTCTGCGACAGCCTTCTTCGTGGTTTTTCCCAAGTCTTCAAGCATAAGGCAAGGGTAGAGAAACGCCGTCGAAGAAACAATGATTTGACGCCGATCCCGTCGCTGCGAATCTTTTGACCGGACTGGCTTTGTCGGTTCTTAGGCTTGCTCGTATCATTCTATTCTCGTATTGATGAAAGCATGACAAAGCGCGACGGTAAACCTTCCAGTTATTACCCCTCGCTCGTTTTCCTTTCGCTTTTCGCATCTTTCTTTGCCGGATGCTCGGAATCTCCAATGGTTGACGGAGAAATGCTTGGGGGTATGGAACCTTCTTGGCAAGAGACAGCCAAAGCCAGTGCCGGCAAAGATTTGTCCATAAGCGAAAACGCAGAAGAACTCACCGACTCCGGAGGTGAAAGCGACCAACTTGCCGACAGAAAGATTATTTACGTTTCCGAAATCTGGTTGGTTCTGAAAAAGACGACGTTCGAACAATTTGAGAAGGACATAAAAGTCCTTGTCGACACACACGATGGTTATCACTCGGAAGTCAACTTCCATCGAAACCAAGGACAGAACCGCTCCGGACATTGGGTTTTTCGAGTGCCCGTCGACCACTATCAATCATTCCTCAAATCCGCAAAGGACTTGGGCGTACCGGAGCAAGTTCAAGAAACGGCAAGGGACGTAACGGACGAATACGTGGATCTGGATGCCCGCATCTCCAACCAAAAACGATTGGAGCAACGTATTCTCGACGTCCTCGACGAAGTGCAGGGAAAGATCGGCGACGTCCTTGAAGTCGAGCAACAACTTTCTCGGGTAAGGGAAACCATTGAGCGTCTGGAAGGCAAAATGCGCCAACTCAAGGATCGCGTATCAATGACAACCATCACGCTCAACGTGCGTGAGGACGCGGAGTATCAACCGCCACAAGCGCTTTCCTTCGGCAGTTCGATCGGCAATGCCTGGAACAAATCGATCGCGGCTATGGAAATTTTCTTCAAGGGGTTGACTCTTGCCATCGTAGCGCTTTCTCCTTGGTTGCTAATACTCATTCCGTTGGGGTATTTGTTCTATCGACTGTTGCGGCGACTCTGCGCCAAACGAAAATAAGCTTCACCATGAACGTCGTTGCGTTCTTTTTTTCCCTCGTTGCTCCGTTGGCAATCCACTGTCCGAGGTGTTCCGCTCTAGCGATTGCTCCACCCACCTCGGTTTTTTGTTGGCGCTTGAGATAAGATTGAGGACGCTTGCCGGACTATGCGTACTCGATCATCGTTCCTCACCTTTGTCTTGGCTCTTTTTACAGCCTCATGTTTCGCCGCAGAACCTGAAAGTCTCCGTTTTGCCAAGATACTGAGCGACCACGTCGTCTTGCAGCAGGGCAAGCCAATCACCATTTGGGGTTGGGCCAAGCCGGGAACTGCCGTCAAGGTGACGCTCACTCAGGACGCTGCCTCGGGAAAAAAGGCCGAGGATGAGGCCGGACTTGAGGGCAAAGCGGACGAAGGGGGCGACTATTCGGTCACGGTGCGCTATGTTGAGAAAAACCCTCCCCGTCTGCAGGAAAAAACCCTTTCCGCCAAGGCTGACAAGCAAGGGAGATGGTCGGTTTCCTTTCCTCCGGCCAAGGCCAGTTTTCTGCCCACCTGGGTAATCGCCCGCGGAGATGACGAGATCGCGCTAGTCCGCAATGCCCTCATCGGCGAGGTCTGGATCTGCGCCGGACAAAGCAACATGGGATGGAGCGGCTTCAACCGAAAGGGAAGGGAGTCAGGTTCGGCCGATTTCCCCGGGTTGCGCTACGTAGCATGGGAGGACTCCTGGTACAAGCCGCTGGACGAAATAAAGCGGAAGGTTGGGTGGCAGGAATGCACCCCAGAGACCGCCCCGCGCTTTTCAGCCGTGCCTTACTTGTTCGGAACGTTCCTTCATCGCTACCTCAAGGTCCCCGTGGGCATCATCAACGTGGCCCGCGGAGGCACCCTCGGGCAAACGTGGTGCTTACGAAGCGAGCTCGATTCCATCGACGACAAGATCATCAAGACCGTGCTGGCCGACTACGACGCAGAGACTGCGGTCTGGGACGATGAAAAGCAAGTTGCCGACCTGATGAAGCAATGGGAATCGGATGGCGAAAAGGCCAAGGCCGAGCACAAGGAAAAGGCAGCCAAGGCGGAAGCCGAGGGAAAGAAACCGCCCCGTCTTCGCATGCCCAAGAAACCCGGCGATTCGCGCAGCGCTTGGAGTCCGCCCGCCGGGCTCTTTAATGCCACCGTGATGCCTATTCGCGACCTCGGCCTGCGCGGGGTGCTCTATTATCAGGGCGAGAATAATAACTTCATGCGCTGGACCCGCTACGAGCACACCTTCCCCAAGGTGCCGGTCTCCTTTCGCAAGGCCTTTCGCGACGACACCCTGCCCTTCGGTTGCATCAGCCAACCGGGGTGGGGGACCTTTGGGATCGACCCCGAGGTGGCCACCGTCGCCGAGGGATACGCCATTATACGGGACGTACAGAGGCGGGCCCTCAAGGACGATCCGCTTTCCGACATGATCGCCACTTACCCGACGGGCAACTCCTACATTCACCCCGCCGAAAAGTTGCCTGTTGCCGAGTACGCATCCCTTTGGGCCTTGGCCAAGGTGTACAAGGAACCGGTCGTGCACCGGGGCAACGAATTCGTCGACATGAAAATCAAGGAGGACAAGCTGTACCTTTTCTTCGACCAGGACCCGGTCGTTCACGAGCGCTGGAAACACATCGAGAACAATGCCTACTGGCAAGTGCTCCCCTGCCCACGCGAAGGTAACGCCGAACTTCAAGGCTTCATCATCTCGGGCAAGGACCGACGATGGTATCCCGCCAAGGCCCGCAATGCCAAGCTAGACAATAAATGGTGTATCGAGCTCACCAGCGACCTCGTCAAGGAACCCGTGGCCGCCCGCTACGGATGGGCCAACTGGCCAACCGGCAACCTAGTCGGCCGGGAACGCCTCCCGCTAGCCACCTTCCGCACTGATGAGTGGCCCATACCCGAAGGCGTCAACTATACTCGGGAAGCCAAGGAAGCCAGTTCCGCCAAGATCAAGGAGCTTCAGGAGATAGGCAAGATGCAGGCTCTCGACCGCAAGATACGGCAATTGCAGATCGACCTGCCTCGGCTCGAGGCCGAACTTTTCCGGGGAGATGCCACGGGCCAGATCGAAAGTAAGTTGGCCCGCATCGACGGTATTTTGAACGAGTTCGAGTCGGATTCCTGGCTTTCCCACCAGCTGAAAGGACATGACCCCGAGTTCGTCGCCAAGCTGAAAGCCGTGCGGGCAAGCCTCGAGGGAATGCGGAAGAAGTAAGCCCTTGTTTTGAGAGCCGCAAAATCTTGTAAATCTATGATCTCGATCGTTGCCGGAACCGACTAAGGCTTCAGCCTGGCTACTGCGTAGACGAGGAATTCGGGCAGGGTGAAGGAGATTCTGCCGTCGGAAAATCGAAAGTCTGGATGGAGCGGTTTCTCGTATTCCGGCGAGATCACTTCCACGTCTTTCACCTTCACTCCAACGGGAAGAACGAAAGACACCTCGGCTCCCGACACGGCTTTGGCTCTTTCATCAGTGGGACCACGGCCATGATTTGTTTTGCCGTTGGCTCTGTTGGGGAGCTCGTCACGGTCATAGTTAACGAAGTGCAAATCAATTTCATTTCCCTTGGCGGGGCGGTTGGCGCATACCCGCAGCGTGGCAGGCGCGTCGATACGACTGAGTTGTTTCCGTGACGGCAAGGCGTCGTTGGTTGGATCGAGCGTTACTTGGTACTTGGCAAGTATTTCGGGCGTCGCCAAGTCGTCGGGTAGGACGTCGAACAGGACATGCTGGTCGAGCAGGTGCCTGCCCAGCATGCGGAAGTCTTCCAAGGGTTCGAGGTTCCCTTGCCGAATAGCCTTTCTTGGAAAGAGAAGAAGAGCCTCGGCGTGTGGGGAGTTGCCTCGGAAGAGATCCTCGTGGCGTTCGAGGAATTGATAG
>JABGWD010000394.1 GCA_018645725.1 Opitutia bacterium
AATCTCACCCAATCGGGTGAATGGTCGAACCTTCGCCATGGCCAAGTTGTATTTTCACTATTCCTCGATGAACGCAGGCAAGTCCACCGCCTTGCTCCAAGCTAATCATAACTATGGGGAGCGCGGCATGTCCACCATGCTCTTTACCGCCAAACTCGATGATCGGGATGGGGTGGGGGTAATACGCTCGAGAATAGGGATCGAGCACGATGCCCTGGTTTTTGGCCCGGATGATGATCTGTTAGGCCTCGTGACGGTCGAGCTGGACAAGAGACCCGTTGATTGCGTTTTGATAGACGAGGCCCAATTTCTGAGCAAGGCCCAGGTCGATCAGTTGACCCAGGTCGTGGACGGGCAAAACGTACCTGTCCTGACCTATGGCATACGGACGGATTTTTTGGGGGAGACTTTCGAGGGCAGCAGATACCTGATGGCCTGGGCGGACGAAATCAAGGAGATCAAGGCAATCTGTCATTGCGGGAAAAAGGCGACCATGAATGCCCGCATTGATCCCTCCGGTAGGATGGAGACCGCGGGCAAGCAAATCGAGATCGGAGGGAACGAGCGTTACGTTTCCCTTTGTCGAAGCTGTTTTGCCAGTGCGGACACGGGTCCGAGCCAGGTTTAGTCGCATTCCCTTCCCTGCAGAAGTTTGACGTATGGGCAAAACCGTTTCAAATTGGTTTTCCATGAAAACCATGCTGCGCTTGCCTCTTCTCCTTTTGCTTGTCTCGTTTGCCAACCTTTCGTTCGGTCAGGTTGAAATCCATGACTGGACGAACAAGGGTGGACGAACGATCAAGGCGAAATTCGTAAGCGGTGATGCGTCTACGGTCACGATCTTCCTGAACGGTCGAAATTTCGTTCTCAAGTTGTCCGATCTGAGCGAGGAGTCGCAAGCCTTGGCCCGCAAGCTTTCCGTTCCTCCCCCGTCTCCTCCTCCGTCCCCCGCCCAGCCACCTTCTTCCTCCGAGCCCGAGCCTTCCCCGGTTCCTCCAACCGGAAAGCCCGCCGCTACAGGCGGCAAATTCGTTTTGCCCACGCTGGGTTCGGGCAAGTGGGCCAACTACCATTCCGTGCTGGAGACTTCCACCCATGACGTCGCCCTTCATGGAAGCGGGGTGTTTCACCTTTACCTCAAGGAGGGGAGTGAGAACCTCCTGCAAGGCAAACCGCTGGTTCTGAACTTCAATCATGGGTATTATTCGAAACCTCATCCCAAAGGATCGGTTTATGCCTACCATACGACAAGGAGCGACTACCATTATCACTACCGAAAGATCACCGGCTTTTATAACCCGCCCGAGCCTTCGGAGAAACTTGGCCGATTGAAACTCAAGGCCAAGCTTGAGGATGACGTCACCATGGAGATCGAATTCGAGGCTGGATCGCGCCGCATTGCCATTTGGGGCAAGGCGGATGATCCATCGAGTGTCGATCATCCGACGGTAGTTGCTCTGAGGTTGTCCGTTCCGGAAGCCATGCCGGTCAAGGAAGGCGATGGTTTGGCCGAATGGGAGCCCATCGTGGACGATACGTCCATTGAGGTGGTCGCCAGTTCCCGGGCCAAGGAAACCATACCCTATCTCGAGAAGTGGGTTGACCTGAAGAAAAAGCTGAGTTTCTCGAGGGGGATTGAGTCAGCGGTGACTGCGGGCAAGCTTTTGGGACGCAGGGAAATGACGGTGGCGCCCAAGTCCATCCGCAACTCCTCCATGCAAGTGGGTAGCTACTCGGGGGTCTTTCCTTTCCAGCATTACCGATACTATTACCAGGACAAGGCGGGGGGAGAAATCGACAAGAATCGCCGCTTGGAGATCGAAATCAAGTGAGCTGACCTTAGCCTGGAAATCAAAGCGATGACATTATCCTTCCTATGAGAGATAAGCGCGGAACAAAGGAATGCGCCTACTTGTTTTTGACTGGTTTTTTAATGGGCAGCGCCGATGTCGTCCCAGGGGTTTCCGGTGGAACGATTGCCTTCATAATGGGAATTTATCAAGAACTTATCAATACGATCAAGCTCTTCAATTTGAAGCTCCTGCGGATGGCCTGCAAAATTCAATTCAAAGAAGTTCTCGACTATCTTCCTTGGAAATTCATTGGTTTCTTGGGAGCTGGCATACTCTTTGCCATCGCGTCCTTGGTGCATTTGATCAGTTGGGCGCTTGAGCATCATGAGACTTATCTTTTGTCTTTGTTCTTTGGGTTGGTGGCAGCGAGCATTTTCATCGTGCTTAAAGGATTGAAGCCGAACATGGGGGTTTTCGCATCTGTCTTGATCGGAAGTGTCTTCGCATGGTGGTTGGTCGGGTTGCCCCCGAGCGAAAGCAGTCACACGCCCATGATTCTTTTTTTATCAGGCATGATTGCCATTACGGCAATGATTCTGCCTGGGATTTCGGGCTCTTTTATCCTTCTTGTCTTGGGTCAATATGCTTATGTCATCAAAGCAGTCAAGGAACTGGAATTCTTCACTCTTGCCATGGTTGCGGCTGGATGCGTTGTGGGAATCACCGGGTTCAGCCGAATTTTGAGTTGGTTGCTTGCGCGTCATTATCAAATTACGGTTGGGTTGTTGGCGGGCTTTATGATTGGCTCATTGCGAAAAATATGGCCTTTCAAGAACGAACTCTCCTTCATGCAAAAACCAAACGGGGATTCCATTCCGGTAACTTTTGAGAATACGATGCCGGATTTTTCTACCAACGCATGGTGGATTTGTCTGCTCACGGCATTTTTGGGAGGGGTTCTTATTCTTGCTTTGCACGGATTGAGGAAATTCCTTTCGAATGCCTCGACCTAGGAATCCGTTTGCCCGGGATCGGGCAAACCATTCCCTTCGATGGGTGAGCCCTGGAAGGGATCCTACGAATTTTCGTAAACGGAGGGCTTGAGGGTGCCTACATAGGGCAGTTGTCGAAAGCGTCCGGCATAGTCCAAGCCATAGCCCACCACGAATTCGTCCGGGATGGAGAAGCCCGTCCAGTCGGACCTGAAATCATTTTCCCGCCGGTCCGGTTTGTCCAGGAACACGCACGAGTGAACGGAGGCGGGATTTTTTGCGAGGACTTCGTCATGTACGCGTTTCATCGTATTGCCCGTATCGAGAATATCGTCGACCAGCAGGACGTGTTTGCCGGAAACGTCGGTTTTGAGGGAACTGAGAATCCGGGGAGCCGTTTCCGGGTCAGTCGAGTCCCCGTAGCTCGATACCCTCATGCAATCGAGTCTCAAGGGGATGCTTAGGTTGCGGATCAGGTCGGCGGTAAAGACGATGGCTCCGTCGAGGAGGGTGACGATAAGGATTTCCTTCCCCTCGTAATGACGGTCGATTTCGAGCCCCAATCCGGTTATGCGCTTACGGATGTCTTCCTCGCTCAAAAGGATTTTTTGAATGTCGTTTTTCAAGACAGATGATCAAGTAGTTGATGGACGCTGGATTGGGCGGAAGAGGCATAGCCGCCTCCGAACAAGTTAAAGTGATTGAGCTCGTGGTAAAGGTTGTAGAGAATCTTGCGAATCTTGAAGCCGGGGTCGAGAGGATAAACTGCGTCGTAAGCTTGGTAGAATGCATTGGAGAATCCACCGAACATGTGGGTAAAGGCCAAATCGGTTTCCCGGTCCCCGTAATAACTGGCCGGATCATAGACAAAAGGGGTGCCCCGTTTGTCGCATGATGCATTTCCGCCCCACAAGTCTCCATGAAGAAGAGCCGGTTTCGGGGAGTAATCGACGAAGAAGGCGGGAAGGTTTTCCAAAAGCTCGGAGCTTCCGGCAAAACTTTGTCCCTTGTTCTGCGCCAAGTCAAACTGGTGGGCAAGTCGATGGTTCGCGTAAAAGGAAACCCAGTCTTCACATCGGTGATTGGGCTGTGGCGTCGCTCCGATACAGTTATCCCGGTGCCAGCCGAAATAAGGCTGCTCGATTTTGTGAAGCCGGGCCAGTTGGGTTCCAAGCTCAGCTTGACTGACGGGAGAGTCGGATCCTTCCTCCATCAAGGAAAGGACCAAAAAGGATGACTGCCCGGTTATCCCGAAGGCAATGACCTCGGGAACCGTGACGGTTGCGGTTGCCTCGATTTCCTGAAGAGCCTCGGCTTCCGCTTCGAAGAAATTATGGAAGGCCAAATCATTTTGCTTGAGAAAAAAAGTTCGCCCGTCCTTCCCCGTAAGCCGGCTCGCCTGATTGATGCAACCTCCCCCGATCGCAGATGAATCTGCGAGGACAAAGGGGGTTCCGGTTTCCTTGGATATCGCCTCGGCGACGGAAGGAAAAGAAGCAGGCTGAGTCAAGGTTTCAGGAGGGGGTGAGTTGGCTTTCCAGTTCATCCAAAAGCCGGGAGCATCCGTCTTCAAGAAGGTCCAA
>JABGWD010000395.1 GCA_018645725.1 Opitutia bacterium
CCAGAGCTTGGGCACTCTCCTCATATTTTTTCCTTATACCTTCGGCCAGGCTTTTGCGGACCTCATCCGGGCTCTCCCCCGCCCTGCCCTTGCGCACGTCCGCATCGCGCAAGAAGGGGACCATCGCGATCGCCACCTGTGAGTTTTCGGAATCGGGCAAGAGAAGAATGCGCTCTGAGGGCTCCTCCTTGACCCGGCCATCCACCCGGGCTCCAAGAAACTCGAGAACCGGGACGGGGGCTTCCAATTGATTTGCCGAATCGTGATTCCCCCCGATCACCACCAGTTTGCATTCTCCCCTTTCTCTCAAATTGGAAACGAACTCAAAGTACCGGTGAACGGCGGTTTGCGGAGGCATTCCACTGTCGAAAACGTCGCCCGCAATAATGACTGCATCCACTTCCAGCTCACCTACCCGTTCAAGTAACCAAGCAAGGAACAGATCATGTTCGTCCTCTCTGGACTGGCCCTCCAAGGTCTTGCCCAAGTGCCAATCCGCAGTGTGCAGGATACGATAGGAGTTGCTAGGCTTGGTCATTGGGCAAGCAATCAAGCTCGTTCTCGAACAGGGTGGAAACTCCGGAGCAGGAAGAATCCTGGTTCGCGATGGCGGCAAGGAAAGACTTGGGGTTGCCCACGAGGGTAATCTCCCGCTTGGCCCGACTAGCCGCGACGTAAAGGAGCTCGCGGGTCAGGAGCTTGGATTCCTCACGGGGGAGGATGATCATGACTTTCTCGTATTCCGATCCCTGGCTCCTGTGGATGGTCGTGGCATAACCTGGGGAATTCCCAGGCAAGCGCGAGCGCGCAACTTTACGCATGCCCCCTTCACCGGAAAAATGAGCCTGTTTGCCCAGGATAATGCCATCGTCTCCGTTGAAAAGACGGACGGTATAGTCGTTCACCCCGATCACGATCGGACTGGGCCGGTCCTCCCCTTCGGAAAGGAGAAATTCCGTCCTCCTGTTCCATGACTCAACGCCATAACGCCCTTTGTTATGGGCGCACAGGATACGAAAATTGGACAAGGCCGAAAGGGCGGACAAAGGATCGGTTGTTTCCGAAAGTGCTTCGAACTCGTCCTTGATGGTAGAATTCACGACGTCATCGTCGAGGGACTCGATCAAGCGCATGCAACCACCACCTTTCTGAACGATCTTGAGCGCGGAATCACCCTCGCCGTCGCGGATCGCATCGCAGAAGTCTCCCAAGACGGAAGCGGAAGGACTGCCTTCCCGCCGGTGGGAAAGAGCAAGGGAAACGAGGCTGCCGGCCAAGCGGTCATCCGCACCCGCTTCCTCGCCCACGGACGAATAGTTTGCCAAGCCGGCCAAGTCGGAGCTGGAAAAGCGATTGGGCTCATAGGCCCGGACAAGGCCATTGAAGACCGGGCCGCCCTGCACGGGAGCCAACTGGTCTGCGTCCCCCACCAGGGCAAGCTTGGCTTCGTCACGCAAAGCCGCGCAAAACTTCGCCATCATCGGAAGGTCGACCATGGATGCCTCGTCAAGTACCACGAGGTCATGAAGCAAAGGATTGTTTTCGTTCCTCTTGAAATCGACCGACCCTGCTTGCCAGCCAAGCAGGCGATGTAGGGTGGTGGCCTCGGCGCAATCGCTCAAGGATGAACGTATGCCCTCCGGCAAGTCGAGCGCATCCATGGTCTGAAGGACGGACTCGCGCATCCGAAAGGCGGCCTTGCCCGTCGGGGCGGCCAAGGCAATGCGCAACTCGGGATTGGCATGGAGCAAGGCGGCGAGCATGATCACGATGGTACGCGTCTTGCCCGTGCCCGGACCACCCGAGAGAAGCAGGAGATCCTTTCGCATGGCAGTCCCCACGGCCAAGGCTTGGTGCTCGTCGACTTGCGGGGCAAGGGACTGGCGAAAGAAATCGAGAGCTGCAGAATCCGGATCGACGGCTGGACGGGCAACACGCAGGGCGAGGGCCCGGGCGATTTGGTTCTCGTATTCGAAATGCCGCCTGAAGTAAAGGCGGTCGGCCGAAGTCATGACCAAGGGAAGATTGGCTTCCTCATTGCCAACCACGGAAAAGGAGTTCGCATCGGGGGTGATCTCGGCAACCTCCCCGGGCGTGAGATGACTGGCGCCCTCCCCCGCCTTTTGGGCAAGCTTCCCGGTCAACTCACCCAAAACCTTTGCATCCGGGGAAGATTCCCGCCGTTCGAAAAAGGAGGCGATCGCCCGGCCTAGTTCGCGAACTTCCCAATTTTGTTCTTCCGGATCTTTTTTCTTCATTCCGATTGGGTTAGGAATTGATCGAGGGCATCGATGACGGACAGGTCGGGCAGGTCGTGAAAGATCCCGCTACGCGAACCAATCTGCATACCCCGGGTGAACAGGTAATAGACGCCCCCGAAATGACGTTCGTAGGAATAATCCGATAATCGACTGCGAAGGAAGCGATGGGTCGCGACGACGTAGAGATGATACTGGAGAACGTAATGGTGATCGAGCATCTCGCGTTCGAGTTCAGCCTGCCCGAACCCATCCGGTCGTCCATTCAGCTTGTTCGATTTCCAGTCGAGAACATAGTGCTTCCCATCGGCCCGGAAGATCAAGTCGACCAAACCCTTCAGGTATCCATCCGAAGCGATCCTGTGCTTTTCGCTCCGGTCGACCCCCTCGAGATAGTGCCTGAGCAGACAATCCTCCGGTAATGCGGCGGCCAGTTCAGGAAGGAACCCCGGATATACGGGAAAGTAAAATTCCATTTCCTCCATCCGGTCTTTTCTCTCCAGGGAACCGAG
>JABGWD010000396.1 GCA_018645725.1 Opitutia bacterium
CGGATACCCGAGGATCGCGCCTCCATTATCGAGTTCGAGTGGAATGACCTGGAAGCCCTTTCGTCGATCATGTCGGAGCACGAAGGGGAAATCGCGGCCCTTGTCCTTACCCCCTATCACCATGCTGCCTTCGCTCCCTCCGAATTGCCTGCTCCCGGCTTTTGGACTGCAGTCGAGGAGCTTTGCCAACGCTATGGAATCCTTCTGGTTTTGGACGACGTGCGATGCGGGGGACGGTTGAATGAGGGAGGCTCTCACCGCTACTTTGGCTTTACGCCCGACCTTGCGGTTTACTCCAAGGCCCTTGGCAATGGCTACGCCATCTCCGCCTGCGTGGGCAAGGAGTCTTTCCGCAAAGCATCCATGGAAGTTTTTCTCACCGGAAGTTGTTGGAACGATGCCGTTGCCATGGTTGCTGCCCTCAAATCGCTGGAATTGTCCCAACGGGACGACGTGGCCAAGAGCGTTTTGGGGAAAGGCAAACAGTTGACCGAAGGACTCGAGCGAGCCGCTGCCAAACATGGGAAAAATCTTCGAATGACCGGTCCATCCTCCATGCCCTATCCCTGGTTCGAAGGAGACGAGAACCTATTCGAAATCCAAAAATTTTGTCAGGTATGCGCGGAGGAAGGCATTTATTTTCATCCTCACCACAATTGGTTTCTTGGCAATGCCCATGATTCAAAATCCATCGAACAAGCCATTTGCGTTGCCGATCGGGCCCTCGGGCGAATGGGCGGGGAGGAAAACGACTAGTTGAACTTTTCGGTGAGGAAGCGGATCAAGAACTGCTCATCCGGTTCACATTCCAAAATCGCGTCTTCCAACCTCCAGATCAAGTTTTGGAGCTGATCCACGGCCAATTCCAACTCCTTTTCCCCGATCGGGGCATCGGATGCGATTCTCGGGAGAACGGTGAATGCAAAATCGCCAAGCAAGCTTGCCATGTCGCGATCCGCAAAGAGAGTTTTCAGGTAATCGCTCCTTTTGCGGTAACTCCCTTCCTTGTCCGGAAACCCATCCCATGACCGGTCGCAACGATTTGCCAAGTGAGTGAGAATCTGGTTCATGCCATTGCCCTGAACCGCTCTCCTTTTGCTCAGCAAGTCTTCCCCCGAAGGCTCGAAAGGCTCGAGGTTTCCCGAAATCGCACTCCTGAGTTCATCGACGTCCTTGGGATGAATGACCGTCGCCCCCTGCAGTTGAGCTCCCCGGTCATTCAAGTTCACGATCAACCGGCGCCGGGATACCTCTCCGGTCAGTTCGGAAGTCTCCTGCCAATCGGAGAGAAAAGGCGTCGGTACCCTAGGATCGAAGTTTCCCGGCACTTTGTGAAAATGACCTGCATGTGTTTGCATGTGCGACCGCCCCGTGTTCTCTGCATAGCGCTCATCCCCCTTTCCTCCTCCGGCCAGGTCCATTCCGACCAGAACGATTGCCGACGGGCCAAGGAAGTCGGCAAACAGCAAGGCGGTCAGTCCCGCGTTGTTTACTGCCTGTAGCTTTGTCTTTGCGATCCCTTTTTCCGCCAACCAGTCTTCGGTTAGGACACGGCCCGAGAGAAACCGGCACTTGTTTGTCCATTTGCCCCGCCAACTGCCGTGCGATTGGCTGGAAAGGATTGCCATGCCCGGTGCATAGTCTGCCTCGCTGCAAGAATCGTATGTTTTTTCCGCATCGATACTGACCACGAAATCCGGATCGATGCCCGCGGACCGGAGAGCCCGCAGTGAACTGTCCGCAGCAATCACCACCGGCTTGGGGAAACCCTCCTTGATCAAAGGCAGCGTTTGATCCAGGGAAGGCCCGGAACCGACCACCACGGCGAGCGAATTTCCCGCCAGATCCCTCCATTCCTCGGGTACCCGTCCGTTGAGGTATCCGCAAAGGTTCTCGAAAACCTGAAGTTGTTTTTGGTAGCCGACCTCGTTGCGTGTTTTTCTCGACCTGAAGGTCGAATCGATCTCACTGATGACCATCTCGAGGATGGTCGAATAAAGTTCTTGAGAATCGGTTTCGGCGCCCCTGCTCGCCTTGACCACCGGTTGTTTGTCGTACTCGATTCCCAATACGCGCCTGATCGCCTCCATGATCGAGTCTCCGGAATCAGTGCAACGGGCAATGATCAAGGTCGGAAATCGCTCCGTCATTGCGGTTTCGGTTTCGGCCGGAGCGATCCAAAGGACCCCCTTGGGGTAGCTCAGGCATTCCTCCCCGATGGTTTTTTCCGATATCGGGCCAAGCAAAATTGCGGTGGACGCATCGGGTACCGAAGTCTCGGACAACCATACTTCGTTCATCGGTGGCCCCTCCTCAAGTTTCCTGCTGTCTTGTCCCCGTGAAAGGATATTTCCATTACTATCTTTCGAATCGACTCCATGGGATAAAATTGGTTTAATGAATCGTTAAATATGCTTAATGACAAATCGATATTGATCACGGGTGGAACCGGATCCTTTGGGCAAAAGTTCGTCAAAACCGTTTTGCAAAGGTATCGGCCCCGCCGGTTGATCGTTTATTCCCGGGACGAATGGAAGCAATCGGAGATGCAATCCGATCCTGAACTGAAAGACTCTGCTCTCCGTTTCTTTCTTGGGGACGTCCGGGATCAGGATCGTCTTTTTCTCGCCATGCGGGGGGTTGATTACGTTATTCATGCGGCCGCTCTCAAGCAGGTTCCGGCAGCCGAGTACAACCCACACGAATTCATCAAGACGAATGTCAACGGAGCGACCAACGTGGTCGAAGCAGCCATTCGGGCGGGGGTCGAGAAAGTCGTTGCTCTCAGCACCGACAAGGCGGTCAACCCCGTGAACCTTTATGGAGCGACCAAGCTCTGTTCCGACAAAGTCTTCATCGCGGCCAACAGCTATGCCGGGGAAGGGGGCACCACCTATTCCGTCGTACGGTACGGGAACGTCGTGGGAAGCCGCGGGAGTGTCGTTCCGCTTTTCGCCAAGCAAAGGGAATCCGGTAAGCTTACGATTACCAACCCCGAGATGACCCGCTTTCTCATTACGCTTGATCAAGGAGTCGAATTCGTATTGCAAAGCCTGGAAAACATGGTTGGCGGCGAATTGTTCGTGCCCAAGATACCCGCCTGCTCGGTCGCTGACATGGCTCACGTGCTGGCCCCCGGATGCGAGTGGGATAACATAGGCCTCCGGCCCGGAGAAAAAGTTCACGAAGTATTGATACCGGCTGACGAGTCGAGGAACGTCCTTGAATTCGACAACCATTACGTCATCCAGCCCATCCAGTCCTTTTGGGGTAACAAAATCGGAATTCTCGGAGGAGTATCCGCCACCGAAGGCTTCGTATACGCCAGCAATTGCAACTGCGAAACCCTGAGCGAGGAACAACTCAAAGTCCTGCTTGAGGATTTTCTCCCCTCGTCATCCGATTGAGCAATCGGGAACTTTGCTTTTCCCAGTGGACCTGCTTGCCCAGCTTCGCGACTCCAAACTTCCGCCAATCGTCGTGGCCGAGCTCTCGGGCAACCACGGAGGCGACTTGGACAAAGCCATCGAACTCATTGACCGGGCTGCGGAATCCGGTGCCGATGCGATCAAGCTCCAAACCTACAAGCCCGATACCATCACCGTAGAGGGCCGGGACGACCGCTTTCTCCTCAAGGAAGGGCTCTGGGCAGGGAAGTACTTGAGCGAGCTCTACGCCGAAGCCATGACCCCCTGGGAATGGCACGCGCCACTCGCCGAACGGTCCGCCCGGCACGGACTCCCGTTATTCAGCTCACCCTTTGACGAAAGCGCCGTTGATTTTCTGGAGGAAAGCCTGTCTCCGCCTCTTTACAAAGTGGCCTCCTTCGAGCTCAACCACTTTCCCATGCTCCGGAAAATCGCCCGGACAGGCAAGCCGGTCCTGGCCAGCGTGGGTGTCTCGACCGGTGAAGAAATCGAACGGGCCCTGCAGGAACTTCGTGATCACGGTTGTCCCGAAATCGTCCTCCTTCACTGCGTGAGCGAATACCCCGCCAAGCCCGAAGACTTTCACCTTCACGACATGCCCCGTTTGGGGGAACGC
>JABGWD010000397.1 GCA_018645725.1 Opitutia bacterium
CAGTCACTCACCCCATTTGTCCTCTTTGCGTTGACCGACTCCCTGACCGAAAACCTGCAACCAAACGAAGAATCGATCCAAAAGGCCATCAGTTTTCTCCGGGCAAAAAGCGATCCCAACGGGGTTCACGGGCGGGCCGATCCAGACTTTCTCGACTACCCGAACTATTCAACCGCTTATGCCCTGCGCTGTTTCTTGCGCTTTGGCAACGCAGACGACCAGGCAAGAATCGGGAAAATGACAAGCTACCTCGAAGCCCAGCAATTCTCCGAGAAGGCTGGTTTCGAACCTGACTCTCCAGCTTACGGAGGCTGGGGGTTCGGAATCAACGGGCGCCCCACCCTTTCGAGTTTCGTCGATCTTTCCCACACCCGGCGCGTACTCGCTTCCTTGGCCCAAGCGACGCCGGTCAGCCCGAATGTCCGTATCCGGGCCGAACGCTTTCTCGCCCTTTTGCAAAAAAACCCGAAGGAAAAAAGATCCCCCCTGATCCCCGGCTCAACCAACGAAAAGACGGGGCAAGCACCCCATGACGGTGGCTTCTTCTCCTCGCCCAACGTCGCCTACGCCAACAAAGGCCGAACGGACGTCGACCCGAAGAGCGGACAAGCCTTTTACCGAAGTTACGCCACCGCAACCTGCGACGGCATCCTTTCCCTGCTTGCCCTCGGAGTCGACAAGTCCGACCCGCGCATCACTTCCGCCGCCCGCTGGCTACGAACCAACGAGGACTGGAACTTGCCTGGCGGCATCCCCCTGGACGACCCTGCCCCGTGGGCCGAATCCATGCGCTTTTATCACCTCATGGTCCGGGCCGAAGCATACTCCGCACTCGATATGCCCGGTGACTGGAGAAAAACATTGACCCGTTTCCTCGCCGACAAGCAACTCCCGGACGGCTCGTTCCTCAACCCCGAGGGCCGGCTCATGAAGGAAGACGACCCCATGCTCTGCACCACATTCGCAGTCATCGCCCTCAACCGGGCCTTACTCCGGACGAACTGACAACTTGGGGAACGGGACGAACCAAACCTTGCCAAGGGACGTCCCCTTGCCTACTAGTTCACGGATCAAGACATGAACAAGCCAACCCTCTTCCTCCTTCCTTTTCTTTCCTGCCTGATCGCCGACGGCAAGACGGCTGCCGAACTGCCTACGGTCAACCCGGGCAAGGTCGGTCTGTCTGCAAAGGCCCTTGCTCAAGTCGACGCCAAGATGGCGGAACTCATCAAGGAGGAACGATTGACCGGAGGAATCGTGGTCATCGCCCGGAAAGGCAAAATCGCTCATTTCAAACCCTACGGCCTGCGCGACAAGGAAGCCAAGCTCCCCATGGAGAAGGATACCATTTTCCGGATCTACTCCATGACCAAGGCCATCACCTCGGTCGCCGCCCTCATGCTCCACGAAGAAGGCAAGCTCGGGCTGGACGACCCGTTGTCCAAGTTCTTTCCCAGCCTCAAGGATCTCAAGGTTCACACCATGGATGGATTGGTTTCTCTCAAGCGCGAACCAACCGTCAGCGACCTCATGCGCCACACCGCGGGTTTGACCTACGGGAAGACCAAGATTTCCGCCGTGGACCAAGCCTACAAGCAAGCCAAGATGCTCGATCGATCACTCGAACTCAAAACCATGATGTCCCGCATGTCGACCGTCCCCCTCGTCTTTCAACCGGGTGCCGACTGGCGCTACGGATGCGCCACCGACGTCCTTGGGGGGGTGGTCGAGGTGGCCTCCGGTCAAAAGCTCGACGCCTTCTTTCAAGAACGGATATTCAAGCCACTGGGGATGAAGGATACCGGGTTTTTCGTACCCAAGGACAAAGTCGAACGCTTTGCCGTCAACTACAACCACAAGGACGAACGGCTCAGCGTGAAGGACGCTCCCAAAACCAGCAAATACCTCGAGAATCCGACTTTCCTATCCGGCGGAGGTGGCCTTTGCTCGACTGCGGACGATTACGTGCGCTTCCTGCTCATGGTCTCCAACGGAGGGAAGCTCGGCAAGGAACGCCTGCTCAAGAAGAAGACCGTCCGGCTCATGACCACCAACCAAGTGCCCAAGGGTGGCGGATGGGTAACCTTCGGTGAGCAAATACGCAAAGGGATCGGGTTCGGTCTCGGGTTCTCCGTGCGGGTCAAAATGAGCGACTGGGATCCCGATGGACGGGTCGGCGAGTACGGCTGGGGCGGAGCCGCCAGCACACACTATTGGATTTCCCCCAAGGACGACTTGGTGGTCCTCACGCTCGAGCAAGTCATGCCCTACTCCTTCAACACCGAGTGGGCCCTCAAGGGCCTGATCTACGACGCAATCGAAGACTGACGGGGAGTTTATTCAGTCCGAAAGTCGGGACTGCCCACACCCGGGCAACTTCAATGAGGGGACTGGAACGAGACGATGCGCTTGTCCTTGAAATTGATGAATCCGCGCTCTTCTTCTCCATCCGCATTGAGGTCGCCCTCATAAAGATAGACCTGTTCGACCCCGGGATTCGCCGATTGCCTGATTCTCGTCGGGCTGCCCAAGGCCTGCCTGACTTGGTACGAGGTCATGCGCTTGCGAATCGAAGCCCACGCCTCCGGGTTGGTCCACAGACCACTTGCCCGATCGCTATCGCTTTTCATTTCCCGGCGAAACTTTTCGAAAAAGGTTTTTTTCTCACTCTCCTCCTTGGGCAAAATCTCGGCCAAGCGAAGCGCATCGCCCTTCTTGGCCTTGCTCTCCAGTTGCGCGACCCTGGCCAACAGTTCACTCCTCTTTCGCTCGTTCTCCTCCATTTGCCTTCTCAATTGGGCATTCTCTTTCTCGAGCACGGCAAGCCTACTTTCCAGCAGATCGAACTTGGAGGAAAGATCCCCTGTGGCAACAGGGCTTTGAGCCAATGCGTTGGTAGCGGACAAAAGAAGGACGACAAGAAGACTTTTCATGCAACGAGCTATATGGTGAGGAAAAACTCCCGGGCAAGAAAATAGTTTTCCCGGCCGGGCCGAACTTCAGCGAACGAAGCCAAGATAAGCTTGGTCTCGCTTGGCGGCCGGCCTCGGCTGCCTGAGGTTCATTGTTTTTTTCCTACAGTTGACGCACGTTGCTCGGTTCGCCCGCTGCATGCAAGGCCCATTGGAGCCAGGACAGTGTCACCGGTTCATCGAAGGTCATGTAAAGAACGTCCGCCCCGGTGAAGGAACCCTCGTGCCTCTTGAGACTTCCCAGAATCTTACCCGCCTTGGGATTTTCCACCCCTACGCTCAAGCGGTCGACCAAGTGAGCGAACTCGGCGGCCGGATCATGGTTGCGGGCCCATTGGTCGCAGAAGTACTCGCAACTCATTCGGTAGTCCAAATCCTCGTAGTCAACGTGCGAAGCGATCTTGTGAAGGTTGGTTTTTCTTAAATCCTTTTGCGTGTAACCCTCGTACTTCAAAAAGTACTCCCGCCAAGTCGGCACTTCAGGCCGCATCACGGGTTCCCCCAGATACAGAACTTGACCGTCGTAAAAAATCTCACGCCGGGCTTTTTTGATCTCCTGCAAAAAAGGAGCGCCCCGGCGCTCGTAAAAGCCGTAGGCCTTTTCCACGAACGATTCGGGAATGACCCCCGGGCGCTTGAAATCATCATATCCGCGAATGAAAAAATACTCGCTCATTGTCCGCCCTCCTCATCAGGCCAAAGCTCCGACCGCCAAGCCCACGGGTCTTCCACAATACCTTCGTTCCAACATTCTTTCCAAGCCTGGACATAGGGAAACAAATCGTTCCACCTGCCTTGGATGACCGCCTTCAAGTCCTCTTCGACGGTTGCCTTGTCGAGCAAGCACCCGATCGCCAAATCGAGGTACCCCTCGTTCAACGGGCTGTCCAAGGAAGCGGTCACCACGTAACGATCGTAATATGGAACCCAGGAGACGTAGTAAGACTCGGGCCAACTGTACCCCGGACCTGAGCTCGCCCAATTGATGGTCAAGGCAAGGACGGGTTCACTGTGGAATCCGCGCAAGGGGAGTTTGCCCGCATTTTCTTCCTGCCTGGTATGGTAGACCTCCCCGTCCCCATAGGTTCCCCAAACCGGCAGACTCTTGCGAATCGGAGCCAAAGCAATCCGGGCCACCGCATTACCCAGGGCCTCGAACGGGCAATCCTCCCCCCGCGAACCGGGACGGCAAACGATTCCCTGTTGTCCTTCGTCCCAACCGTCATCCTTTGGGATGATCTCATGCGGATCAATCTCCCTGGCCTCTTTGGGCAGTTTCTTTTTCAATTCAAAATATTCGGCCAGGATCGCGTGTTCCCTCGGGTGGAAGTATTCCACCACGGTTCGGGTTTCCAATCGTCCTGCCGGTTTCTTCGCTTCGGGTAATCTGTTTGCGCTCATGATTTTTGTTTCCTTTCTGGTATTGCGGGTAAATTCCCAATACCTCCACCCTGCCCGAAAAGCGTTCGCTTCGCCACTCAAGTGGACGTCATACGTGTCATAGGAACCCGGGGTGTTTGATTGACCGGACAATGCCTCGCCACAAAGACGGAGCCGGGACTCAACTCAATCGGGGCACCCCCCGGTTACTTCGACCACGGATAGCGCAATTGGATCTCGGCCGAAACGACCTTGTCCCGATGCGGGATAGGCTTGCCCTCCAGCTTTTCGATCGCTTTGAGCAGGAGTTCCTTCCCTTTCGGATCATTCGTTAATTCCCGCTCGTCGAAAAGAAGAACCGCCAGTTCCGGTCTCTTTGGTTCCTTCAGCGCAAAATGGCGGGTCTTTCCACCCGATTTCGAGGCACTCTCCTTGACCAACCCGGCTTGGGACAGAACATCGAGGTGATGGTACAGGTTGTAACGGGACTCGCTTAACTCTTCCTCCAGATCAACGGTACTTTGCGGACCCTTCTTCAAGCATTTTAGAATATCCCGACGGACCGGATGGGTTGCCGCCTTGACCGCATGGGCAAGGTAAGTCCTTGCCCCTCGATTCAACTGATTCCCATCCGGTTTTCCCATGTTTACAATTCGTCGTCCAAAATTTTCTTCTTATTCCGGATAGACTTCTCATACATTACCTTGCCCATCAAGGCTGAACTCGAATAGGCGCTCTCCACCTCGCCCAAGGTCGAGTCACCCGCCCCCATCCTCGCATACTTAGCAGCCCTTCCGGAACTCATCCGGAGTTTTTCACCCATGTAATCCGAACTCGACCGGCGGTGCCTCTCGGTCCGGGTCTCCGTTCTTTGCAGGTAAAAATGCGAAATCATGTGATAGACCTTGCCCTCGCCATGATTGAAACAGGCGAAAATCGGGCTCTCCCCGTACCTGTCCTTCACCTCCTTGGACTGGACCAACACTTCCACCCGGTCCTTTTCCAATACCTCGATCGGGTAGCTCGAACCCTCGATCCACCATTGCGGATCATCCCCCTCTCCGATCAGGGACTTCAGAAACGGATCATCCTTCGAGTCGATCTCCACACGCACGACCTCGTCTCCGGTCGCATTCCCATTGTAGCGCAAAGTACCAGGGAAACCCGGTTCGATCACGTGCTTGAGTGCCCAGTCCGTGGTGAACAGGAATCCTCCCTTCTCCACGAAATTGACCAAGTTTCTCACGCCCTCCCCATCTATGTTGCCCGGGCAGTTGAGAAAGACGATCTGCTCGGGCGAAGGAGCGAAGGCCTCGAACGCGGACGGAGCCACCACCTTGTGGGGCATGCCCATTTTGGAAAACACCCGTTCAATGAAGTCATACTGCCCGCGGGCCACGATTACCTCGTTTTCTCCAATCGAATCCAGTTCCTTGGCCGCATCCTTGTCAACGTCCTCCAACCTGTCCTTGATCATCTCCTGGGCGATTTGATACGCCTTGAACATTCCTTTTTTCTTATCTTTCTCTTCCATCTTCTTTTCTTCCTTTCTTGTACTCGTTTATATGACCGGGAAACAGATAGTAAGTAAGTACTTACTTATTGTCAAGCAGCAAAACCATTGGTTTTTGCGCAAATTTCCACCACCGTCATGTCAGAGACGGACTGACAAGGTAGCGCAGAAATCCAAACTTTCCACAAATTCGCAAAAAAATTTCCAGATCGGACCCGCTCTACTCATTTGAATCGGAAAAAGGACAATGCAGGGGCATCTTGACACTTTCGTCCATTTCGTCTAATTTGGATGTATTAGATGAAATACGTTACCGCAAACGAAGCGAAACAAGCCTTTGGCCAGGTCATGGAAACTGCCCAGCGCGAACCCGTGCTCATTCGCAAGCACAACCGCCCGGCGGCCGTTGTGCTCTCTGCGCAAGAGTACGACCGTATGCGCAGCGTAAACGTCGCCGAGTTCTCACGCTTTTGCGAAGTGGTCTCCCAAAAGGCGAAGAAAAAAGGCCTGACTGAAAAGAAACTCTCCAAGTTGCTGGCCGACAAGTGACCTACCTCGGTCATCGCTTCGTCGTCGACACCAATGTCCTCGTCAGCCGGTTACTCCTTCCCGATTCAATACCCGGACAAGCCTTCGCCCAAGCCCAAGCAACCGGCGATATGCTCGTTTCCGACGAGACCCTGGGCGAACTCGCCGAAGTTCTTTCCCGTCCAAAGTTCGACAAATACCTTTCTGCAAAGGAACGCAGGAAATTCTTTTCCCTGCTCGCCCCGCTCTGCATCAAGGTCGAAATCGTTCAACCCATCCGGGCCTGTCGCGACCCGCATGACGATAAGTTTCTCGAACTCGCGGTCAACGGTTCAGCCGACTTCATTTTCTCCGGAGATTCCGACCTGCTTGGCCTTCACCCCTTTCAAGGCATCCCCGTCATCACCCCGGTTCAGTATCTCGAGAAGACCGATTGAGAATCCGTCCTTTAGGCAGAGACGGCTTGGAAAAACGCGATCGGACTTCAGAACAAATCGGAATGGGAACCCATCCGCTCGAAAATAACCCTTCCCTCTTCCACTTTGTAAACCAACAACCAATCGGATTCCAAATGGCACTCACGCCGACCGACGAAGTTTCCAATCAGTTTGTGATCTCGATGGATGGCATCCAACGTCTCCCCTGCCAACAGGGATTCCGCCACCAGTTTGAATTTCTCCATCTTCTTGTTGCGCTTCAGGCAGCGTTTAAAATCCTTTTCAAATTGCTTGGTATAGACCGGGGTCAGGCTCATAGCCCGAGCTTCTCGAACATATCCTGCGCGTCCTCGCACACGATCAAGTCTCTTCCCTCATCCGTACTCTCAAAGGTCTTGCGGGTCTTCTCATTGGGAACCACCACGTTGAAAGGCAACCCCCCCGTCAATTCAACCTGTTTGTAAAACATCGTTATGGCTTGGGCTGAGTTCAGCCCAAGTTCGCGAAAGATTGATTCTGCATTATTCTTCAAATCCGGTTCCACCCGGGCCTGTACCATTGCGCTTTTGCTCATAACCAGAATGTATTACAATTGTAATACAAATGCAAGCGACTAAATTCCGTCCGCCTAGGCTTGGGCAATCAGTTCCTTGACCAATTCTGGCCAGGAGGTCTCGTTCGGGACGAAGGTGATCAAGGTGCCCGTGAACTCCCCTGCCCCGTTCTTGTCCCGGTCATCGACCAGAAAGTCCCCCTGATTGAGGTTCTTGTGGTGGCTCAGGATCAGGCGCTTCCACGCCTTCTCCCCCAAGTGCTTCTTGACCCACTTCAGTTTGTCCGACCATGCGGACGAATTTTCCCACGGCGCGGTGGAAAGAATATAAACGTCGAAGACCTCGGCCAAGGCATTGAACGCCTCCACGGCACCGGGCATCGGATCCATCAGGGCAAAGATCCCCGGGATCTCGTCTTTGTCCTCCCCGTATTCCCTCAGGGTCTCCTCGGGTACGCGGGCAAAAGCGGAAGGGAAATCCACCAGCACGTTGTCCATGTCCAAATAAAGAATCTTTTTCATACCGAAATTTTCTAGATCACGTAGCGTTCGGAAGGAATCCCGTTCTTTTCCATCAGGCTTTCGAACTCGTTCGGGCAGGAATCCTGACCCGCATAAATTTCCCCCAGCAGGGCGAGGATCAACCTCTCCTTCTCGCTCGCGGGCACCTCGACATAAAACTCGTAATCCTCCCGACCCCTCGGACCGCCCAAGTCATGCACCTGCAAGCCCACGCCTCCCTCCTTGTCCACGAATGCAACCACCTGACGCATAGGCGATCCTTCCCCCCCCACGATCGTCTTGGATTCCTTCCATTCGCCATGACGCTCACAGGAAATTCCGTTCTCCTTCATCAATTCCTCAAACCCGCTGGCGCAGGATTGCCTGTCCCCGTAAAGATCCTCCATCAATGCGATGACCAGCTTGTCCCTCTTTTGCACCTTCACCCAAAGGTAATACTCGTATTCGCGATCCCCCAGGTCATGAACGTGCATGCCCACCTCGCCGTCCTTCCCGACATAAGCCTTCACCTGCCGCTTGGCGCCGTCCTCTTGGCCTACGATGATTCGTGATTCTTTCCAATCGCTCATTTGATAAAACGGGGTTTCATTTTTAGTTTTTCTAGCGGCCGTCACCGAAAACAGGCTGGGTCCAAGCGTAGTACTCGCGCAAGGAACCGTCCTTTTTCTTCACCCGGTGGATGACCTTGCCCCGCAAGTAAGCGCCCTTGAGCTTGCAGGATGCCTTGGACCCTGAACTCGATTGCACGACCTCGCCCTGCGGACCGATGAATTCGACGAAGGTACCGGGTTCACCCTTTTTTACGGGGCGACCGAAGAGGTATTTGGATTCCAGTTCCTTGGCCGTGGTCTTTTGATCGACCTCCAGTTCAATGGACGTTTTCCCTCGGATGAGCTTGCTAAGCATGACCCCGGAGGTGGAATAGAAATTTCCCAAAGTCATCGCCTTGGTTAACGCGGACGGGGTAAGTTCCTTCGACCGGACCATGACCCATCCTCTTCCCGGGTTGTCGTGCTTCTCGTCCCACTTGGCGAACTTGTGAGAGTCATCGGCCGCAACCCCGTAGATGATCTTGCCCTTCTCGAGCAAGGCATCCCAGAGTTCTTCCATGGACGGACGATGGGCATCCCCGAAATTCTTGGTCGCCGGGTGGGCGTTGTAGAGTTCGAACATGTACAGGTCCTTGACCGGCAGGATCTCGGCGGGCCTGAGGATGGGGGCATTCGGATGGTTCAGAATGGTCACCCCACCCGCCTTCCTGGTCTCGTCGACTTGCCATTGCATGACCTTCGTGCGGTCCTTGTTCTTGTATTCCCAAGGAACCAGACGCGTCACGTTCATCGCAGTGGAATGGGTCGGCCCGGTGACTTCCTCGCCGGGCACCAGAAGGAAGTCCTTGCGGATCTCCCCCTTGAGCTTCACCGTCTTGGGATCGATGAACTTGTTATGCTCGCTCAAGATGAGGAAATTGTAACCACGGTCATGGTACCACTGGGCAACCACCTCGGGCGTGGAATCGGCATGCCCGCAAAGCTTGGTATGGCAATGGGTATTCCCCTTGAACCACTGGTCGGCGAAAGCAAGCGCGGGAAGAACGAGAATGAGCAGATAACCTAATCGTAGGGACATGATCCCCGAGCATCCACAATTACCCTACCCTGTCAACGGCGGGAACCTTTCGCGACAATCGGCTTTCTTCATCCTCCCATGGGCAATTCAAAGGGCCCTCCCCTCAATCCCAAAGAATGCTCCCTGGGCCAAAGCGCAGAGTCGGCTTCTCGCATTTCGGGCATTTGTAGGTGCCGTCGGTCAAGGACCGTTCGCCCCAGCTTTCGACAATATCCCCCCCTGGTTCGCCCATTAAGCGAGCATCGCTGTATGGAATGATCTTGGTCGAGCGACACTCGGGACACCTCAACTGCTTAACCAATACGTTCGCTTCGACCAAACTATGGCACTTTTCGCAACAGCATGGAAAACTGCAATGCGTTTGGTAGTTCATCATCCCTCCGCCGATCATGATTTCTTCCTCCACCCCGCAGGGACAAATCGCCTGCACGCTCGAACCCATTTCAGTCGCCAGCGTTTTCCACCTCGATCACGACCAGCACGTGCTTGGCCCGGGAACGGGCGACGTACTGTTCCATCAGCTCGTCATCTTCTTCCGGGGGGGCGCAGAGAATGACCACCGCATCCGCTTCCAAACCCTTGAAACGCTTGGCTGAGGAAAGAAGAACCCCCTCGTCCTTGCGCCACTCGTCGAACTTCGTGGTCATCGGAACGGAACCGAATTTCTCCGGACAATCATCTTTTTGCGAACTGGGGGCCAACACCGCCACCTGACTGGACTTGAGCCCACCCTTGCCTGCCTGGCACCACTCGTTGACCTTCTTGGCCGCCAAGCGGAAAGCCTCCTTGAAATCAGCGCTTTTCAGGATCTCAGGCGAATCCCCCGCGGGAGCCCCATCGCGCACGCTCGACTCGATCCCGATCAACCCGGCGCAATGCTCGGCAATCTTGACCGTGTTCCGGCAATTCACCGGAAGGTCGAAAGGTTCACCCAGTTCGGACGGAAGGGAAGCGCTGGTCGCAAACACGTTTTGCTTGGGATCGTAAAAGACAAAATAGCACCCCTTGTTCTCGGGATCCCGAAAGAGGGAATCCATGGAGGTCCACCAAAGTTCCCGAAAATCCTGGCCCTCGTCCACGATGATGGCATCGAACTTATCCTCGTCTCCCAAAACCCCCAAGGCGTTCATCATGCGATCGGGCACGTCCTCCTCCCAAAAGGAGGCCGGCGTCTCGCCCTCCTCATCATTCCAAAACTCGACCTGAGCCTTCTTGCACAAGAGCAGGGCCAGTCCATGGTAATTGTTAACCACCAAATTGTCATCGGCATCCTCCTGCATCACCTTCTTGATCCAGTCCTTCAGAGGCTTGTTAAAGCACAGGAACAAGGTACGCATTCCGGAACGAGCCAACTCCTGTGCCTTGGCCATGGCAAGGATCGTCTTGCCCGAACCCGCCACCCCGCAGATCGCGGCCAGCTTGCGCCGGGCCATGAAGTCGAGGAGTTGGCGCTGCATGTCCGTCAACCTGCGCAAGCGTTCCTCCTGGTCCTCGACCTGTCTCCACAAGACGGGCAGAATTCCGAACTTCGGAAACAAAGCCGTGCGAACGCCGTCCATCTCGGGGGTGCCCATGGGCGGATGAGGAAACTTGCGCCACCGATCGTAAACCGCCTGAATCGAACGTTTCAAATCCTCGCATTTCGAATCGTCGAGAACGAGATCACGGTGCGTCCCCATGGGCAAAGTACCCTCGTAACGGGAATGAGGAAAAGCCACCGCATAACCAAAGGTGAAAGGCAGTTTCCCGCGACCGATGAAAGGACGCTCCTTCTCGATCCGGTCGAGCAGCTTGAACATATTGCGGGAACACTGGTCGAACGGGGACTTGCTCAGTTTGCGGATTCTGCCGTCGCTCAAGATCCGTTCCCAAGAGTCCTGTCCCTTGTTGTATCGCAGGGTTCCACCCTTGACCTCGATAAAGAGCATTCCGTTAGCCGGATCCAGAATCACGAAGTCGCATTCGCCCTCGTCCAAGGTTCCGCGTTCATTCTCGGCCAACCAGCGGAAGCTATGGTAAACCTCCACCTCGGCCCCCAGTTGGCTGATTAGCGACTTGGCGAGCATGCGCTCGCCCGAGTTTTCGATCTCGTCCGGGTTGATCTTGGGTATCAGTCTGGCCATGGATCAAGAAAGTGAACCCCGCCCCCCGCCTTGGCAACACCAAGATACTTTCCGACAAGGATTCGCACAATTTACACAAAAATAATACCAATTAAACGGAAGGTTGATTTTCATTTGACAATCCCACCAAGAAGTCACCTCTTGGACAACCTTTGCGAGCGGCTCCCTCCTCTTGCCGTACGCCATTCAATCTCCTCCCGACTCCCGATCGCCATCTCTCGCAATCACAGCTTTCGCTGATCAATAACCGGACTTGCCATTAATCACTTTTTAACATATTATGATCAATAGAAATTCACTCTATTACTCATGAAATGGATCTGGCAACTCAACGATTGGCCCGAATTCAAGTACGACGACTCCTTGCTTCGTTCAAGCGAAGAGCAATTGCTTGGTCGCAACGGCGAGCTTCGGGGAGTATTCAAACACCTCTCTGAAAAAGACCGAAACCATTTTCAGATTCAACTCTACAGCGAAGAAGCCCTCAAGACCTCCGCAATCGAGGGGGAGATTCTCGACCGGGAAAGCGTTCAATCCTCCCTGCGCAAGCAATTCGGACTGCAACCAACGTCCAAACGCAAGATCCCAGCCGCCGAAAACGGGATCGCCCGCGTGCAAGTGGAAATCTTTCGAAACTTCTCCCGACCGCTCAACGATTCCCTGCTTCATCGCTTGCATGAAGCCTTGCTTGGTCATCGCGCCGACCTGCCTTCAATTGGCCAATACCGCACGGACAAGGAATCGATGCAGATTGTATCCGGTCCGATACATCAGCCGACAATTCATTACGAAGCCCCGCCTTCCTCCCGCGTTCGCACCGAGATGAAAAGTTTCATCCGACAATACCGGAAGAACAAGGACACGCTTGGCCCGATCGCCCACTCCGCTCTTGCCCATCTTCACTTCCTCGCCATCCACCCCTTTGCCGACGGCAACGGCCGACTGGCCCGGGCCCTCAGCGAAAAAGCCCTTGCGGAAAAATTTGGCCGGCCCACCTATCTTGCCCTCGCCCAAGTGATCGAAGAAAACAAGAAAGCCTATTACTCCGCCCTCCATGAAACCAATCATGCCCTGCGCATTGATCCCTGGCTGGAATATTTCGCCCGCACGCTCCTTGCCGCACAAGAAAAAAGCCTCCGGATCGTCGAATTCCTCATTACCAAGAAAAAATATTTCGAACACTTCTCCGGGCAGCTCAACCCACGCCAGTCCAAAGTGATTGGCAAACTTTTCGACTCTGGCCCCGATGGTTTTACCGGTGGCCTAAGCGCCGCCAATTACCTTTCCATAACCAATTGCACTCGCCCCACCTCCACTCGTGACCTTGCCGCTCTGGCGCGAATTGGAGCCCTCAACAAAACCGGCTCCCTTCGATACGCCCGATACAGCCTCAATCTCAACCTCCCTGCCCTGTAGCAGTCGATAACACTCAATCTTTTCAAAACTCTCAGGCCATGCCTGGGTCAGTCCCCGCCAAATTACTCTCCCCTCTCTTTGGATTGGCAGACGGTTTGAATATGGACACCGCCATGTCCGTCAGTGGCAAAGTCGGCCTTCATCGCAAAAATTGTTCCGTTCGGAATACTCGATGAGAGAGGTAAGGAATTTGGAATGCGTGGACTGACCCCTATTTATTCCTCACTCGATTCAACTTCCGTTTCCGGGGAGGAGGTTTCTTCCGTCTTCTCTGCTTCCAGAAAAGCATCAGTTGGCTCGGTGTTACCATCTCCATCGGAATCCCAACTGGAATCCGGGCTTTTTGTCGTGGATTCGGAGTCAATCGCCAATTTCTCGAAGAAACGAGAGTTTCCGCTAGACTCCTCTTCGTATCTAGACTCGTCATCCCGGCTTTTCTTAACGTTTTTCACGAACTGGGTATGATTGAATTGCTCGATCGACTCCTTCTCCATTTCGCATTCCTTGAGTCGAGTTTTCAGGACGGACATTCTCTGCTGTATCTCTGCCTGCTTGGATTCGTCGTCCGTCTTTATGGCTTTTAGCTCATTGATCTCGTCTTTGAATTCGGAAATCTTGTTGCGCAATTCAATCCGCAGGGCTCTACGATCCTTGAAAAGCGGAGGGGTTTCGGGTTTCGACGGCCTATCGGTTGGTTTTGGGGGATCGTCTTGCTTGAAGGGATCTTCGCTCATAAACTTAAGGAAAACCTTCCGCCTTGGTTTGTCAATGCCCTCGACAAACTTACCGGTCAATAGAAAATTCCATGCTCGATCAACCGCTACCGCTTCGCTCCTCAATTCTTCGGCGAAATCAGAGTGTTCCCGAGGCTCACTCCTTTTTAACGGGGCGGTAGAGGAAGGGTCGCCGGAACATCCCGCCGAAGTGGTGTTCGACGTTGCAGCGGAGGACCAAGTCGTTCTCACCCGCTACGAGCTTGTCGGTCAGGTCGACGTCCCATTCGAACCGATAGTCGTTGAGCCACCACATTTTGCCTTGCTTGCGAAAGGCGACTTCTTCACCGCCAAGGTAGAGACGGCATTCGTTGAAGAGGCCAGGGAAGCGCAGGTGGATGGGACCGGCGACCTGTTCGGCCGTCAGTTCGAGTTCCGTTCGATACCAGAGGTCTCCCGTGAAACTTTGCCTATCGGGGTGAAGCACACCTTGGGCTTGGGCGTAGAGGTCGGTACGCAGGGTTTCCCATTGATCGACGGGGTAATCCTTGCGCTCGTCGAGAACGTATTCGGGGCCCCGCTTCTTCCAATAGCCAAGGTCAACCGGCTTGCGGTGAAAGCCTGCCTTGAGCCCAATTCGTTCGGGATCGCGGCGGACGGCCCACTCCAAGGGAAGCTTTGCCACGAGCTTCCCTTTGGAACCGTCGGTGAAGGGGAGCAGTTCGCGGTACTGTTTCACTTCGCCGGGAAACCAGGCGTAGCCGCGCTCGCCAATGCGGCGGTAAGTGGTGAAGATACCGTTGAGGTCGGTCATGCGCTCGCGGATGGCCAAGGCTTTTTCACCGGTCCGGACGGCGGCGGCAAAGTCGCACTTGGTTGCAGCGGCGGCGGCCATCGAGACGTAGGAGTCGATGATCTCGAAACTCATTCGGGTCCACTCCACCCTTCGCAGGTATTGATCTTCGAGGCGATCGAGGGCTTGTTCAGCGTTTTTTAACGGGCGTACGCTCGCCTCGGCCTCGACCAGTCGGGCCCGGAGGGTTTCGACTACTTCGGCGGTGTAGATGGCGGGAACGACGAAGTACTCGTGCTCGGTCACGATGGTGTTTTCCCAAGCGTCGTAGATGGTCGTCCAGTACTTGCGCATCGGTTCGGCGGCGGGTCCGTAGAACTTGGGGTAGAACTCGTCCAAGAGGGCGTCTACGTCGGCCTCGGGGTTCCATAGCAGGCGGGCTCGCAGGTGCAGGTTGAGGAAGGTGGTGGCGGTGGCGTTTCGGCTCTCGGTGTTAACCCCCAGGATGCCCGCCTTCAAGTAATGCTTCACGTCTTGACGAAAGGCCATGTGGGAAGGATTCGGCAGGTCTCGCCAGACGAGCATGCCTTGGTCGTAATCGTAGATGCAGAGGCGCCCCTTCATCACCTTGGCCCACTTGTAGAGCATCTCTCGGTACTCTTGTCGAGGGGGCGAGCGCGGGTCGTCCATGCCATGGATGGGGTCGATGTCGATGGGGGCCAGTTCGCAAAACAGGTTGGGCTCCGAGGTCATGTCACGCACGGGCGGGATGGTCATGTTGGCGTAGGCGAGGAAGCCGATTTTGGCTTGGCTCTCGGGGTGACGTTTCCGCAGGATCGCCGCTAGGTTGTTGTACAGCTCCAGCATGGGGTCCGTCACCGACCAGCGGAGGTAGTACTTGTCCCATTGGAGTTTCATCAGCTTCTTGTCCTTGGGGTAGTCCGAATCGTAGGATCCGTCCTCCATGCCCAACGAAAAGTTTTCGCCCGCCGCATACTTCTTGTCCACCAAGTCGGCTACGTGACGAGCGGTGGCAGGGTCGGTGATGGGAAAGTGAAACGTTCCCTTGCTCAATCCCCGGGTGTACTTGCCCAAGGCGTGCCCCGTTGGCGGCAGGCTTCCGCGGCCCGACATCATGTTGCGTTTCCTGAAGTCCTCGGCTCCCGTTCGGTCGCCATTCCAGGAAATCCAATAGGAACGAATTTCAAAGGGCGAGGAGTGGACATAGTCCAGTTTGCCCACCTTCAGGTCTCGTTCCACCGGCACGCACTCGCCGAACTTCGTCGGCAGGTACCACCGGCAACCCCAGCGGCGCAGTAGTTCGGAGGCGGCGAAGTAGTGGGCCAGGTCGTTGTTTCCAGCGAGGTAAACCCGGTCGCCCTCCCGCAAAAGGACGATGCCGTCGGTCCGCAAATGCGGTTCCTTCTTCAATATCGCCGCCAACCTTTTCTTCAGACCGGGCTTCAAGCGGAGGGCTTCCTCTCCCAAGACCAGCTTCGCTCCCTTTCCCTTCAATGCTCCGGAAATGGCCTCGCGGGCATTCGCTACGGCAGGGCGAACCCCCGACATCATCTCGACGTACTTCGCCAAGTCAGCCGCGCCTTGGGCTTCATTCGGCCCCGCCTCCGGCGAAACCACGATGACCGCCTCGGAGCGTCCCGCCGTTACGATGGTCAAGTCGTTCGTCCCCGCCGTTCCCGCCGTGGCTCCGAAGCTCGCCCCGCCTGCGGAAACTAGGGCGAGGGTCGTCAGGCATGTTCGCAGTGCGTTCATTGATCTTGTTGGTTGCTGTTCATCGAGGAGTGCCAAAGGGGCCAGGTCAATAATTTAAACGTTTGACCCCTTTCAAGCATTTCCTTTTCGCCCTCTTGCCAAACTTCCCCCCACTCCCCGACTTGGCAACCCCAAGATTCTTTCCGACAAGGATTCGCGTTCTTTACGCAAAAATAACACTTATTAACTGAATAGTTGATTTTTTGTTTGACAATCCCACCAAGAAGTCACCTCTTGGAAAACCTTTGCGAGCGGCTCCCTCCTC
>JABGWD010000398.1 GCA_018645725.1 Opitutia bacterium
AGACGAGTTGTTCTCCGAGGGCTTCCGCGATCGATTCCCGGGTAATGTCATCGGTCGTCGGGCCAAGTCCTCCGGTGGTGATGATCAGGTCGGATCTCTCCCACGCTTGCGAGAAGAATATGCCGATGTCTTCCGGGTTGTCCCGAATGACCAAGTTTGCGGCCGGTTCGAGTCCGTGATGGGCAAGCTGAGTGCCAAGGTACGTGAGGTGTGCGTTTTCTCGAATCCCAAGAAGAAGCTCGTCTCCGATGGTGATTGTCTCGACGCGTATGGTCGAACTCATGGTTTGTTTGAAAAAAAGTTAAGGGGGATTGCGTTGTATTGTGTTCTTGCCAATCCACAAGATACTCAAGATTTTAAGGATTGCCAATGCAAAATCGGATCGTTGAGTTGCGGAAGGTCGCTCGAGCGTTGCCTCAGTCCTCAGGCGTGTACCTAATGAAGGACCGTCTGGGGCACGTCATATACGTGGGCAAAGCAAAGAATTTGAAACGGAGAGTCGGGAGCTACTTCCAGGGCAGTCGGCGGTTCATACGCTCTCAGCCCAAGATTGCGGCAATGGTCGAGATGGTCCGTGAAGTCGCCGTGGTCGAGACGAAAAACGAGACGGAAGCCCTTTTGCTCGAAGGCAAGCTCATCAAGGAATACAAGCCGAAATACAATACCGATTTCATTGATGACAAACAGTTCTTGATGGTTTCCGTCGATTTTCAAAATGATCTTCCGAGGTTTCGGCTTTGCCGCAACCGGAAGAACGATGGAGCCCATTACTATGGCCCTTTTGCCCAAGCGGGCTTTCTTCGTTCCACCTTGTTGGAGATGCGTAAGAAATTTGGAATTTTATTGTCCGATGCAAAGCCCGTCCGCTTGAAGGATGGCCGGGTGAGGTTGTATGACGACGTCAGGGCGGAGATCTTTGCAGGACACAACGAGACGACCGTAGAAGAGTACCGTTCCCGGGTGGACGAGGCATGTTTTTTTCTCGAGGGAAAGGCCAAAAGTTGGCTGAAAGAACTAAGGGAGGAAATGAACAAGCGCGCCGAGAAGATGGATTTCGAGCGGGCCGCCGAGTTAAGAGACCTTTCCGATTCCTTGTCCCAAACGATTGCCAAAACCCGGCGTTTTACCCGGGGTTTTCCCAATGCGGTCGAGAGCGAAGGCGAGGATCTCACCGATCTTGTCGAGTGCCTTGCGTTGGATCGTATCCCGGTTGTGATCGAATGCTTCGACGTATCGCACGTCTCGGGAACTTTCGTGGTGGCCTCCATGGTCAGGTTCGTCCGAGGGAAACCTGATCCGCGGTCCTACAGAAGGTTCAAAATCCGAAGTTTTCAGGGAAACGACGATTTCAAGGCAATGGAAGAGGTGATCACGAGAAGATATGGTCGATTGCTCAAGGAGGGCACTCGGTTCCCTGATCTCGTCGTGGTCGACGGAGGGGAGGGGCAGGTGAGCTCGGCCAAGGGGGCTTTCGCCTCGTTGGGTTGCCCGCTCCCGCCCTTGATTGGCCTGGCAAAGCGGGAGGAAACCATTGTTTTTTCCGATCGGCGGGAAGGGTTGAAACTCAATGCCCGGTCGCCGGCCCTTCGTCTGCTTCAGCGGTTGCGTGACGAGGCCCATCGTTTCGCCAATCAGTTCAATGCGGATCTCAGAAGCAGACGGATAAGGGAATCCGTCCTTGATGATTTTTCCGGGTTGGGTGAAGTTCGCAAAAAGGCTTTGCTCGCCTATTTTGGAAGCATGGAGAAATTGAAAAAGGCAAGCGTTGAGGATTTGGCCGAAGTAGAGGGTATCGGGCCCAAAATTGCCCGCCGGTTGAACCTTTTCCTACGGAAGGGCAAAAGTAGCTGGTTTTGAAAAGGAAAAACGTCATTTTCGGTTTTCTTGCGATTGTTGTCCTGTTTGCGTTCGGGGCAGGGGGCAAACCTTGCTCGGGTGCCCAAGAAAGACCTGGAGCGGTTCGCGCTTGGGTGGATCGGGATGGTCGCGTCATCCAGGCGTACCTGCGGGAGGCAACGGGAGCCGACGTCATTCTTGTCAAGGATGGCAAGGAGTATCGGTTTCCGGTCTCCCGTCTCAGCGAGGCGGACCGCGCTTACGTGACGGATTGGATGGAATACCGTCTTCCCAAACAAGTTGAAACAGCCGGAGGGAAGTCCTTTCCCCAGTTGTCTGACAAGGAATTGGAAACGGCTCCTTATCTCTCTCTCGAATTGGTTGAAAAAACAGTTTTCGACTTTACTAATCAAGAGCGTAAGACTAATGGTGTCAAGGCTTTGCAAAAATACGAGGAGTTGTCATCGGTTGCCCGGGTTCACAGCAAGGATATGTGCCTTCGGGGCTTTTTTTCGCATCAGAATCCCGATGGTGATGGCCCGACCGAGAGAGCCCGCAAAGCGGAGTTCCCGGGGCTCGCAAAGAGTCCGGACGGAAAGCCGCGCCCCGGTCTTTCGGAAAATATCGCGAGGGTGGGGCGCTACTCCTCCATTCGTCAGTCTACCCGCGAGGAAAAGATCGTGAGGAGAAGAATCGGTTGGCAAAGCGAGGTAATGCTGGCCCGACAAATCGTCCGGGGTTTGCTCGATAGCCCGGAACACAAAAAAAACATGCTTGATCCGACCAAAGCCTATCAAGGCGTTGGCATTTACGTTTTTCGCGAGCATGTGTTCGTAACGCAAAACTTTTTCTGATGTCATGAAATTGCTCGTCCCGTTTGCCTGTATCTTTCTAATGGGAAACTTGTTAGCTGAAGATTGGCCCCGATGGCGTGGGGTCAGGGGGGATGGCAGTTGGGAGGGTCCGGAGATTTCCAAAAAATTTCCTGAAAAGGGACTGGAACGAATTTGGAAGATGCCCTTGAATCCCGGATACTCGGGAATTACCGTTCAAGGCAACCGAGTCTACACGATGGACCGCCCTCCGGTTGATGAATTTGGTGAGACGGAAAGGGTGATTTGTGTCAACGCATTGAACGGGAAAGCCTTGTGGCAATTCGAATACCCGTCGAAATACGGCAATCTCAGCTACGGAAAAGGACCGAGAGCATCCCTGGCCATTCATGACGAGAGAGTTTTTGGCTTCGGCGCGATGGGGCATGCCTTTTGCCTGAATGCAAAGGACGGAAAAAAGGTCTGGTTCAGGGATTTGCTTTCCGAGGAAAACGCCACCAAGCCCATTTGGGGTTTTTCGGGTGCTCCGGAAGTATATGAGGGCGAGTTGCTTATGCATGTTGGGGCTCGGCCTTCCGGCAGTATTTTGGCTCTCGATTTGAATACCGGGCAGACCAAGTGGAGGGTTGGCTCTGACAAAAAGGCCGGTTATGCGCCCCCTTTGCCCATTTCCCGGGGCGGGAGGAAAGAATTGATCTGCTGGGGACCCAACCGGATCATGGGGTTGCCCGTCGGCGGAGGAAAGGCATTTTGGCAAATTCCCTACGAGGTCAAGTATGGGGTGTCCATCGCCAAACCCATTTATCATGAAGGAATCGCCTTGGTTTGCGGTTACTGGGATGGGGCAAGGGCAATCCGTCTGGGGAAGGAACCGGGCGATGCCGAACTTCTTTGGAAAGATGAGGAGAAATTATGCGGATTGATGTCGCAACCTCTTTACGGAGAAGGACTTTGCTATCTTTTGGAGCGCCGCAACGGTTTGACTTGTTTCGAGCTGAAAACCGGTCGAATTCTATGGAATGACGGTCACCGGCTTACCGCTGCGGGGAGAAATCCCCAAGCCAGCTTGGTCTGGGCTGGAAAAGAGGGTGACGTTTTGTCTCTGAACGCCGAGGGGGAACTGGTTTTTCTCAATTTGAGCAAAGCTGGGTTTCATGAGCATTGGCGGGAACAAATTACGGGAAAGACCTGGGCTCATCCGGCCTATGCCGGTTCCCGGGTCTATGCCCGTAGCGACCGTGAGCTAGTGTGCTTCGAGCTGCCGGTCGGGAAATGATGATCAACGTTCCTGCCAAAACCATGAATCTCGGGAAACCATTGCATAACCCGAGCAAACTCGGCACGCTTGCCGATTAACCGAATCGAAACCTTTTGATCAACCTTGCGAACCATCTGCCGACCATGAAGAATCCTTGCCTGACTTTCCTTGCCGTCTTTGTCTTTTGTCCTTTTGCCCCCGCACAGGAGGAGTTGGAGGCTGAACTCGAGGAAAGGTTGTTCGAAGTCATTGATCAACTGGAAGAAAGGAAATTTTCCTTGCGGGAAATGGAGGATGAATTGGAGGAAGCAAAATCTGAGGAGGATGAGTTCGGTCAAGCCTTGCTTGAGGCCGAGATCGAAGGTCTGTCCGATTGGATCCGGCAAAACACGGAGTCCGTTGAGGCGTTGAGCCAAATTCTTGAATCCCAAGATCTTGAGGATGAGGAAAAAGAATCCTCTTTTGATGCTGGATTCGAAAGGCGCCACCGGAGAAATCAAGTCCTCGATCTCGAGTTTGACAGCCATCGCCTGGAAGTTGAGTTGCAGCTTCATGAAGAAGAGGGTGAAGAAGAAGACGTCGACCGTTTGGAAAGCAGGTTGGATCGTTTGAACGAAAGGATCGAGAAGACCAAGGAAATCCATGCCAATTGGGAGCTGGTCGAGGCGGCGAGAAAGGCGGGAGAGCATGACAAGGCCGAGGAATTGGGGCATGCCTTGTGGGTTCGGGAAAGAGAGCTTGATTTACAAGTCGAACTTGGAGACAGGAAGTCGGAAGTCGCTGAAAACCAATGGCATGCGGAGGAACTTAAAAAGGAAACCGAGCGGGTGGAGAAAGTCCTCGCCCTTTCTTCCGAGATGCAGAAGCAAACGGAACTGCGGGTGTCCGAATGGACGAAACTCAAGAAAAGATTGAAGAAATCGGAAGGGGAAGCAAGGCATGAATTGATCGAACAATATCATCGTTCCGAGGAACAATTTCATCTTCGAAACGAAATCTTGAACGTCCGCAGGCAACTGGTGTTTGCCGAGTCCGAAGATGACGAGGAGGAAATTGAGGAGTTGAATTCGATCATCGACGAACTGGATCAGGAAATTCAAGAACTCGATGAGCAAACCGGGCGGTGAATGTTTTTACGAGTTTTGGTCCAGGCGAAGGAATTCTGTATTATTTTGTTGCAAAAAGTTAATTGACGTGGAGTTCTTGACTCATGTTCGCGTCAATCCTGATCGTATCCTGTTTAGTGATCGTACTCGGAACCTTGTTGTTTTGGGTTCAACGTTACAAACGTTGTCCTTCCGACAAGATTTTGGTCATATATGGAAAAACCGGTGGAGCTCGGTCTTCCCTTTGCATACATGGTGGCGCTTGTTTCGTTTGGCCTGTCTTGCAGAGTTACCAGTGGCTGGACCTTTCTCCCATTCCAATCGATCTGGGAGTAAAAGAATTCTCCCCCAATGAAAAGGACCGGGTAAAGATCCTCTCGAAATTGATTGCCGGCATATCCACGAAAACCGGAATCATGGAAAATGCAGCCGAACGTTTGCTTGGATTGAAGGTGGATTCGATCCGTGACTTGACCTTGGAAATAACGGAAGGATGCATGCGCTCCGCTGTCAAGGAATTGGGTGCGGAGGCCATCCAGTCGGATCCGGATTCGCTGGTCGATCGCCTTGGGGAGAGATTGGATTCGGTTTTGAAGGAAATCGGGCTGAAGGTGATTAACTTGGACGTCAAAAAAATCGAGGTCAATCGATCTGAGACGTCCTCGTTCGACCGGGATATTCCTGAAGAAACTCCAATTCTTCCTTCTTCTACCGATGAACCGCTTCCGGAAGAAGAACCAACGGATATTTCCGAAGACAAACCTCCCTCCTCTCACCAGTTGTCTTGATTCGGGATTGATTGAGTGGCGAGGTGGTCGCCGGGAAAATATCTTTTTGGGGCTGTAGTTCAGCTGGGAGAGAGTGCCTCGTCCGATAGGCGTCCTTTCCTTGGGCATGCCCGATCCTTGGGATCCCTGATGCCAATGGAATGATCTGCGAGAAGATCGGATTGTTTTTTTCGCAAAAGAAATAACTTCCTTCCTTGAAAGTTTGGAAAATGATTGCCAAAGTGGACGGCATGAAGAATCGATTCGTACTTGTTTCCGCTGCAATTTCTTTCGGTCTTCTCTTGTTGGTCTTGTCCGTCCTTTTGATTTTTCGTTTCAAATCAAAGGAAGTGGAAAGTCCGAGCGAAGTCGAAGCGGTCAATCCGAACGCCGAAGTGGCTTCCGGATCCGCTTTCCCCCAAAAACCGTCACCGGATGAGGACGGTTCCACGGCAACCCTGACCGCAGCAAATTCCCCCGCAGGTGGAAACTCTTCCGATGGCGTGCCTACGGACACAGAGGGTACGGGCGGGGGCGACTCCGGGGCTCTTTCCACGGATGAGTCGGCGCTTGCGGGGCAACCTTCGACGGGAACCCCTCCGGGGCAAGTTTCTCCTCCTGCCGGTACCCCTGCCGGAAGGTCCGGGGTCGAGGAGAATTCGGACATTGAAACCCATGGCGGTGGCGAGCCCTCGAAACCGGAAGCAAAAGCCCCGGTCAATGGCAAAGAAAGCCATGATGAGCTGGTTTTTGACGATACGGCGGGTGGCGAAGCCCTGGCCTTCGATTCCAGTTTGTTTGACGAAAAGAAGAAAAACCAGGTGGATTTTGTCGAATCCGAAAAGCCCGAACCCGATACCTTGACGAGAGCCCGCTGGGCATCCGCCCCGAAAACCGATCGTGGGTTCAGCCACGGCGAAGGGATTGTCTTCCGTTGCAAGCAAGGAACCAATCTCATCGTTCATCCGGGCGTTTTTGAGTATGCGGATGGCCAAAGCCTGGAAAATGATGCGGTGGTTAAGCTGGAAGTCATGGAGTTTTACGATTTTCACGACATCCTGATGACCGGCTTGACCACGGATGGCCCCGATGGCTTGCTGGAGACGGGAGGAATGATTCACCTCAAGGCTTCGTCCTCAGGCAAACCCCTGCGAATCATCAAGGGAAAGGGGATTGGCGTAAAGTTTGCATCCGACGCGGACAAAGGCACGGAGGGAATGGGCTTGTATCACGGAGTCGAGCAGGGAAGCGCGGTCAAATGGGAAAAGGCCGATTTTTCCAAGCCCACT
Source organism: Opitutia bacterium (assembly GCA_018645725.1). Taxonomy (GTDB): domain Bacteria; phylum Verrucomicrobiota; class Verrucomicrobiia; order Opitutales; family Seribacteraceae; genus Seribacter. Next base: position 7,090 of record JABGWD010000398.1, read on the forward strand.
TCGAGCAAACCTGCAAAAGGAGCTCTGGAGCCACGCGAAGGATCAATCGTTTTGCTTGGTGGCAGTTTGGAGGGCAGAAGACTGGGGGAGTTGAGTCATTTCTGGAGAAGTCGCAAATTGGATTATGCCAAGCTTCCCAAGGGCGGCGAGGCGCTTGAGGGTACGGCTCAGGTGGCGGGAAGGACCGAAGGCAAGTCGATCGGAGGCAAAGTCGTTTTTTCGAACGGGGTTCGCCTGTATCCGCTCCAATCTTCTCAACGGGTTGATGGTATGGTCGTGGATGCTTCGCTTTCCCGCATGCTGGAGATAGAGAGCTTTCGACAGCAGGGTGTGCAACGGAAACCCGAAGAGTGGTTCACCATGACCAAGCAACAGGGACGCTCCGCCCTTGTCTTGAAGCATCGCATGATGTCCGGGGGCTTTTTGTGCAAGACGCCTGTGGTAAGGAACGACTCAATCGTACGAACGCGCTTTCCTTGGGGTGAGGTGGATGTCCCAAGGGGAAAGCAAGGAACGTTTTTCGTTCAGCACAAATCGGAAGGAAGAGGAGGATTCAGTACGATCATCGGTTGCCTGAAGGGTTCGCTGCAGGTGAGAGGACAGTTGGCAAGAGGGAGCAAAAGCGTTTCTCTTTCGAAGGGGAGAGCCATCATCCTTTTCAGAAAGGCGGCGCCGGGAAAAACTTCCGTGCAGAGAACGGGTGGACTGAAGAGCATGTACGACCCATGGGAGTTCGGTTTTCGGCAATATCCGGAAATCTCCAAACTGTCCGCCATCCAAGAAATCCCCGGTGGGGAGAATCTCTTGGGCCTAGCCGAGAAAATCCAAAGCCAGGCCAGCGAGAATGAATATTATCGCTCCATTCAGAGCGAGGACATGCGTCGAATAGAGCGACAATTCACCATGGTAAGGACTGGGTGGCACAACCTCGACAAACCTGGCCAGCGCGAGGTTGCGGCCAAGGTGAACGTTGATTTTTCAGGTTCCTCGCGGCCTACTGGCGGTGGTCGCGCCCAAGTCCGAGTGGTCTACCGTGGGCAGAACTCGTGCGCATTGGTCGACGGGGAGAGTTGGATTCCTTCCGGCGAGGCTCTCTTGGTCGGAGTGGACTACGACAAGCAAACTCTCCGTCCCAGTTTGGATTTCGCTCGAGTTACCATTCGCCCGGGCGAGAACACTTTCCCCCTCGCTCTCGGGAAGAAAAATTCCGAAGAATTACGTGACACTCTTGCCACTTGGCGAGGCACAAGATGAACCGTTGGCGGTCACCGAGGTCATGATTTCGTATCATTCGGCCATCTCTGCGGTTTGGGGGACGAGTGGATTCTTGACCACTTGCGACCAAGACGTTTTGATCGAACGTCTCTCCACCCGGGGCCGTGGGCGTTGTTCGCAATGACGGGG